>CAJUMA010000029.1 GCA_910587065.1 uncultured Bacilli bacterium | reverse complement strand
AACAAATTACAAGTTATAATTCACAAATAAAATATTATACTGAAAAGATTAAATCAAATCCTGATTGGGAGTTTGTAGGAATATATGCTGATGAGGGTATTAGTGGAACACAAGTTAAAAATAGGACTGAATTCCAACGAATGATAGATGATGCCTTAAATGGCAAAATAGACATTATTCTAGCTAAATCTATTTCAAGATTTGCTAGAAATACTTTAGATACGTTAAAGTATTGTAGAGAATTACGAGATAAGAAAGTTGATGTCTATTTTGAGAAAGAAAATATTCATACAATCGATTTAGATAGTGAAATGTTTTTAACTCTTTATAGTGCTTTTGCTCAAGCTGAAAGTGAATCTACTTCTCAAAATGTTAAATTAGGTTTAAAAGCTATGATGAAACGAGGAGAATATGTTGGAAGTCCTGATTGTTATGGTTATGATTGGAACAAAGAAACAAAACAATTAGAGATAAACGAAGAACAAGCAGAAGTTGTTAGAATGATTTTTAGTTGGTATATTGAAGGACTAGGTTGTAGAAGAATAGCAAATAAACTTGAAGAAATGAAAATTCCTAGTTATACAGGAGCAAGATGGTCCACTTCTTCTATTAGCAATATGATACATCAAGAGAAGTATGTTGGTGATTTATTACAAAATAAATCATATACAGTTAGTCCTATTACTCATAAAACTGTTAGAAATAAAGGTGAAAGAGAAAAATATTATGTTAAAGATCATCATACACCTATTATCTCAAGAGAAGTTTGGGATAAAGTACAAGAAATTTCTAAAAAGAGATATGAGGGTATAACCTTTAATAAGAACGATTATAAAAGTAGAGAAACAAGAAAATATGCTTTTAGTGGTAAAATCAAGTGTGCTTTTTGTGGAACTAATTTTTGTAGAAGGCAAAGTTCTTATTCTAAAAAACGACCAACTTATAACTATTATTGGACTTGTTTTAAAAAGAGAGAACATTCTGATGCTTGTCCTGATTCAGTAGGTATTAGTGAAACAAAGTTAGAAGAAACTTTTGTTATGATTTACAATGACATTATCAAAAATAAGCATAAAACAAAACAAGCCTTAATTAAAGCCATTAAAGAGGTTTTAAGTGATAATGATTATCAAGACAAATTAAATAGTTTATTTACTGAAAAAGAAACAATTGAAAAAAGACTATCAAAAATCATTGATATGGAACTTGATGATGACATTGATAGAAAAGAAATGTTTATCCAAAAAGAACGTGAATTATTAAATCAATTAAATATCACTAAAAGTAAAATCACTGAATATGAGAAAATTCTTGATGAAAATAAAGGATTATCTAAACAAATAAAAGAAATAGATGAGTATTTTGATAACTACCCATATACTTTAAAAAAATTCAATCGTGAGGCATTTGAGAATATGATAGAATGTATCATTGTAGGTGATTATGATGAGAATGGTAACAAACTACCTAGAGTAGCTAGATTTGTTCTAAAAACAGGCAAAGAGTATAAATTTGAAATATCAAAAAAACTCTAATAATGATAAGGGCAATAGTGATAAAAATAGTGAGGTGTCATTATGTACTAGGAACGTG
>CAJUMA010000028.1 GCA_910587065.1 uncultured Bacilli bacterium | reverse complement strand
GTTACAGTTTTGTGACTGCCATTATGAAAAGAGCGAAATATTACTAAAAATTTTTCACCCTTTTATATTTTTACAGGAATTCCATCAAAAGCAGACTTAATGGCATCCATTACATTAACACCATTTTTCTTATAAGTAAGTATACAACTTTTTATAATTGCATATTCTTTAGCACTTTCTACACTTCTAAATTTTCCTATCTTCTGTTTTATTTTTGCTCCTCTTTGATCTACTTCAGCTTGACTATTTGTTGCGGGTACATTGAAATCATGTAGAAAATAAAGTATCTGTTCTTTTTCATCCTCATCTTCAAACCTAGCTAATAGTTTTCTTTCCTCTTCATATACTGGATTTTTATCTTTACTAGATTTCATCCATTCTCGTTTCCAATAATCAAAAATACTATCATATTCATCATATAATTTTCTTAATTCTTCCTCAGTAAATTCTTTAATTCCTTTCTTTATTTTTTGCTTACGAAGATGAATGCATTTCTTGAAGAATTTTTCCATTCTTTTCGCATCTTTATGGGCAACAAAATCATATACTCCTTTTATATAACGCAAAATGTGAGAGCAACATTGAGATAAAAGAATACCTAGTCCATTGAATACATCTGTTCCATCTTTTACAATAATCCCTTTATAATCAGATAGTATTGTATGTTTTTTCCAAGACTCTCTATCCTTTTTCTTACTAATCCACAATCTACTATATTTATCATTACATACACATAAATCATTGTAAGATGTTCCATTTACTTTGATGGAACTATCATCACAATTAAGGTAATAAGATTCTGTGAGATTACTTTCTATATTTGAGATTACTGGTTTAAGATTATGTGATAACTTTTTATTCCAACTAAGAAGTGTACTTTTTGATATTGTTACACCACCATTTGTAATATTTGATATAAATCTTACAATTCCATCTGTTGAATTATAAATATCATTATTCATACATACGCAAATAGTTTTTAAATTACTACCATACTGAATTGCTCTATTATGATTTTCAGGTATATTAAAAGTACCATCTTCGTTAGGATAGTATCTATATTCAATAACTTGTTTTACTATTTTTATATCTAAAACTTTTATTGCTCTGTATTCTTTATTTTCATTTTTTAAATTTTTATTAATCTCAATAATTTGATATTCTACATTACCAGAATTTATAAATTGCTCTAGTTTTTCTTTTGATAGATTCGTACTTGAATTTCCTTTAGGTTTTCCAGGAAAATTTATCGATTTTTTACGACTATTTGTTATCACTTTTTTGTATCCATTTGTACTAGATGGTTTACTTGAATTACTACTATCTTTCTTGTTAGATGCACGTAATCTTAAAATTTCTCCTTTTAAATCTTTATTTTCCTGTTCAAGTTTTGAAATGGTATTTTTTAATTCTTTGTTTTCAGCTTTTAAAGAAGATATTTCTTTCTGATAAGCTTTTTCTTTTTTAACAAAATCACTTTTTAATTGATCAATTACATCATATGCTTTATCTAATTTAGCTTCTAACTTTTCTATTTTTTCTAGTGCTTTAAATAACTGTTTACTAATTTCACTTTCTATTCCTTTTGTTGTCATTTATACCATTCCTATCTTCTTCTATATTAACATTTTTTTCATTTTTCTCAAAATTAAAATAACAATTACTTTACATAACTGTTATTTTTTCTTTCTAGTCACAAAACTGTAACTA
>CAJUMA010000027.1 GCA_910587065.1 uncultured Bacilli bacterium | reverse complement strand
TATAATCTTAACTTAAACACTTTTTAGAAAGTAAAATCTCTCAAATCCTTTGTTTATAAGGATTTAGAGAGATTTTTAAATGAATCAAAAATGCATACGTTGACTATATTTTAGTCTGTTTACAAATTTTTTTTAAATTTTTTTCATTTATTACTTCGTAGTCAGTTCTAAAACCAAATTTATCATGTAAGTCATCTGTTAAATCTGTTCTTGTATAGTTTGGAGAATATACTCCCGGCATATCTAATTTTAAATCCATATCTTTTAAGGTATCAATGATTTCGCCAACTGTATATTTTTCATCTAATTTCTTTTCTAAGTATCTATAAATCGTTAATGCAAGAAAACATATTAGAAAATGTGCTTTAATACATTCTTCGTTTGAATGAAATACTGGTCTTGCATTAAACTCCGTTTTCATTATTCTGAAACTTTCTTCAATTTCCCATCTTTGATGATTAACTCTTATAATCTCTTTTACTTCGTCTTCTAAGTTAGTACAAACTGCATATAAACCATCATATTTTGCTTCTTCATTTATAACATCTTGATTAATAGAATAATAAGTTTCTGACGCAATTTCTCCTTTTTCAGTAGTGCTTATTGTTTCAATAAATCTTTTTGGATCATTTTGTTTTGCTTTTCCTAATTTCTTAGGATTTTTTTCAATCAACTTTTCAGCTCTTTTTATTTGATTGTTTCTAATATTTTTTTGGTATTCTTGATATTTAACAGAATAGGTAACAATAAGCCTTTGTTCAATACCATCTTCTTTTATCCATCTTTCTTTATAAAAAGTTTTATCTTTATAAGCCTTAATTAATTTTTCGTCAGTTCTTAAATTTTCAATATTGTAAGTTTTATCACTTCCAATTAATTTCCATCCTTTAGTTAAATCTAAAACTTCATCTTTTAAAAATCCTTTTAATTGTTTAATAGATTGTGTAGTTATAAATTTTCTATCGTTAGTATTATTGAATTTTCTATTTGCTTTACTTGCAAGTCCAGCATCAGTACATACAACAATTTCTGCAAGTTCAAAATCTTTTATAATTTTCTTTTCTAATGGTCTTAAAGTAGTTTGTTCATTAGTATTTCCTGGTGTTGTTTCACAACATAATGGTATACCATCACCATCCATAAATAATCCCATTTGAACTATTGGATTAGGACGATTTTCTTTTGACTTTCCATATTTTCTGAAATCATCTTCACATTCGATTTCAAAAAAGAAGTTAGTACAATCATAATACAAAATTCTATTATTTCTAGGTGCATATTTTTTAGAATTTTTATAAAGTTCGGATTGTATAAAATCATTTTCATTACAAAGTATAGGTAAAGCTCTTTCAATGTGTTGATAATCAAAATTAGGTTGCTCAAAAAAATTTTTTGATAGTTCTAAAGTTTTAAGTTTAGAAGCTGGAAATAGAATTCTTGAATAAATTAGTTTAGATAAAATATCATTTAAATCAAATTTAAATTGATATTTATTAGATATATCTTCACAAATTTTATTAAAACCTAATTTATAATATAAATCTTGTAAAAATAGATAGCCAATATTAAAAGATGCTTGAACATTTTTATCTATCAGTTTATTTGGATTTTTTTTGATAATGACAGGTAAAGAGTCTTCTTTTTGTTTCTTGTTTAAATCATCAACATAATTTTTCAACCACTGAAGTGGATCTTCATTACCAGCACGTAGTTTTAAATTATTATAATTTCCAATATTTTCGTATACTTTAGAAGTTCTTTTTCCGTTGATTTTAACATTATAGATAATAGAATAATGTTCAGAATTCTTAGATTTAGTAATTTTAATATTCATATTACACACGACCTTACAATAATATTATATCAGACGTATGCCGACGTATGCAATGTCAAAATGCAAAATTTGACAAAAAAATAACCATTTTTCAATGGCTTCCTAGATTTTTGATTCTTAAAAGTGTTTAAGTTCCG
>CAJUMA010000026.1 GCA_910587065.1 uncultured Bacilli bacterium | reverse complement strand
TCTATTTTATTATTCAATTCTGATAATTTTATTTCTGATTCCTGTAAAGTCATATGCTCACTCCTCTATAATATTTATTGGTAAGAAAAGTATATACGCTTATGGTTTAAAGGACAACTGTTATCAGAATATTATTTTATTATCTTATTTTGTCAGATATGGTAAAATATCTTCAGTCAGATTAGAACAACGTAGGGATAGTCTGGTGATTGTCTTATCCGGGAACGGAAAGGAAATACATATGAACACGTTAGAAATTTTGACGTTGCTGTTAGTTGTTTTTGCAGCTTTATCATACCTTGACAATCACCACAAAAAGTAAGTTGGCTACCTCCTACGCCAATAGGAGATAGCCTGTGCAACTCGTAAACTCTGTTTAATAGTTTCCGGTGGCAATCATCGGACACGGCAAATATCCTTCGATTGTTTCTACTCTGATTATAAACGATACATCTTGATTTTTCAAGTGGCAGTTTAGAGAATGGGGATGCTTCGGTGTCCTCATTTTTTTGTTGATGGTGAAATATCTTATATAACTCTTTTTTCTTCGTGATTTGATTTCCCTGTTTTGTGAAATCAAATTATATTTCTAAGTGAACGTGATCCATATAGACTAATTTGGCTGAATGGTGATAAGGCGGCGTTTTGCCTTGTTAGATGTTATTCATCTTCTGTTGTGGTGTAAACTCTATTGTCTTCTCGCCTGATCGTCTAATTAATTCGTCTTGTCCAATTACTTTTACAAGATTAGCAATTTGTTGCGCCTTTACTTCTTTATTATGATAAAATATTGTTGTATGCACATTATCATTTAAAATCAGTTCCTTTAAAATATCTTTATCTGTAACATCTAAAGAGTGTCCAAAAATATATAAATTATGCTTTACTCTCTGTTCTTTTAGTTCCATTAATTTTTGTTTTGCTGTATGAGCATATCCATCAAGTCCTTTCTTTATATTCTCTTCATATTCCAATCTATATTTTAAAGCATCTAACTTATCATAATCAGCTCCTTTTATTATTTCACCCACCCATTCTTTATATTTACATCCAGTTTGTTTATATATCCTTTGATAAAATTTCTTGAATGCAATAAAATCTAAATCCTTATTCTTTCTATCATCTGGAAGATATTCATCAATTCCTAATACCATATCATTTGTTTTCATATCATGTTCTGGCTCTATATCTGCTTTTCCGTGAATATAATCATACTCTATATTATTGTTTTTAGAATTGTCATAAATTCTTGCATATGTATTAGTATAATTAAAACTTAAAACCTTATCTATATTAAGATCTGCAATGTCTGGACTCAGCTCCTTTACCGAAGAGTGATTTATATAACAATCTAAATATATTTCCAAACATCTTATAAGCCTGTTTAAATCATTTAACATTCGCTCTTTGATCATGAATAAAAAATCCTTGTTGTCAATTATACCATTAGCAGATCTTGAATCAAAATACATCAAAATTTTACGTTCTTTATCGCTTAGTTTTACGAATGCAAATCCAGGCTCACCTATCCTAACGAATTTATCTTTCTTTTGATCTATCATCATTATAACATTTGACATTTCTTTTTCAAAATCGATCCAACCATTACCAATATAAGTCCTTTTAAAGTACTCCAACCAACAATTATTACTTACAAGTGTTTTCAATTCTGATAACAAGTTATCATTTATTGATTTAGCATAAGACATATAATTATCTGTAAACTCTAAAAAATCTTTATAACTTGTAGGTAATCCATGAGCCAAATCAAACCCATTCCCAATTACAAGTATATTCATAATCAATTCCTCTCTTTCTTTGTACTTTTAATGAATATTGTATTTTTATTTTCTTTGATAGTATCATTTTGATTATAAGTTGTCAAGGATAAAATTGGAATATTTTTACAGATTTTATATAATATCATATTCCATAGAATTATTACTTTGACTATCAAACTATTTTTTACATTGCGTCGAACCGTGGTTTTTTCACAGCTTTCACACACTCCACTCCCCAAATCCCCTTATAAATCAAGCATTCTAGCCCCTCCACCCACAAAATTCACTACCCAAATTCACCCATCAAAAAACTTCAATTTTCCTTGATAAATCAACAAAATCTCGAATTATCCACAAATTACAGCATAATACCATCACTTGCACTACATTTGTAGACACTCTTATTATTAAAAACCCTTGTAAATTAAGGCTTATTGCAACTTCTAAACATCTTCTACCGAACATCTAAAAATTTCTTATGAAACATCTCCTTGTATTATAAACAAGTTGTCAGAAGAATCTATATAATTCCTACTTTTTTACTATGCTTTAATCTTTTTATTTTTACATATGTAATAATTAGGGTACCACACCGAATATCAATCCGAACTTGTATTATGTGTAATAATTACAAAAACTCTGCTGCCAGTGCAAAACTGTACACGACATTCCCCATCATTCACACAACAAAATCACTACTGTTCTGATTGAACACTATTTATCCTTATGCTATAATAGGATTTGTATAATTAAAAAGAAAGATGGATGCGATTTTCCGATATGATTTGCCCTCAAATTTTACGAAAGAGAGGGTGATGCCCTATGAATACTTTAGAAGTGCTTACGCTTTTATTGGTAGTCTTTGCGGCTTTGTCATATTTAGACAATCATAGAAAGAAATAAGCATCCCTACCCGTCCAAAAGTGAGGATGCTTAAATTCTTGTAATTTTTGCTATTTACTGAGGGCAATCGGAAATCAATTCCGATCACTTTCTAAGTAGATTATACAATGGGCACTTGTTAAATGCAAGTGCTCTTTTAAATTTTCATTCTTTCTTTTTTCGCTCCAAATACATATTTGTCTGCAACAATATAAAAATTCTTTTCAAATTCCTTCAACTGTTCTTCTGTAAAATCAAGATATGTTTTTGCCATCTCTTTACAAGCTTCGCATATCTCTTTCTTTGATTGTTCGTTTATTTTTTCTTTCTCTATATCATAAACTTTTCCCATTTGTCTTATCCTCCATCATTATAAATATACAGCCGCATAAACCCTCAATATTTTCTGCTGACCTTCTGAATAGCTCCTACTGTTCTGAATGATGTCCTGTACATCTTTTCTATGTAACAATCCGAAATCATCAGCCAGTAC
>CAJUMA010000025.1 GCA_910587065.1 uncultured Bacilli bacterium | reverse complement strand
CAAGCCCTAATCGTCTTGTCAAGTGTTTTTTTTGTAATTTTTTACAAAATAAAAGGAAAAGCAAACAAATATTACAAGCGTTCACATTTCCTTATTTATTACACTGATTAAGTTTCAAAGAATTGTAAAATTATATTTTTTAGTTCGTTTGTCGATAAACTATTAATATCATCAACAACGACATTATCAATTATCATAGCAGGCGGATACTTTATATTAAACTTGCAAGAATTTTCTAACACTTGTGTAGTTACATTAGGCAAGTTTTTTATAATTTCTTTAAATTCATTTTCTTTTATTTCATTACATCCTACTATTTGTATTTTCATATCACTTCCTTTACTGATTACATATTAACAAACGATTATGAAATTACAATGAAGTTTATGTGAAATTTTATCTTTATATTTTCACATAAAAAGTTTATAATAACAATCTAAGAAAGGAAAGTAATATGGACTACAAAAGTGATGATTATCAAGATTATATAAATTTTATTTATAATAGAAAGCCTAAAATAGAAGAAAGCGAATTATACTACAAAGCAGATATGCATATCCACAGTGATGCATCATATGATTCTAAGATGTCTTTAGAAGAAATCGTTAAAGAAGCAACAGCAATGAAACTAAAATATATTGGAATTGCCGATCACGTAGATTTTGGAAATGAATCAGTTAAAGATGTCATTGAAAGAATAAAAAGAAGAAATGAAGCTATTGATATACTACAAGAAAATACTTCTACAATAATCTTAAAAGGCATGGAAGTAGGAGAACCTCACCTTTATCCAAATGAAACAGAATATTTAAATCGAATAGCCGATACAGATTATATTATCGGAAGTATTCATAATTTAAAAAGACAAACTCTTCGAAGAAAAAGCAGTGAAAAAGATGTCTTAAATAAATACTTTTCTGAAGTATTAAATATGATAAAATATGCGGATATTGACATTGTTGGACACATTGATTATATCAAAAGATACCATGAACTTGATGAATTTGATAAAAATATCCTTGAACAAATATTAAGATGCATAAGTTGCTCAAATAAAACACTAGAAATAAATACGAGTGGTATAAGAAGATGCTCTAGTCCTTTCCCAAACGAAAATATACTAGAAGAATATATTCGACTTGGTGGAAAAAGAGTTACTTATGGAAGTGATGCCCATGAGAAATGCGAATTATTTGCCTCAATTAAAGAGTTAAGTAAAAGTCAAAAACAATTAAAAATATCAAGTGGTGTTATTATTAACCATAAATTTAAGAGTATATAAAAAGCTTAGTTTATTAATTTAAACTAAGCTTTATCTTTTTGCCACTACGTTTAGTAATAATATGCATTGGTATATAAACTAGATTATAAACTATTAAAAATATTAATATTGCTGTAGACATATTATTATTTAAAGTTGCATCAAAACATCCAATATTAACATTCGAACTACATACGGTTTGTTCAACTGAAGAATAATATACCTTAACCCATATAAATATAAATATTATAATTAAACCAGTAACTATTTGATACTCTAAATCAAACTTGTATATATGATTTAAAACATATGCGATATAGTATAAAGCAACTAAATTAAGTACAACCAATATAGCTACTATTAAATAATTCATCAAAATATTATCCATAAAACTAAAGTAAGATATATTTGCATATATATAATATGAAACATAAGCAAGTAATGGTATAAATATAAGCTCAAATACCATTGAATAAAGTACATTGTTAATCTTTTTATTCCTCTTTTTCATAAATTTATCTTACCTTATTTCCACACTCACTACAGTAAGTATCGCTCTTTGTTATTTTACTTCCGCATTCACTACAATAATTAACACAATTATCAATAATAACCTTTTTTTCCTGAACATCTTCTTTACTATTAATTCGCTTATATGCAATTATACTTGTACCAATTATTAAAACAATTGAAATAATTAATATGTAAAGAGACGCTGGAAAATCTTCGATTAAGCTAAAGAATTCAAAAACATAAAGGGAACCAAATACTAAGCAAACATAGAAAAGTGAATTATATCCTTTCTTAGTTATAGATAAAAGCATTAAACTTAGTGCTACAATTAACGAGTATAATATAGCTATAAAACTATCAATAGAAACTAGTAAATCATAAAGCACCAATCCAAATAAAATTCCTGCAAAAATATTCTTATTTCGCATATCTTTATCAAATAATATCTCTAGTGCAATACCAATAAGAATTAAAGTCATGAATGTCGTTAAGATTAAATAAACGTCACTGTTTTTAATTGCATGATATAAAAATGTATTTACAGAAATTCCCAATGAAAAAATAGAAGCTCCAAATATTAACTTTTTATCTCTATGAATATAAACATAAATACCTATTACAATAACAAGAATTAAAGATTCTAATAAATTCATTCTATCACTTATAATAAGAAACATAAAAGCAATAAAACCATCAATAACATTTGCTAACTTATCATTGTCTTTATTCTTAATAACAATACTAGTTAAAAGAATTAAAACAAAAGCTAAAACATTTGTTAATAAAGATGTAGATAAGTTAACCACAAGCAATAATATTGATAAACCTACAATAATCGCATACATTGGTTTAATACTAAGGTTATTAAACTTACGATAAATTAAAGCAAAAATTAAAGCTTCTATTCCAAATATTAAAGACGAATAAACTTGTGAAACAAAACTAACTAAATAACACGACAAGAACATAACTTTGAAAGGCAAAAAATATCTTTCATAATCATCATTGTGAATTGCAAATGTATCAACAACTGAAGTAATTAGTATGAATGTTATAACTATTAAGTGAGCTATTGCATTAAATTCAGCATCTAAAAGTAATAATGCTAAAATAACAATATTAATAAACTTATATATTATTTTAACTGCCTTCACATCAATTATTCTAAACGTTGAAAGTATTAAATCTATTATAGATATTATTCCAACAGAAACAATTAACGCTACATTAGTATTAAAATTTGTATAAAGATAACTCGAAAAAACTACGAACACTCCTGATAAAGCAATAATTGAAAGTAATTCATGCTCCAATGTTTTTTTATTATTTATAACCGAAAATAATGATATTATATTTATAATAAATAAGATAAATGATAAAACTATATTGCTATCATCATTAAATAGGAACAAACTTATAAAAACACTAACAGGAATTGCAAAAGAACTAAATTCAAATGTTGCTTCTTTATTTTTAAAAATATTAAGTATAAATAAAACAGACATAATTATAAGCATTAAAACCGTATAATTTACTTTATAGAAAGCTAATAAAAATGAAATCATAAAAATTATAGATAAAAAAGTAATATGTATTAAATTATAATTTTTATAAAGAACCATAGTTAATAAAGCAAGAATACCTATAAGTAAGGAAATGGATGATAAAAACACTAAAACACCGTCACCTGTTAAACTAAAAAAGTCCCCAAATACTTTATATACCCCTGCAGAAATAAAAGTACAGACTGTCATGACACTACCTAAGCCATATGCAGCTTTATTAGTTAAATCAAGTTTCAACACTTTTTTAAATACAAAAGACATTAAATAAAACACGCCTGCAATAATTAAAAGTATTAAACATCTTAATATTGAATGCCCTATTATTTCATTAATTGCGAGAGAAAAACCAGCAAAAAATAAAATTATCATTCCAAATATTAACAAATACTCTATATTTTCTAATCTTTTCATAAATTCACCTTAGTATAATTATATATCATAACGAAAAAAAAAGAAATAACCTAAGGCTATTTCTCATCTTTAACTTCTTTTTTTTTCTCTTCAAAAGGTAACTCTATTGCTTCATGGTCTTCAATAGTTTTTAAAACCATAAATGTTTCAACTAATTCGATAATTGACCCAAGTATAAATATAATACCAATTATTCTTAAGAATAATTTTGCAGATGAAAAAGGGTTAACAAGAAGTATTATTCCAATTACTATTCCTGCTATACCAACAATTAAATTATAAAACCATTTATCACTTATATCCCTAATATTAAAAGCATACTGTAATTTAAACAATGATTTAATAAGTATAGCTATACCAATTAAAGTTGTAATAAAGTTTGCTAAAGACTCCAAATTAATAAATAAATATACTCCTACTGCAGTTAAAAGAATACCTAGTATCAATGATAAGCTCATCATTTTCTCTAACTTACTTTGTTTTATATAATCTACCAACTGTAAAATCCCAATAAGTAAAAACATAAGAGCAATTATACCTGTAATAACTTTAATTGAACCCTCAGGTGAGTATGCAAGGATAATACCAAGAATCAAAGTTATCACCGTACTAAATAACATATTTTTTTCGCATCTTTTAGCAAATTCTAAAATCATTTTATCACTTCCTCATTAATTATAAATCTATTTCTTCTCCATCTTTAACAATAAGTCTTGAATCACTAGTAAATTTTTTAGCCTCTTCCATATCAAATAACTCTAAAGGCTTCATATGAATGGGAATTGTATGTTTAGCCTTAATATAATCAGCACAAACACTTGCTTCGAAAGCATCCATATTATATATACCATCTATTGGTAGTAAAGCATAATCAATATTATAATTTGGTAACTTATTTTTCATATCCTCGGTTAATGAAGTATCTCCTGATGCATAAAGAGTGATTCCATCAAAACGAATTACATAACCAACACAACTTGATTTATCGTGATTCTTATTATATGCCTCTACTGCTTCTATCTCTACACCACAAAGATGAGTCTTATTATAAATTGTTCCCAACTTTAAATTTTCTTGTCTAATTATAACAGTTGAGTCTTTTTTTAAAGGCAACTCCACTTTATTATGGTCATAGTGTTCATGAGTAACTAAAATAATATCTGCTTCCATGTCATAGCCTGAACCAGCAAATGGATCAACATAAATAACAACTCCATCATTAGTTATAATTCTATAACTTCCATGTCCTTGAAATAATAGTTTACTCATAAATGCACATTCTTTCTAAATAACAATTATATTATATCAAAGTATAGATATTAATGCTACTATTTGATAGAATATATGTAGGTGATAGTATGAAAAAAAGGAAAATTGCATTTTGTTTCTTTTTATCTTTTATCATTATTTTAAACTATGCACTTATTAATCTTGTAATGTGGAGCATAGACAACAAAAAGAATGCTCTTTTAGAAGATAAAATACTTGATTCTACAAATATTGAAGAAACAAATAATCAAGAAGATGAAATATACAATGCCCCAACTGATGATGAAAATAACCCTTACTGGGATTATATCAAAATGAATCTAATAAATGTTGATTTCAAAGAACTAAAAAAAGAAAACAAAGATGTTGTTGGGTGGATTCAAGTTAATGGTACTAATATTAACTATCCCTTTGTTCAAACAAACAATAACAGTTACTATTTAACTCATTCTATTGATAAGAAATATACTGATGCTGGATGGGTATTTCTAGACTATAGAAATGATTTAAACACCGATATAAAAAATATGATATTATATGCTCACGCAAGAAAAAACACAACCATGTTTGGATCACTAAAAAATATTTTGAAGAATAACTGGTATAACGATATTAATAATCATGTAATAAAATTATCAACAGAAAAAGAAAATACTTTATGGCAAGTATTTAGTATATATAAAATTCCTACAACAAATGATTATATTCAAACAGATTTTATAAGTGACTATGAATATAATGAATTTTTGCAAATGATTAAAAATAGAAGTCAATTTAAATTCAACACTAACCTAAACGCTAATGATCGAATAATCACACTATCTACATGTTATACTAATGACCAAAAAGTAGTATTACATGCTAAACTTATAAAAAGAGAAAAAAGAGATCTATCCAACCAAGAATAAATCTCTTTTTATTTTATTATACCCAAGTAAGTGTGATTGTTTTATCCTTTTCTCCTTTTACATTCCAAGTTAAAACTACAAATTCGTATTTTCCTGAATCAACAAGAATTCCTGTAGTACTATCTCTAGTTAATTTAACTGTAGTACTTGCACTACCATAAGTAAAATGAGCAATGCTTCCATTTGCATACGTTGTTGGAGCATAAAATGTCCAATATGTATCTTTCCAATTGCTTTCCTCTAACTTTATATCTCGCCCATGAGTTTCAACTATCAAATATCTAGATTGACCAAATTTAGTTGTAACTATCACAGGGCTAGTTGGAGCTCCACCATCTCCAGTATAAGTTCCAGTTACACCGAATATACTCTTTCCTTTTGCTATATTAGAGGCTACTAAGTTAGGATCTCCTTTTATTGTTTGTGTTCCTGATAAGTAGTTACCTG
>CAJUMA010000024.1 GCA_910587065.1 uncultured Bacilli bacterium | reverse complement strand
AATATTTAGGAATTCAAAGATAATCTAATAAATATTAAAAAATATGTGTTATAATAGTTAATGTTAGGAGTGAACAATATGAATGAAAAATATGGAATTATAGAAATCGGTAGTAATAATACAAAAACTCATATTTATGAAAATAGCAAAGTTATATATGATAAAACAACTACTATTGAATTTAAGAAAAATTATAAAAGTAATGGTTCCATAATTGATGAGGATTTAGAAAAGTTATATAAAGAAATAGGTAAGGCTTTAGAATATACAGAAAATATTCATATATATGGCTGTAGTATATTTAGAAATATAAGTGATACGGAATTAGAACAAATTCAAGATACTTTAAAAGATAAATTTAATTTAACAATAGAAGTAGTATCGCAAGAGGATGAAGCAAATCTTACAGCAATGGGATGCTATCAAAGTATTAATTATGATGGACCATTATGTATCTTCATTGGTGGGGGAGGTTCCATTGAATTAATATTTGTTAAAAATAAAGAAGTATTTGGACATAAATTTTATAACTTTGGAGTTGTAGATATAACAAGTAAATATCCAGAACTAAAAGAAGATATCCCGAAAGTTACTTTTGATGAGGTTACAGAATATGTTGATTCTCTAATAGGAGATTTAGAATATAAGGCTACTGCTATAATTCTTTCTGGAGGAGACCATTTATATTGGTTTAATAATGCTTTATATGAAATGGATGACAATACTTTATATATAAGCGATAGGCAAAAATATATGATTAAAACAGAAAAAATAGATATATATGACCATGATATGATGACTAGTTCATTAGATAACATAAGAGATAGAAGCGACAATCCAACTTGGTTTGATGGCTCAAGAGCAATGAGAATAATTGCAAATTTAATTACCCACAAAATTGGAGCACATATAGTCATTCCTACAAATATTAATATGGAAGATGGTCTAAAGCTTAAAATTGAATGTATAAAATAAGAATTACTAAAGATTGGCTACATGCTTTATGCTACATAATAAGGGTAATACTATCCCTTATTATGGCGAAGACTTTAGTGGCTACGCCACTAGTCTCACCTATAAGACGATACTTCGATACTATGACATTACATAGTATTTTTTTAATATTATATAAGAACACTTTAAAAATTTTCTGAATTTTACTACTAATTTACTACTTTTGAAGAGAGAAAAAAATTTTTGAAAATATGGGTATTTACCGCTTCACATAAATAAAGTATAATTATATTGAGTGATTAATATGGATTATAAAAAGATTTTTACTGAAAATGATTTAACAAATATTGCTAAATTTTTTACTTATATGCAAAATAAGTTTGAGTATGGTTGGATTGATAAAGATGGAAATAGACACTATGGAATTAATGATGCTCAATCTTATAGTTTACAATCACCTAACGAATTGTTAAAAAGCCATATAGGAATTTGCTGGGATATGGCAGAGTTATCTAGATGTTTTTTTGAAAATATGACTTCTTTAAAATATGAAACTTATTATCTATTGTATGATGATAATAAAGGTTGTCCTAGCCATGCTATTTTAGTATTTTACGATAAAAATAAAGTCTATTGGTTTGAACCTATGTTTAATGATAAAAATTGTTTTTATAGTGGTATACATGAATATGATAATATTACTAAATTACTGGAAGACTTTAAACACACTTTTATTAAAAGTGCAGTGACTAATGAGTTAATCCCGATTGATTATAATCCATCTAATATTCAAATATATAAATACACTGTACCTAAAAAGCATATTAATGGTTATGAAATGCGAAATCATATTAATAATAGTGAATTTATAAATATCAAATAGAGAAAAATAATATAGTATTCTTTTAACTTTAAATAAAGCTACATGCTTCATGCTACATAATAAGGGTAATACTATCCCTTATTATGGCGAAGACTTTAGTGTCTATGCCGCTAGTCTCGCCTATAAGACTATACTTTGATATTATTACATTACATAGTATTTTTTTATATTTTATAAGAATACTTTAAAAATTTTCTGAATTTTACTACCAATTTACTACTTTTGAAAGCCAAAATATAAGAAATTATAAAAATATATGTGAATACCTCTAAAAATAAAAATGCCATAAATACTTAAAAATAAAGGATATAATAACATCTAAGAAATTATAAAAAGATAGTCAAAAATTATATAACTTTTAAAATAAAAGCTTATAAAATTACTTTATAAGCTTTTTTTTGTGTTCATTTTCGACTTCTTCTAATTGTGGTTTAAATTTATCTATTTCTGGATAAAGTTCTTTAAGTGTTTCATATTCAGTTATAATTTTATCGCCAATCTTATAACCTCTTATAGCTCCACAGCTCTCACAGAGACAAACTTCAATGTTTTCATCAATGTCTTCATCTCTTTTGTAGCTTGTATGTATGTTTTAATCAATTTTTACAATTTTCTTATGATTATTTAGATTTATCTAATAATTATCTTAAAGAAATTGGAAATTTTAAAAGAAAATATGAAGTAAAAAAATATGATTATTATACTTTAGATGAATTTAATTTATTTATTAGTGGTGTTGATAATCATATTTATGAATTATTTTTTACTTTTATGTTTTTTACTGGTGTTAGACCTGGGGAATGTATAGCTTTAAGGTTTAGCGATTTAATTGATAATCATGTACATATAAATCATAATATGACTTCTAAAGGTGGAAGAGAACTTGATACACCTAAGAATTTATCAAGTTATCGTGTTATTGTTATTGATGATTATTTAGTTAATGAATTATGTAAATTGAAAGAATACTATATTAATTTATATAGTGATGAATGTTTTGATTATTATATATTTGGTGGAATTAAGCCTTTAGCTCCAACTACTATTAATAGAGTTAAATTAAATGCTTGTTCTAAAGTTAATATTAGACCTATTACGTTACATCAGTTTAGACATTCTCACGCAACTTTGTTAGTTAATGAGGGAATACCTATTAATGATGTATCAAATCGTTTAGGACATTCTAAAATAAGTACTACACTTGATATTTATGTACATTATAATTTAGAACAAGAAAAAAGAGTACTAAGTACTCTAAATTCTTTAAGATTAAACACTCTCGAAAAAATTTAATCTTTTAGCTTTTTAATTTAAAGCTATTATTATAAATGCTATTGCAATGCATATATTTATAATCAATAAAAATGTTCTTTTCTTCATGTTATCATCCTTTCTAATCACACTAGAAATTATGATTTTATGAACACAGTGCATTGTTGCTAATATTAATGGTGGAGAATAGGGGATTCGAACCCCTGACCCCCACGGTGCAAGCGTGGTGCTCTAGCCAGCTGAGCTAATTCCCCATCAGCAACAAGATAATGATAACAAAATTACATTTAAAAATCAAGCATTTTTTTTATAATTCTAATAATATTCATAAAAAATATGTTTTTTTGATTATTTATTGTAATTTCTTTTGTTACAGTGTTTATTTTTGTTATAATTCCTTCAATTTTGTATATGTGACCGTATTCATAGAAATATATAGTGGCAGGGATTTTGCTTGTATAAATTTCTAAAATTATTTCTTCCAAATAATTAATTTGATCTTCTGATAATGTGGGTTTAGTAATCCTTGATTTCTCTTCATGAATTTCTTTTAATAATTGGTGCCCATTTATAACTGATGCAAATGGAGCCCACTTTATCAGTCCACGATCATGCATTATGTCCGCCTATTTTATTATTCCTTTCTAATAGTGTTGAGTCTTTTAGCAAAGAGGCAGCAGGAACAAGTTTATTTGCTCCATATTTTTCTTTTATGCTGTCAATTGCTTCGTTAATTTGTATAATTTTTTCGACTTTTTTTGGATCTTGAAATAAATCTAGTTGTCTTGTTTCATTATTTGTAAGTTTACCAAATGAGATTGAAACTTTTCTTATGGGGCTTTTATTGTAATATTTATCAAATATATGCATACATTCACGATACAAAATGTTTGAGTCATCGGTTTGAATTGCTAATTTATTAGAGTGATAAAATCCGCCTCCAACACTTTTAGAGTAGGATATACCAAATCCAATAAGACCGCATAACTTTTTTTCTTTTCGAAGTCTTCTACATAATACATCAAGCATTTCAAAAATGATTAAGTTAATATTAAAATCAAAATAATCCTTAAATAGTACTTGTGAATGAGAATAACTCTTTTCTTTTACAGGAGCATTGTTTAAATCGCTTATTTTGGATGTGTCAATGCCATTAGCGTGTAACCAAAGTTCTTCTCCTATAATACCAAAGTTTTTACGTAATAGCTCTTTATTAGCTTGTGCAATATCTCCAATAGATGAAAAACCTAGTTTATTTAATCGTACTTCCATGTGAGGACCAATTCCCCACATTTTTGATAGGGGGTGAATGCTCCAAAGTTTTGTTTTAACTTCATCATATCCCCAATAAGCGATGTTATCTTTAGTGTGCTTTGCTTCAATATCCATACTAACTTTAGCAAGAAGTAAATTAGGACCAATTCCAGCAGTAGCAGTAAGGCCTGTTTTTTCTTGAATTTTATTAAGAATTTCTAAAGCTAATTCGTAATCTGTTTTTTTGTACAATTTTAGATAATTAGTAACATCTAAGAAACATTCGTCAATTGAATAGATATGTAAATCTTCTGGAGCTACATATTCTAAATAAATTTTTATGACTTCTTTACTTTTTTGTTGATAAAGTCTCATTCGTGGTGGAACTTTGATTATTCCAAGATTTTTGGGAAGTTCATAAACTCTTGAACGACCTTTTATGCCAAATTTTTTTAGGTAAGGACTTACAGCTAACGTTATAGCACCGTTTCTTGTAGGATCACAGACAACTAATGGAGTGTTATAAGGATCTAATTTTCTTTCGACACACTCAACGGATGCAAAAAAGCTTTTTAAGTCAATACATAATATATTTCTTTTTATATAATCATCCATATGCCTCACCTAAAAATAATATAGTACAATTGTTTGATGTAGTCAATAGAAAATTTCATTGAACTTTTATTCAATTTATTTTATACTTATATTAAGAGTAAAAAGAAAGTGGGAAAACTATGAAATGTCTAAATTGTAATAAGTTTATACCTGATGTGTCAGAAGTGTGTCCTTATTGTAATAGTAAAATTGATCCCAATCAAAAAGAAAATCCTATTATTGATTTTGGTAATATAGATAACACTGATTATAATAGTGATAAGTTTGATATTAAAGTTTATATAAGAGAACCTAAAAATAGAAAGGTAGTTGTGGGTGCAGTTGCCTTAATCATATTTGTAATAATAATTTTTATTACTTTAATTGCATCAATGTTTACTACTAAAAGTGAACCAAATTATAAAGTGTTCACACGAGTCGTAGATGGTTTAGGTGAATATTTGGAAGATAATTTCTTAGGTTCTCGTTACTCAGCTTCAGGAAAATACAAATTGACTTTAAAAGTTAATAATGAAAGTGTGGCCTTTGAAGGCAATTATGGCTATGATGTTAAAAATAAAATTATTAACCTAACGGGAAATATGCGAGATCCCAAAGAAGCAACTGGTGAAGTATTAATAGATACTAGGGATTTAGTATTTAATGCCTATATGAAAGACAATAATATTTACTTTCAAAGTAATCAAATTTATGGAGATGAATATTTATATTTTCCAATAGAAGACAAAACAGGCTTTTTAAAAACTAAAAATTATGATTTATATTCGATTGTTATAGGTATGACTGATGCTTTATCTTTTACGTTAAAGCAAATGAATTATAGCACTGAAAAGACATCTATTACTTATTTAGGTAAAGATATAAATGTAAATAAACGTTCTTTAGTCTTAGACAGCCCAACAAAAGTTAAATTTATTGAAACATTTTTATCGGAATTAAAAGATGATGTCAATTTTGTTAATGAAGTTGCTAGAATACAGGATAAAAAGTCGGATGAGATTATAAAAAATATTGAAAATCGTATAACTACGAGTAATTATAAATATAGTAGTGATTCAGCTAATAAAACAACTGTTTCGGTATATTTTTCGAAAAAGAAAATTTATCGAATAGAATTTTTGCTTGATGAAGAAGAGAAGAAAAGGTATGTTTTTGATATTGGCGAAACTAAATATTATTTAGATTATTTTAAGAATGATGAAAATATCTATAATTTGACATTTGCCTCAAAAATAAAAGAACTTGAAAATTTAAATGAAAAAACGTATGATATTACGCTTGATACAGATAAGTATGTAACAGATATTAATTTATATTTGGAAGAGGATAAGCAAGCCAAGGTAAAGAAGCAAGATATTGAAAACTATAAAAATGTTAAAGATTTTACTTTGGATGATTATAATAAAATAAAAACAAATACTAATTATTATTTAAAAGATGTTACATTTATAGATCATATAAAGGACTATTACAAAGAAAAATGTACTCCTGATTTAACGTGTGTTTGTAATCCTGGAGAAGATATGTGTAGTTGTACTTATGAAAATGAGATAATTTCTTGTCCAGTTAATTTAGTAAATGTAAACGAGAGTACAGAATAAACTTGATAAGATAGTGTAAATATATTATTATATTAATAGATTAGAATAGTAAAGAGGGAAAAATTATGAGATGTATAAACTGTAATAATGAGATACCTGATGGCGTAACAGTTTGTCCAGTATGTAATGCTAATGTTCAAGGCGACAATACTCAAACTGTACCAACAGACACTTCAGTTTTGCCAACAGTACCAGAGAGTCCAGTTTTACCGCAAGATCAAAATATGACTGTCAATAATGGAAATATGGTAAATCCAGTGGAAACGGGAAATTTAGAAAATTCAACAGGAGTAGTGAATGGAGTTTCGGGGCAACAAGTAACTGTAACTAGTCAGGTTCCAACTATGGGAGAAAATGTAGCTGTTAATAATGGACAGATTCCTGTAATTGATAATAATGTAGTAAATCAAGGTGCTGTAGAAACTAATAATTTTAGTAATCAACCAGGAGCAGAAAATATAACTTTAAATGGTGGAGTAACGAGTGTTTCTAATGGAGTAGCTCAAGTGAGTTCGCAAGTACCAAATGCTCAAAATTCTTTACAAGGGGAGGCACAAGTTAGTCAGCCTCAGGGCAATCAAGGTGTAATAGATAATATGCAAACGACCATGCAAACTCCTAATCCAGGTGAATTACAAACAGGTGTTCAAAATCCACAAGAACAAGTTCAAGTTACTAATGCAATAAATCCTGAATTTATTGCACCAAATGGTGAGGCAGTAAAACTTGGTAGTACTTTATCGAGTGAAGATAAAAAGAAAAAGAATAAGAAAAACTTAATTATAATTTTAGTTATAGTAATCGTGTTTGCAATTGTTGGTGTGCTTGGTTTTCTTTATTATAGCAGTCAGTATAAGTCTGCCGATAAAAGAATCAGTGCTGTTATATCTGCTTTAACTATGGGAACTAAATCAATTACTAATGATCGTATTGAGAAATCTAGTGGTGCATATGATATTGATTTTTCTATTAGTTCAACTGATACTAATTTAGCAGCTAAATTAAATGGTAATTATGCTATTGATTTATGTAGTAAGGCAATAGATTATACATTTAATTTAACTAGTCTTAATTTTGGAGAAGAGTTAATTGATAATCCTATTAATTTAGAAGTTTATTTAAATGAATCAAGAATGTATGTTTTATTCCAAAATTATTATGAAAACTACATCTATGATGAAATAGAAGGTTTAAGTACAATATTTGATGTTAATGAACAAAATAATGTTGATTACATATCAATGATTAATGCATTAAAATCAGCTTTATCAAATGGTTTTAAGAGTATGCATAGTACACAAACTGTAAGTGATATTACAATTCATGGTGAAAGTAAAAAATCAAATATTGTTAGAATTAATTTTAATGAAAGTAATCGTAAGATTTTCTTTAGACAATTTTTTAAAAGTCTAGCTAATAATAAGAAGTTTGTAAGCGAAGCAGCTAAGTTTGTTGAAATGAGCGATGATGAGTTTAAAAAGCAACTAGAAGAGATAGATTATGATAGTATGGCAGCTAATATGGGAGATGCCACTATTGAGATTTGTACAGCTATGTTTGGGGAAAAATTAGATGGTATAAGGGTAAGATCAAAAGTAGATGAAGAATTTGCTATTACAGAAATATTTCCAACAGCTAGTGGATATGGATTATCTTATAAAGTTGGTTCACAAAATGTTCTTGATTTAACTTATGAAAATACAAAGAAAAAAACTAGTACAACTAGAGAAAATAATACTAAAATAGGAGCAGTAGTTTATGCTGATGGCCAAGCATACAATATTAATTTAATCCTTAGTGAAGTTCAAGATGTTAATCCTAAAGATGCTAAAGTAAATGTAAAAAATAGTATAAATAAGAAATATTTAACTGAAGAAGAAAAACAAAAAATAACAACTGCTAGTCAATCAGCAGGAAAAATTGGTTTATATCTTCCAATGATAATTAATCTGTATTTAAATGATGGATCACTAAATTTTGGAACAGATTTTAGTGGTGAAACAGGCGTTACTTCACCAGAGGAAGGCGGAATTCCAGAAAATGATGTAACAGGAGTTCCCGATTGTACAACTGATCCAAGTTTATGTTTATAGAAGAAGTCGAAAGATTTCTTTTTTTTGTAAACATGTAAAAATACACTTGACAAGACGATTAGGGCTTGCTAAAAAAAAAA
>CAJUMA010000023.1 GCA_910587065.1 uncultured Bacilli bacterium | reverse complement strand
GATTATAGCATTTTTTTTTTTTTTTTTAGCAAGCCCTAATCGTCTTGTCAAGTGTATTTTTACATGTTTACACACAAAAAAAGGAATATTTATTCCTTTGATTCGCTTTTACATAAATCATCTAAAGCTTTAAATAATGAATCTACTTCCTCTTCAGTCTTTAAGCGAGCACCACATGCAAACTTGTGACCTCCACCATTAAACTCACTGGCAACTTCATTAATTATTATTCCTCTGCTTCGCATATTTATTTTATATTGTTCGTTCTTTTCGTCGTATGAAGAAAAAGCCCAAACTTTTATTTCTTTAATAAAGTTAAAATCATTAACCATATTAGAAGCGGTTGATGAATCAACACCAAATTTTTTTATATCTTCATTAGTAATTTTTAAATAGCCGAAACCATTTTCGGTAATAGTCATATTGTTAATTAAAAAAGCTTCAAATTTCTTTTCATTAATGCCTCTTTCATATAAATTATTGTATAGTGGCATAAGTTCGAAATTATAATCATTTAATAACTTTGCACATAGTTCTAATGTTCTTGGAGTAGTATAACTGAGTAAGAAGCGATCTGAATCAGCAACAATCCCCGAAAACAAGATACTTGCTATTTCCGAAGTTATTTTTAATTTTGTTTTATAAATAAACTCTGTAATAAGTTGACAAACACTTGAACTCTTTGTATCAACTAACTCTAAGTCACAAACTACTTCATCATGTGGGTGATGATCTATTTTAATAGTATAGTTATATCTTGGTTTATATGCTGAGTCAACTCTTTCAAATGTTGGCACATCAAGTATTATAAGTAAAGCATTGTTAAGTTTTGATTCATCTATTTTGTCTAAAGTCCCTAAATATTTAAATCTTGAAACTCCTGTTCCTACTGCATAAACTTTTTTATTAGGAAAATTATACTTTATTATTTCCCTTAAAGCTATTTCACTTCCAACAGCATCAGGATCTGGTCCAACATGACGAGCTATAACTATTTCATCATATTCTTTAATCTTTTTTAATATTTGTTTATATATATTTACCAAGATATCACTACCTGTCTATTTATTAATTATATTAAAAGTATCTAAAGCAATCATTAACTCTTCATTTGTTGGAATTACATAAACTGGTATAGTTGATGATGAATCACTAATTAAACCTTCATGTATATCACAGTAACTTGCAATGCTCATATTCTTTTCTGCATCTATTTTAATTCCAAGACATGCTAATTTATTAACAATTTGTTCTCTAAATTCACGAGCATTCTCGCCTAAACCTGCAGTAAAAACTAAAGCATCTACATTGCCATCTAATTCAACATAATATTTAGTAATATAATCTACTATTCTATTAGCACACATATCATTTGCTAAGATTGCTTGTTGATCGTGTTCTTCAAACATTGCATGCTCAATATCTCTATGATCAGCATATTTCTCACTTATTCCTAGAAGTCCGCTTTCTTTATTTAAGATATTATCTATTTCTGTTATAGACTTACCTGTCTTATTCATAATAAATGGAAGTACTGAATAATCAATATCTCCTGAACGTGTACCCATGATTAGACCTGCATTAGGCGAAAATCCCATAGTTGTATCATAACTTTTAGAATCTTTAATACAACAAATACTAGACCCAGAACCAATATGACAGTTAATAATATTAATATTATCACGTCCTAAAACTTCTTTCATAGTCTTAGTTATGTATTTATGACTAGTTCCATGGAATCCATATTTTCTAATACCAAAGTCCTTATACCATGAATATGGTACTGAATATAAAAAGTTTATTTCAGGAATTGTTTGATGGAATGATGTATCAAAAACACCTACCATTGGAGTATTAGGCATTACACTTTGGAATGCACGAATGCACATAAGCATTGCGGGATTATGTAATGGAGCCAATTCATTAAATTTTTCGCATTCCTTGATAACTTCATCATTTAATAAAACAGAATCTTTGAATTTATCTCCACCATGTACTAAACGATGTCCAACGCCATCAATTTCATCTAATGATGAAACTATATTATTTTCAAATAATTCTTCTTTTAAGAAATTTACAGCATCTGTATGATTTTTTAATAAAGCATCTTTCTTAGTTTTTTTACCATTTATTTTGATACTATATAGACTTCCGTCCATTCCTATTCTTTCAAAGTATCCACTTATTAATTCTTTTTCACTTGGAAGCTCAATACAATTAAATTTTAATGATGAACTACCAGCATTTACTGTTAATATTTTCATAAATTCACACCCTTCTTCCGTATTATAGCATAAAAAAAAGATATTCCCTACCTTTTTTTTGTGTTTATCTCTCCTTTGACAAAATTATCTATTTTATCTTTTTGTTTTATCTTTCCAAAACTATTAAAACCGATGTTATAGCCGTAATTATTACTATAATCGTCTCTTACTTTTTCATACTCACTTTTTTCTTTTAAATCGCTTAATTTTTCCATAATATCACCTATTTACATTATGGGTAATATTAAGTTATTTATTCACAGACGTAGTCAGTCAATGCTTGCTTATATATATCATAACTACTAATTGTATCTATTATCATACTAAGTTTAGTAAACTCAGGAGTTAATTCTTCTACTCTTGCTTTATCATAATCTTTTGGATTAAATTGAACATTTAAGGAAAAGTCTGATGATCCACCTTGTAAGCCAGGTGAAGCAAGTCCTTTAATTTGGCCAGTAGTCACTTCCGTTGCTAACTTATTTGCGATTTCATAGCCTTCAATATCTGCTATTTTAGAAGCATAGGAAATCCAAACAGCAGTGATTTCTTCATTTTTTATTGTAAATCTGTAAATACTATCAGAATTTTCTGTTTTCAATGTGCATGTTTTTGCTGTTGCTTCTGGTGCCACAATCGGTACATACTCATTATTTTCTAACAAAAGTAAATCTTGATTTAGATAACCAAATACACCCATCCCCGCAAGTATAACGATTGCAAATATCCAAATTATAACCACCTTAGTATTCATAGTATCACCTATTATGATTATATAAAAAAAACATCTCTTTTACAAGATGTTTAAATATTTGTTTACTTATAATATACTTGAATGTTCGGCATTAATTTTATTTTCAACTTTAATAACTGTTGATGTAGATAAAGCATCTTTGATAAGAGTTTCATAATCAAAAGACTCTTCGTACTCACGAGAATTTTCATCACTTGGATTTATTACTGGATGATCAGGCACAAAAATTGTACAACAATCTTCAAAAGGTAAAATTGAAGTTTCGTATGTATCTATGTTTTTTGCTATTTCAATTATATCTAGTTTATCTAAACAAGCTACTGGTCTTATAACTGGCATAGGTGTTACACAGTTTATTGCAGCCATTGATGTTAGAGTCTGACTTGCAACTTGTCCGATAGATTCTCCATTAATTAAGACTTTACAATTGTTTTTATTCGCTATTTTCTCTGAAATCCTATACATCATACGTCTCATAATAGTTACTAAATACTCATGTGGACAGTTTTTTAATATAGCCTCTTGAATATTAGTAAAATTAATAACATGTAATTTAACATAACCCGAGTATTCTGATAACTTTTTAGCAAGCATTATAACTTTATTTTTAGCAGCATCACTCGTATGAGGAGGACTTTCAAAATATATTGCCTCTATTCTTACACCACGTTTTAATGCTAAATAGCCAGCAACAGGAGAGTCAATTCCTCCCGATAACATAAGTAATCCTTTTCCAGCTACGCCAACAGGATAGCCACCTATTCCTTTTATTTTGTCAAAATAAATGTAAGAACTATTAAATCTTATTTCTATATTTATTACCATCTCTGGATTATGAACATCAACCTTAGCATTTTCTTTATTTTTAAGAACTAATCCACCTAAAATACGAGAAACTTCCATAGAATTAATTGGGTAACTTTTATCGCTTCTTTTTGTTTCAACTTTAAATGTAGTGATATCTTTATCTTTTATTAATTCAAGTAAAGATGATTTGATATATTCCATATCATTTCCCATAAGTTCGTAGCCA
Source organism: uncultured Bacilli bacterium (assembly GCA_910587065.1). Taxonomy (GTDB): domain Bacteria; phylum Bacillota_I; class Bacilli_A; order RF39; family UBA660; genus CAG-582. Next base: position 5,291 of record CAJUMA010000023.1, on the reverse strand, counting down.
ATATTTATTTCATGAATACCAAATGTTTTTTTAATTTTTTCAATAATATTATCTAAAACATCCTCACTTGCGTATATAAACATACGCCCCTTATCATATTTTAAATCAATATCATAATCTTTTAAGGATGAAATAATATTTTGCTTTAGAGTTGTTATAAAAAAGTTTATGTTATCTTTTTTTGTAGTTAACTCACCATATTTTATAATTATAAGTTTTTTCATAATTCACCTCGTCTGTATTTTAACATATTTATTAATTAATATAAATTTAAGATGTTAGAATTTGGCTGTAATCATATAAATTATATCATATGGAAGAATTAAAATATATAACAGAAAAAAATTTTTGACCAATAAAAAGAGTGTTTAATCTTACACTCTTTTAAAATTTTATTCATAACCAAGTTGATACAATTTTTTCTTTTAACGCTTTTCCTAATAAATAAAAAATACAGAAGCAAATTCTGTATTTATCTATTATAGTTTTTACTATGTTGTATAGTTTTATCGACTATAGATCTTGCACGTTCTACATTGAAAGGCTTTTGAAGCATATCAACTATTCCAAAGCCAGTTGCACGTTCAATACCATCTTGGGAGTCCTCACCAGAAATTACAGATGTTGGTATTGTATCAAATAAGTTATTATTGCTTAAATACTCTAAAACATCATAACCACTTTTAATTGGCATTTTTAAATCTATAAAGGCTCCAACTAAAGATTTATTTTCTTTATTCTCTTCAATCAACTTTATGGCTTCTTCTCCATTTTTGGCAACAAGAATATTAAAATCATTTTCAAAGTTCTTAGTAAAAAATTTTGTAATTACAGGCGAATCATCAGCAATAAGTAATGTGTATTTATCTTGATTATTATTAATTTCTTCTTTTAAATCACTTATCAATATAATCTTGTAATCTTCTATTGTTTCAGTATAAATAATAAAACTGTTATTAATTACTTTTTTTAATTTATCCTTTGTCTCTATTTCGGCAAGTAATGTTTTGTCATTTAAAATAGTTTCTATCTCCTTATATGGCTCTTTTGAAACTATTTTTAAGGTAGAACCTGTATACTCTAATTTATATACTACATCATCACTTTTACTTACACAGTAAATATTTGAAAGGAAATTACCAATAATAGTTGGAACCAAACCAAATAAGTTATTAATTTGCATACTATCCCTCCAAATATTGGTGTAATATGTTTATAATTCTGTTTGCTTCCATCATGAGTTCATTATAGTTTTCTTTAACATATTCAATATTATTTTCTTTACTAGCAAGTTCATGATTATATGAAAGCTCAGCTAGTTTTGTAAATCCTAAATATTTTGAATCACTTTTCATCGCATGAACTAGTACTTCATAGTTTTGCATATCACCTGCATTTAAGTAAGTTTCGATATTTGGTAAACGGGTTTCGGATTCAGTTAAAAAGTCATGTGCAATATCATTATACATATCCATATCGCCTAAGTTTGCTAAAGCGGCTTCTAAGTCTATTCCTGCTTGTGTTAATATTTGTGTATTCATCATCATTACCTCTATTTCTATAATTATTATAGTATAAATAATTCTCTTATTGTCAATTTTTAATTATTTTTAACTATTAGTTTACAAACTTACTTGCACCAATTAAAACTCGCATCAACACTTGATATAATGGCTGGCGTTTTACTAAATGGTGCTCTTACTGCTTTTACTTTTTTACCAGTGCCTGCTTTATTGGAATTACAAACATCATAATAGTAGACAATACCATTTTCTAAAAATTCCATTTCATTTGCATTTAAGCTGGCAATTTCATCATATTCTGAATTATTGTTTATAAATATAGCATAATCGTAGTAATAGTCCACTGTCTTTATTTTTGTTTTTAATGTTTTATAATCACCATACTTAAGAACGATTGTATCTTCAATATTATTTCCAAGATTTTTATTTTCAAATAAAGAATTTTCTCCTTCTACTAAATCGAGATGATACTCACCTGTTTCATTATTCTTCTTAATGATAAATTTAATATTTGTATTTTTTAAATTTAAATTACATCCGTTTTGACAAAAACTAGATAGATTCACTTCATTTTCGTCAATATCAATTAATGTAAATACTAAATTAGAAGTATCATACTTTCCTGTTCTTTTAGTAGTTACCTCCTCTTTGTGAGCAGTTTTTATTAAACTTTCTTCTTCCTTTTTACTACTATGATTTATAATAAATATTTCACTTCCAATAATAAGAACAGCAATTAACAAGACAATTATAATTATTAAAGATAATCTTTTTGTTTCATTATTCTTATCCATAAATTCTCCTTTTAATTTAATTTTAAAATATAATCAGTTTGAATTTTCCTAAAGCCCAAATTTTCTAAAAGTTTAATTAAATTAACTCTTGAGGGAGATATACTTATTTCTATATCTTTGTTGGTTAAATTTCTTACTAGATTAATTAGATCTTTATAACCATCTTCATTATTAGCATATAAGCTATCTAACAAAATTGAATTAGAAACAATACCAAAACGGAGAGTTCCAATTACTTCGTTATTTTCTCTTATAACAGCGACATTAGTGTTTTCAAGTCTAATTGTACTAATATCAGGAATTAAAGAAGTAACTCCTAAATATAAGTCGTTACTCTTTATATCCTCGATTAATCTTTTATAAATATATATAAGAACATCATCTTTTTTATCATTTAAAGATATTGTAGGTTTTATTAACTCCTGTTTGTCATTATAATTATTAAAATGCATATTTAAATAGCTACATTTAAAACCTAATTCTAACATTATATCATTCATAATTTCATCATAAGGAAAATTATCATATATGATATTTAATCCCTGGTCGTATTTTCTTAGCTCAGAAGTTGCATATCTGATTAAATCTTTTATAAGTGATTCATTATATTTTTTATAAAGTGTTTTTTCTAAATGATAATTATTATTAATTAAACTTACGACAATCAAGCAAGTTATTTTTTCTTTTTCAACACTTGCAAAAAGGAACTTAGATTCTTCTAAAGTATCGTATATTTGTCGAATATAGTTTTCATCAAAATCGTTAATGCTTTGATAAAAATCAATTAATAATTCAATATCTTTTTTTGTTAGTACTTTTAACATATTAAAACACATCCTAGTATAATAAAATTATACCATAGATTAAACAAAATAAAAAGGAGATAAGACAAAAACTTATTCCTGTCTTTCTCCTTCCGTAAGCATTGTTGTTATAAATATTCCGTAACCTTTTTTGACATTTTCAACAACAACGTGTGTTACGGCACCAATTATTTTATTATCTTGAATAATTGGTGAGCCACTCATACCTTGAACAATACCGCCAGTTTTTGAAAGTAGTTCTTTATCAGTAATCTCAAAATACAAATTCTTTATTTTAGATGATTTATCTATTTTTGTTATATTTATTTCATATTCTTTTATTTGCGAACTTTCTGTAACTGTTAAAATTTTTGCTGTTCCTGTTTTTATTTCTGAAGATTCAGCAACTTTCATTAATTCTTTATTAGGTAAAGTTTCATAAGTTCCATATATACCATAAGAAGTGTTTTTATTTATATCACCATATTTATTATTATAAAAGAATTTAGCATTTTTAGTTCCTGGATTTCCATTAGTTGATCTATCAATACTTGATACTTTACTTTCGTAAATAAATCCTGTACGTACTTCAACTTGTCTATTAGTTGTACTTTCAATTATTTCATGACCTAGTGCTCCATATATTTTAGACTCTGGGTCAATAAATGTAAGTGTTCCAATTCCTGTTATTGAGTCTTTTATATAAAGTCCTGTCTTATAAACATTTTCTTTAACTATCAGTTTAAAATCAATTTCCTTAGTTTTATTACCACGTTTTATCTTTAATTTAACTTGTTCATCTTTTTGATATTTTTCAATATTCTCAACTAATTCATCGACTGAATTAACTTCAACGTTATCAACATGCGTTATATAATCTCCTACTTCAATATCATTTTTGTTATATTCTCCATCTATTTTGTAAAAACCTATTACTAAAACTCCATTATACTTTACCTCAATTCCCACATTTTCTCCTCCGGGTATTATATAATCTGAATAAGCAAATACAGTTATTGGGGATAATAAAATTAAAAGAAGAATTAGTAATTTTATAAATTTTTTCATAATTACACCACACATTCTATTAGTAGTGTGACCTAATTCGACAAATTTATACAAAAAAAGAAGTTAGACTTCTATTCATTTATACACAAGAGTCCCAGAAAGATAAAGTGTATCTGCTTTGGTTCTTATAGCAACGCCTCCACTAGTACCATAATAATAATTTTCTACAACAAAACTTAATTTATTTCCTGTTACTTGGCACTGTGTAGAATAACTAGAATAATTGCTCATGCTTTCACTAGTAAAATAAAAAAATTCTTTATCAGCAGCGGGTAGATAAGGAACATAATAATAGATGGCTGTTTTTCCTGTACCATCATATCCTCTTGGAATATAAAAATTTTCACTTGATTTAGAATCTGAAGTTGACACCCAATTTCCTGTCATACTTAAATTGCATGATATTACCTCATTTGGTGTAAAACCTAAATCTATTGAATAAGAATTTCTTTCACCCTTTTTGGCTAAAAAAACTGAAGTCCCATATTTCAAGCTAACGTTACTTGGTATACTAGCTTGCACTTTATCAAATTTATATACTTTAGCATCTCCGCCACTTGCAGTTCCAGTTATCTTACTTCCATTTACATAGGCAGTCTTTCCACTTAAGATATTTCCGGCTACGGCATTCGCATCACTTGTGTATGTGCCTGATATTCCAAATATACTTTTTCCTTTGGCTATGTTAGCAGCAACTAAGTTTGCATCTCCTTTTATGGTTTGTACACCACTTAAGTATTGACCTGATGCTATTGTTTGGTTACTTGTTCCAGGGGTATATGTTGTTGCTCCTTTACTTGGTATACTTCCTGTTATTGTATTCCCTTTGACATATGCTGTATATCCACTTAGTATTTTATCTGATGTTGCATTTCCGATATTCTTTATATTATTTATTTCTGTTTGTTTTTCGTTTAGTTTTGAATATAAATCATTTAGTGCATCATTGACATTTGTTGCACTTGACCCACTTGTACTATTATCATATATTACTCCTTCTGAATCTAGGGCATATACTGGACTTACTATTAACATTAAACTAACGATCATACTTAATACTTTCTTCACTAAAAAACACCTACAATCTTTATCCGTTTTTAAGC
>CAJUMA010000022.1 GCA_910587065.1 uncultured Bacilli bacterium | reverse complement strand
TCAATTTATTAGCATTCCTAGAATTAGTTCTAAAGTTTTAAAATATTATACAAAAGAAGAACTAGATAATCTCCTAGAAGAAACTATTCAAAACATTTTAAATTATAAATTTCCATTTTAAAAGACTATTTAAAAGATAGTCTTTTATATTTTTTTCAAAACTCCTTGTTGTACTAAATTTAATAGTTTTGTATTTTGGGTGGAAGTACCTCTATAATTACTAATGCCATTCTTATTAGCAATTTTTTCTCTATTCGCAAAAGAACTGTCTATTTTTAATTGATTAAGCGCAGTAGTAATAGAAGTTCCCTGATAATTCGATTTTGGATAATACTCATCCTTTTCTTTTGGAAGCATTTTAAATTGTAAACCACCAGAATCTTTAATGGTAGTAAAGTTAGAATCTACATAAAAGGCATCTTCTGGTTTTATTGCTTTTCTACTAATTACCCAACTTCCCTTTGAATTTTTTCTCCAACCATTATTTTCAAGTTCTTCAAATTTACAAGTTGCTACTTCTATATGGAAGTGATACCCACTTGCAAATCCTCTATCAAAACCATCACGACCTTCTTTAAAAAGATATTCACCTTGTTTAAATACTTTTCCAACTTTTAATTTTTTTAAATCTTCATCTTCTCCATGTACAATTAATATTGTTACATAGGATTCTTTATTATTCGCTAATTTCACTTTTTCTTTTGACTCTAACCATACAGCATTAACTCCTGCATTTCCTACTCCATAAATTCTTTTTATTTTCAAATCACAAGGTGCATAAAAATTACTTCTTTTTGCATTTCCACAGTTGTCATCAATAGGATAAGACTTTGGGCTACCTAATGATGCACTACTATGGGATGTCGTTCCACTATAGTTTTGAGTAATATTCATAACCTTAGTTGGATACTTTAAATATTGCATATTATTTCTCCCTTCTAAAACTACTATAGTATATGAAGCAGTAAGAGAAAGTCTATTGCAAATTCATTATGAAGATATAAAAAAACTCCTTCTCAGGAGTTAATTTACAAATTGGTGACCCGTACGGGATTTGAACCCATGAATGCATGCGTGAAAGGCATGTGTGTTAAACCACTTCACCAACGGGCCATTACAAAATGGTGGGCCTGGGGGGACTTGAACCTCCGACCTCACGCTTATCAGGCGTGCGCTCTAACCAGCTGAGCTACAAGCCCATTTTGCTCTGCTACTAGTTAATTTTATCAAATACTTTGCTATTTATCAAGTAAAATATAACAAAAATAATAAAAATGGTGTCCCCTTAGGGATTCGAACCCTAGACCCACTGATTAAGAGTCAGTTGCTCTACCAACTGAGCTAAGGAGACATTTCCTCATAAGCACTTCTTAATTATAACATAAATTTTAAAAAAATCTAGTCCAAAAGTAAAATAAAACTAACATTTTTTGTACTTGTTTTAATTTTGTGAGTTTTGTTAGCAATTTACATAACTTAAAATAAATGTTAAAATGATTATAGGGTGGTAAGTATGAAGAATTGTTTTCTTATTGTTAATTATAATGATTGTAAGTCAACTAAACATCTTATAGATAATGTCTGCAATTATTCATGCTTAGAAGAAATTGTTGTTGTAGATAATTATTCAAGAGAAGATCAAATCGAATTATTATCAACTATGAGTTATAAAAATGTTACAGTCATTTATAATGAAGGTAATTTGGGCTATAGTGGGGCTATTAATGTTGGTTCTCATTATTTAATAGACAAGTATAAAAAATGTAATATAATTGTAAGCAATTCGGATGTTGTTATATTATCTGAGGAAGATATAATTGCTTTAGTTTGTGAACTTAATAAAAAGTCTGTTGGTTTAGTAGGACCTCAAATACTTGAAAGAGGAAATATTTTAAAGGGAAGAAAAGATGTTACAGTTAATTATGATATATTAGCTTTAACGCCTATCATAAAGAACTTTATAGATCCGAGGAAATTATATTATGAAATCGGATACTACAGTGGCAAGACTAGTTCCGTTCAGGTATTATCCACTTGTTTTTTTCTTATCAATAGTGAAACTCTAAAGAGTATAAATTTTATGGATGAAAATGTTTTTTTATACTTTGAAGACTTTATATTATGCAATAAGATAAGAAAAAAAGGATTAGATATTGTTTTATGCAATGATGTTAAAATTAAGCATCTATATTCTGTAAGTGTTGATAAGAATTTTAAAACTATTAAGAAAAAGAGAATGTTTTCTGAAAGTGCATTTTATTATCATACAACTTATCATAATATTAATTATATGCAAAAGAAGTTACTTAAGAGTATGTCTGCATTAGATATATTATTAAGTAAAAAGAGGTAAAGTATGAAAAAAAGAATCACATTTCTTGCTTTAGAAAAAGGCTATGATGGAGTTTGTAGAGAAATAGTTGCTCTTGCTAATAATTTAGTTGATTTATATGATGTAAGTATTTTATTCTTAAAAGATAATAATGACTCAATAAACCTAAATTCTAAAATTGAAGTTATAGTAAATGAGCCAGCGTTTCTAGAAAGCAGAAAATTTTATACAGATTTATTTAGAAAATCAAATGTAATTATAGCAACTGACCAATATTTTAATAAAGTTGTAACTAAATATTCTTTAAGTAAAACAATTTTGTGGGCACATCAAGAGGATACATCGCCTAACATGAAAATTCTTAAACATTATGATTTAATAGTTGTACCTAATAAATTTTTAAAAACACAGTATCAAGAATATAACGACAATGTTTTAATAATTAATGATGCTATTGAATTTAATGATCAAAAAATAGCTAATGGTGATAATTTGATTTTTGTAGGAAAGTTAACAAAAGATAAGAGGCTTGATATGCTAATTAATATCTTTGCTGATGTTTCGAAGACTTTTAAAACTAATTTAATAATCATAGGTTCAGGAGAAGAAAGAAAAAATCTCGAAGATTTGGTCAAAAGTAAGAGACTTAAGAATATTTATTTTAGAGGATTATTGACAAAAGAGGAAGTTGAAAGTGAATTTCTTAATAGTGCAATATATGTAACTTGTGGAAAATGTGATAATAATAACTTAGCTATGCTAGAAGCTATGAGTTATGGAGTCCCTATTATTGCTTTTGATGATATAGTTGAAGCGACATCTTTTATTGTTGATGATATAAATGGCTACTTGATTAGAAATAGAAATAAAGATGAGATGTATGAAAAAATAATGGAATTATTAACTGATAAAGAAAAAAGAAAGAATTTTAGTTTATGTGCTAAAGAGAAGTCTCAGGAATTTGATATTTATTCTTTAAAAATCGAATGGTTAAAAATTCTATAAAAAAGAACTTTTAATACTTTGTGTATTCTTTAAGTTCTTTTTTTATTTTCTTCTCTTCACGTTTTGTGGCTTTTTCTAATTTAGAATAAGTTCCTGCCTTTGAAGCTGGAACAATATAAGGTTTATTTAAAAGTGTTGCCTCTATTTTATCCATATGGAATATGACATTATTTTCTTCCTTTGGTGGAGTAGTTTTATATGATTTATTTTTCATTCTATCACCTAAATTGATTATAACAAAGACTTGTTATCTTGTAAATTTATTTACTTTTAGGTTTTTATATGATAAGATTTACTAGAATAGAACGGGTGATAAAATGAAGTGTCCTAAGTGTGGTTTTGAGGGAGAATTAGTTAATGGAACTTGTCCTAATTGTAAGGCATTAATAAGTATTTCTTTTGGGGCCTTTAGCCAAAATCCTAGTCCTCAAAGCGATTCACCTAATCAAAGTGCACCATTAAATATGGAAAATTCTAATGGAGATATGAATAAACTTGAAAATTCTAATGCAAGTGAATTATTGGAAACAGATAATTCAATGGAAAACCCTCATCAAGATGACACTATAATAAACAACTCTAGTAATGTTAATAATATTAACCCAGATAATAATGAATCACTTTTGAAAAGAGATTTAAGTAAGGTTTACTATATAATTTTAGCTGTTGTTTTTGTTATTTTTCTAATTTTGATGGCTTTTATTTTAGCTCCTTACTTTAATAAGGGAAAGACAAGCCCAATAGATACTCCAAAAACTACAGAAAAAACGGAACCTAAAGTGACTGTTATTTCTAAAAATATAGGAATATCAACGGGTATAAATTTTCCTACATATTATGGTAATACTACCATTTGTGGTTTAAGAGATGATAAAAACAATAAAATCACTAATGCTGATGTTCAAATCTTAAGACATTTGGATGATGATGAAATTAATAGTATTCTTGCTACTCATAACGAAAATTTGAATTCGGGATTTAAATGGGATGGAGTTTTATATAAAGTAACACTAAATGATTTTGATTATTTAGGTGATGAAACAATTAATCCTGTTATGAAAACGCATCTTTTTGATCAGTACTATAAAAATAATTTCTTTGTAGTTAATGAAAATTATTATACTATTAGTCCTATTTATGAAAGTGCAAATGCCATTAAGAATGGTGAAAGTGCAAATGTAAGAGTTGTTTATCAAGTTCCGATTGATCAAAATTATTACGTTTGTTTTGGAGAAGATTTTTCAAATTTAGGCTGCTTTATTAATTCTTAAATTTTCTTTTAAATATTTACTATATTTTTGATTTGTGATATATTATTTTTAGAATAAGGAGTGTGTTTTTATGAAGAAAACATCAATGAAGAAAGGATTTACTTTAGTAGAACTTTTAATAACAATTGTTTTGCTAGGAATTATTGGTGGTATTGTAATTTATAATATGACTAATATATCAAGAGATACTAAAGAAAATGATTATGACAGATTTATTGCTGAAATTAAATCAGCTGCTAGTGTTTATGCTGATATGTATCCAGAAGCTTTCAATGAATTATATGTTAGTAGGGCATATATTTATATAACTCTTGGAGATTTAGTTAATAATGGGGTCTTGGATGAGGATAAGGAAAATCCTTATACAAAAGAGAAAATTGATTTAAAAGAATTAGTTAAAGCTAATTTGGATTCAACAAATGGCGCTGTAACTTTTGAATATCCCGTTACAGAAACAGAAAATGAACAAGTATTAGTTGCTATGAGTGATTATGTTGTATGGGGCGAGTCTTATGACTGTATGCGTGGTATAGGAACTTATGAATTGTCTCTTAGTGATGAGGAAGGTAACCTTATTGATTTAACGGGAAAAGATGATGAGGGTGTATCTAATATTGAAAAATATAATTTTACTTGTACTTTACCGAAAGTTGATGCTGCAACATATGAAGGGACAACTAAAGTTGCTATAACACAACCAGGGAATTATGATATCACTTATAATTGGATTAGTGAAAGTGGAGTAAAGAAACAAGCAACACGTATCTTAAGAGTTCTTGCTAAAGTTGTTCCATCATTTAAAGCTAACGTTAATGATTACGACTTTATTAGAGAAGAAAATGATTTATATAATAATAATTTTGTTACATGCTCTAACTGTGATTCGGAAAACTTTTATCAAACGTCAATGAATTCTAGTAGACAATGGGATACTTTACAATTTAAACCATATATTGAAGGTGCTGATCCAGCAACAACGACTTATAAATTATCAAAAAAGATAATGGAAAGTAATGACCGTGATTATGACACTTCTTTCAAATATATGATGAGCGACTATTCTACTTATAATCCTAATTCAGCGTGGATTCAAGCTGATGACGGAGATAAATTGTATAAGATTGAAGCAATTGTACAAGGACACTATGATCAAAACTATAGTTATCATACAGAAGGATATGGAAGATTCAAAGCTGAATTAACAATACCAGAACAATATATAACGACAAATGGAACATCTTCATGGTCGGTAGAAAAGACTTATTTCATAGAGCATGATACGAATAAACCTCAACCTACTGTAAGTGTTCAATCCCCAGTTGGTATTAGAAAATATGAATTTAAATTATCTACGGAAGAGAACCTTGGTAAAAGAATAAGCCCAGAAGAGAAAAATCTTTTTGATAAATCAGTAACTGTTCCTAGAACTGAAAAACTTGTTTCTGTATATGAAGATGCCAGTAAGTGTGTTGACGCGAAGGCTGAATATACAACTATTTTCTTTAGGGCAACTAATAATGAAGGCTACACAGGCAAATGGACTAGATATGGGACAAAACTTACTAATGAACTTTCAACCCTATTTGAAAAATGGGCGATTGACTGTGATAGTACTAGTTTGACTTGTTGTGAGAATAAAACTTACGAAAAGAAAGACACTAAGTTAGATGAAGATATTAAATCTTGTCTCTTTAAGAGCAAGGAGGTCTTCTTTAGCTATAAAGGGGAAAAATATGTTGTTCTTGAAAGATTTGAGAAAGATGCAACTCTTTTGGCAACCCTTGACACGGATACAGGAACTCCAGTTAACCCTTTATCTGTAAAAAAAGATCGTGCAGAACAAATGACATGTGACATGTTAGTTTGGAAAGATTATACTCATAATGTTGCTAATGAAGAAATTCAAAGAGAACTTAAAAGGTGGGTAGGAAGTAGATTTAATAATACAGGTAAAATTGTTGAACCAGTATTCCCATATAAGTATGAATCTAAATATGATAAAAATATTTCAAGTGCTAATAAAACAAGTGCTGCTTCAACATTTGATGAAAATCTTTTAAAGAAATATGGAAAAGCTGTAGTTTCAAATTCCACTGAAGTTATTAGCAATGTTCGACGTGATCAATTTTGGTTGTTAGATAGAGGATCTTCTCCTTTTACTGTAAAGTTAGATAAGCCACGAAATCATAATGATGAATCAACTACTCGTTATAATACTTTCTTTTATTATGCAAGATATAACTCTAGTGGGCAGAAAATGGAAAAAAAACATCAGTATGGAGGACAATATAGTTTTGTAAAACCAATTGTTAGAGTACATAATCTTCGTGTTTGTCAAGGTGAAGGAACTCGTGATAATCCATTTATAATTGCTTAGAAAAAGGGGATGAATATATGAAAGGGACAAAAATTTTAAATAAAAAGCAAAAGGTAGGAATTATTTTTCTTGCCTTTGCTTTAGTTCTTGCTATTACAGTTATTGTGATGATGGGACTAAAAAATGTTTTAAATATTAATAATCCGTCAGAGGAACCTATTAATGAGAATTTTTCATTTTTAGTTGAGAAAGAGTCCACTTTATTGGAAAATATGGATTTATTTAAAACTCAAAATGATATTACTGATGAAATTTTAAATACTTATAAAAAAGGTAAATATACCATAAAGAATCCTTATGTTGTTGTTAATCCTTACCTTATTAGTCCACAAACAGCTTTAATGTTATTTAAAACCGATAAGAAGGAAAAAGTAACAATAACAATAAAGGGAAAACATGATGATGATATTGTTAAAGTATTTGAAGCTTCTAAAGACCATATTATTCCTTTATATGGACTTTATGGTGATTATGAAAATACAGTTGTAATTAAAACCGAAAGTGGTAAAGAAAACACGGTAAAAGTGCAGGTTGATGGTAAGACTAAACATGGAGATATAGAAGTTTTAGCAAATAATATTGGCAACACTAATGGAGAATTCTATTTCTGCACGACTGCTATTGGTACAGCTACTTTAGGCATAGATAATTATGGTGAAGTAAGATGGTTCTTAAGTGAAGATTATTCAAAGGGAATGGTTATGCTTCAAAATGGCAATCTGCTTATTGCGGATATTACTAATGGACCTGATGCAGTATCCACTGGTGGTGTAATTGAAGTTGATATGTTAGGATATTTCCATAATCAATATGAATATAAGGGGGGGTATCATCATGATGGATTTGAGAAAAAGGATGGTAATTTACTTTTAACTAGTGAAGATTTGGATTCGCCTTATCTGTGTGATGTTATATATGAACTTGATCGTAAGACAGGACAAGTTGTTAAAACATTTAATTTTGCGGAAATTGTTAAAAGTGTTGATCCAAATGTCATTGCTGATGGGGAAATAACTTGGGGATTCATTAATTCGGTATTCTTAGATGATGCAAGAAATGAACTAATTGTTTCTTTAAGAAATCGTAACTCTGTAATGGCTGTAGACTATGATACAAAGGAGATTAAATGGATTTTAGGAGAAGCAAGATTTTGGACGAATAAATTTACACCATATTTAATTAAGGGGAGTGGAGAATTTACTTACCCTGGTGGACAACATTCAATTACTATTCTAAGTGATGGAAGATTATCAATATTCAATAATGGGTATAATTCATATCGTGAATTACCTAGACCTTGTTCAAATTTAAAGGGACTAAGTAGTTATGGTATGATATACAATATAGATCGTGATAATAAGACAGCTACTGTAGATTTTAAATATGGTGGAGAAGAGTACTTTTCTTATGCTTTAGGAAGTTTTAATTATACTAAAGATAATCACAAGGTATTTAATTCAGGATGGCATTTTAGTGATCCTACAGAGCTTGATAATCCAACTTGTACTCAATTTACTAATGATAAATATGATGCTTTTATAATTGAACTTGATGAAAACAATAACGAACTTGCAAAAATTAGAATAGATGAGTCTAAGTTTGAAGTAATTAAAGCTCCTATATATGATTTAGCTGCTGTAAGCGTTAATCCTAAAGAGAATGAAGTACATAGTAATTATGAATTTGATAAAGAAGGATCTTATAAATCTAATTTGGGCGATGTAGCTTACGAGAAATTAAGTGAAAGCGAAGCTTTAGCTTATAAACAAAATACAGGAACGCCTATTACTTTCTTCATACTAAATGGAAGAATGACTTTTGATGGCATGTTACTTGATAGTTCAGAACTTAAAGTTACACTTATTTCTCCTAAGGGAATAGCGTATAGATATAGTGTTAAAGATAAAAATAGCGATGAATATAGAGTTATTAATTTAACAACATTACCAAAAGGAAGATATTATATCTATGTTAATTTAAATGAGTATATTTATAATACGCTTCAACACGTAGAAATTTAAGAGTAGGAATCCTCTTTTTTCTTGTGTTTGCTTGTGTAATAATCTATAATAGGACTCGAGGAGGAAATTATGAAAAGTTATAAAGAATGTAAAAAAAATAAATATAAGGATATTTTTAAAGATAATAAAATATTTTTTAATAAAAAAGGAAAACAACATGATACTAATTTTGTAAGAGATGTAATGTCTGATGAAGAAAAAGAGTTAAGAGAGTTATGTACAGATGTTTTTGATGATAATATGGCTATATTAAAACATAATAGATTAATTAGACGTTTACAGTTATCTTTAAATGCCTGTGTTACTATTGCAGCGGGGGCTTTAGCTGGTAATTTTATTCTTAATTCGCCAAGTAATACAACACTAGCTCCGACTTATACACTTGAACAAGCAGCAATGAGTGATGGTAAACTAATTAAAGAAATTGATGAAAACGTCTATATGAAAAAGGGCTCTTTACCTATTAACCAAGAAATGGATCCAATTTTTGTTGATAACTTAAAAACAATTATTCAATATCAAGTTAAAGATGGAACGCGTAGTGTTGTTGTTAATTTAAATGTTGATGAGGACGGAAAAATGTCTGTTGGTGAGGTTGATTCGGGTAATTTTTTTGATTTAAATACCTCAATATTTGATAATGTAGAGAAATCGGAGATTGATTTAAAATATCAAGAATTGCTTGATGATATAGACGAATTTGTTGAGAGTTCGGTAGTTTCTAAATATAAAAAGGAGATAAAGGACATTTTAAAAAATGAAAAGGCAACAATTATTACAACTGTTGTTGAATATGTAAAAACAGGAGAAGCAGAAATAGTTGATAAAAATTTTTATTACTATTTAAAAAAGTTTGGTATCCTTGCGAGTATTTCTTTGATGATTGCTGTTTGCTATATAAGTAATAGACTTGGCTTGGGTAAAACGCGTGTTATAGAATGCTTTGATTATAATCTAAAATTAACTGATAAAATTGAAAATTTTGTTCCTTTTAGTAGTGATAAATTAGAAAATAAAAGATTTACTTATGCCGAAGAGGCAAGAGAACTCGCTATTAAACGTTTAGTAAAAGAGTCTGTCGCTCCAAATTGCCAGCATTATTTTGACAAATAAAAAGTTCACACATAACAGTGTGAATTTTTTTTATAGATTCTTATCAGCCCAGTCAGAAGCGTCTTTTAAAGTCCTTTTTATAGTTGCACCAGCACTCTTTTTTATGCTTTCAGCTTGAGCAGAAATAGTTTTACTGGTATTTTCTAAGATTGAAGTAACTTTACCAATATATTCATCTCTTGCTTCCTCAAAAATACTTGCTAATGATTTACTATTTACTACTAAAACATTTCTTTCTTCATCAATATAAGATGACATTTTGGCCTTTGTTAGCATAAAATTGATTTTACTTATATCAAGTGTTTCTTTTGCTCCTAAATACTCAGGTTCATTAAATGTTATTTGACTCTTTTTATAGGAATTAATTTTCATTTCTATAGTTACTTCAGGTTTTTCTTCTGCTTCTTTTCCTTCTGAATTATATTCGGATAATGCTTTAAATATTTTTGTGTTTACAGCTTTTAAAAAGTTTGTGTAATTACCACCATAATATTGAGCATATTCTTCGACTGATAAATTTGTTACATCTATCATTTCTTGACTGTAGTCTTTGATTGCTTCTTTTGCGCCTTTTAGTTTTTCTTTTAATTTCATTGATAACCCTCCTAAATGCTATAGTATAACCACATCTATATGATATATGTATATATCGCTTAAGTCAATAAAAAAACTCTAGATTTCTAGAGATATTTTTATAATGGCGGAGCAGGAGGGATTTGAACCCTCGCGCCAGTTGCCCGACCTACTCCCTTAGCAGGGGAGCCTCTTCAGCCTCTTGAGTACTACTCCAAGCCCGACATATAAATTATACCTATTTAAGAATTTGATGTCAATAAAAAACGATTAGTTTTTATCATCTTCTAATCGTTTGGCATTTTTGTAGTAATTCTTTACAATACTGTCACGGTCATTATCGTTAAAACTAGATCCTGAAGCTTTCTGATGACCTCCACCTCCAAAGAGAGAGGCAAAATCATTAACCCTAACATCATCACGCGATGTACGGTAAGATATTGCTTTAGTTGTATCAATGATGATTATTAAATCTAGTTCTGGATGGTGGTTTGATAAGACATTTCCAAGTTCACTTTTATTACAATTACTTGCGAATACTACACCGCATTTTCTCCCTTCAATTAAGTAGGTTACCATTTGCTTTTCTTTATTTTCAATAAAATTTGTTTCATCTTCATTTTTAATTTTTAAGTAACGTTTTTCAAATGCTGTTAGTTCAAAGTGGTCCTTATTTTTTTTTAATCTTTTACTTAATAATTTTATAAACTCTTTTTTTCCATAGATTAAGGGAAGTGAACCTAGTTGTTTTGCAAGTGTTAGGTCAGTAAAGTCCCATGTATCAATTTGTCTTACTAAGTCAACGTATTCTTTTATTAAAGGTGTATCAAGTTTGGGGTATAGACTTTTTAAATAGTTATAAAAAAGTTCTGTTCCACAGGTTAGGTGACCAAATTCCTTAACTTTTACGGTTGCAAAAGAGTAGGCGTTAGCATAAAGATGAGTTTCATGATGATCAAATACTTTGACATTATTTAATTCCTTCAACTTTACATATATACTCTCTGGTATTGTTAAATCTGTTATATAAATGTTTTCGTAAAGAGATAAATTTTTTTCAAATAATTCATTAAATGTTTCTTCAACTTCATTTATTTCAATTGATTTATATTCAAATTTTTTTTCTGTTAAATTGAGTAAGACAATAGGAGATATTCCATCTAAGTCTGTATGTGTTATAAGTAAGTCTTTCATTTTAATTATATACCTCTGTTTTTAATGTTTCTAAGAAATTATCCATCATTTGTTCATAATCATAGCCTTCTTTATATTCTTCATCAGTTAAGTTAATCATGGATTGAACGGATGCTATAACGGCACCTTCAGCTTCTAAGGATTTTGTAAATTCATTTTCTGTATCAGTGTTTAAAATGAAGACATAAGAATTAAGTTTATTTCTAACATTATTCTTTGCTTCATTAAGTTCTGCTGAATTCGTTAAGTCATTTTCTTCCACTGATAAAACTTTAAAACCATATTTTTCTAAAAATTTGAAGACATCATTTCCCGCAATTATAGTTGGGTTTGAAGAACTTTCGGCGATAACTTTAAGTTCAGCATCATAGGTTGAAATAATTAATTTTAATTTATCATAATTTTCTATTATTTCTTGTTTTAGTAATGTCGAAGAAGTATAGTCAAGAAGTTCGTTTTTTATATTTTGAGCAAGCATTAAATAATTTGATGGGCAAAGCCATAACTCTTCCTCATCTCTTTTTATAGTTAGGCCTTTCGTAACATCAATTATTTTTAAACGTTTGTTTTTACTCATAAAAGATGCTGCTACGTTTTTTTCTTTAGTTTCTCCATTGTAAACTAGCATATCCGCACTGGCGTATTCTTTTATCTTTTTATCCGTTAAGGTATATTCATGGGGATTTGTTCCCTTGGGATAGATTGATTCTATTTTAGAGTTATAACCATAAATATAGGTTGTTAAATATTCAATTGGGTAAGTAGTTGTATAAATAGTTATATTATCTAAATTGTCCCTTTTAAAACAACCTGTTAATAGTAGTGATGTAATTAGTACTAACATTAAAGTTTTTATTTTATTCATTTTTTTTCGCTTCCTTATCTATTTCAAATATACCAAAATATCTGTTTTTTGTAAATTATAACTAGATTAAGCAGGAAGTTTTATGTATAATAATAATTGGTGATAATATGGACTTTCTAGCAAAACTTGGAGTTGTAATAAAAAATCAAGACTTACTTATGACAGCTTTAACTCATTCATCTTATGCAAATGAAGAGAATGTTGATAGTTATGAGAGATTAGAGTTTTTGGGAGATGCAGTTCTAGAACTTGCAACTAGTGAATATTTTTATTTGCATTCGGACTTAAAAGAGGGAGACATGTCAAAGGTTAGAGCTAGTTATGTTTGTGAAAATGCTTTGTTTGAATATAGTAATAAAATTGGTTTGACAGAAAATATTAGAACGGGTAATGGTGTTTCAAATCAAACTCCATCAATAGTTGCTGATTGTTTTGAAAGTGTTTTAGCTGTTATTTTTTTAGAACATGGTTTTTCGGTGGCTAAAAAATATGCCTTAGATATTATTGTTCCTTATATAAAAAATAAGGTTTTATTTATTCATGATCATAAATCTTATTTGCAAGAGATGGTTCAAATGGAAAAAAAGACTTTAGAATATGTAGTAGTATCAGAGTCTGGTCCAGCTCATGATAAGACTTTTGATGTTGATGTGATAGTTGATGGTATCAAATTTGGTAGTGGCAGTGGTAAATCAAAAAAAGAAGCAGAACAAAATGCTGCGAAGGATGCCATAAGTAAAATAGCGTAGGAGTGGATTTACATGAAATTGTTAAGTATTAAAGCACATGGTTTTAAATCTTTTGCGGAAAAAATTGAAATTATGGTAGGAGATGGAATAACAGGTATAGTTGGACCTAATGGTAGTGGTAAATCAAATGTTGTTGATGCTGTTAAATGGGTTTTAGGAGAATCTAGTTTAAAAGAAATCCGTGGTGGAGAACAATCAAGTGATGTTATATTTGCGGGGTCTGAATCAAGAAACGCGCTTACACGAGCTTGGGTATCTCTTACTTTTGATAATCACGATCATTATTTACAAACGGAATTTGATGAAGTTGAGATTAAAAGAGAGGTTTATAAAACAGGAGAAAATCAGTACTATATAAATAATACAAAGGTAAGAAAAAAAGACATTACTGATTTATTTTTAGATAGTGGAGCTAATGCTGATTCTTTTTCGATTATTTCGCAAGGTAAAATAATGGAAATACTTAAAGGTAAACCAACGGATCGAAGATTAATTATTGAAGAAGCATCAGGAGTATTAAAATATAAAAAACGTAAAGATGAAACATTACGTAAACTTGATAATACAAATGATAATTTAGAAAAAGTTCGTTTAGTTATTGATGAATTAGAAGCAAGTGTTGAACCTTTAAGAAAACAATCAGAAGATGCCAAAAAGTATTTAGAACTAAAAGAGGAACTTGAAAGTATTGAAGTTTCTTTAATAGCGAGTGATATAAAAACTATTAATGATGAGTATGCAAGGTCAAAAGAAAAAGTGGAAACTTTAAAAAATGAGTTATTAGAATTTGATAGTAAAGGTTCTAAAGAAACTTCTAATATTGAAAGTTTAAAGCTTCAAAGCATTAAGGTAGATGAGGAAATAACTCGATTAAGTGAAGAATTAATTAAGGTTAATGAAAATATTTCAGCAACTCAAACTCGTAAGCAAGTAATTTCGGAGAGAAAAAAATACGAGGTAAGTGATCAAAAGTTAGAAAGCAATATTTTACTCTTAAAAGAAAGAGAAGTAGAATTAAAAAAAGAAATAAGTTCTTTGGATGGAAAAACAGAAGAACTTAATGCATCTTTATCTAAGTGTGAACAAAAGTTGGCTGAAGGTACGGAAGAGTATCGTTTATTAGGTGTTAGAAAAGATACTTTAACTAGTGAATTAAGCACAAAATCGCGTAATCTTTTAAATGAAAAAAACAAAATAGAAGTATTAAAGGAAAGCATTGAAAATGATGCTAAACTTCCTTATGCTGTCAAAAGTGTTTTGAATAATCCAAGGATTACAGGAATTCATGATGTATTAGTAAAACTTATTGATACAGAAGAGACTTATGTAAAAGCTTTAGAGATTGCTCTTGGGGCAAACGCAAATGTCATAGTTTGTGACGATGAAAAGTCAGCATCAATGGCAATCAATTATTTAAAAGATAATAAACTTGGTCGAGCAACTTTTTTTCCAATTAGTATAATAAAGGGAAGAAATGTTGATGATGAATCTTTAATTATTTGTAAAGGTGTTCCTGGATTTATTGATATTGCGTCTTCATTGGTTAAGTATAATCCGTTATATGACAACATTATAAAAAATCAATTAGGAAATACTATTATAGTTGATAATTTAGATACGATGAATAGACTTGGTAAAAAGTTAAATTATCGTTATCGTATAATTACACTTGATGGAGAACTTTTACATACTGGTGGAGCTATGAGTGGTGGTGTTAATAAAGCTAGTAATGGGGTTATTAATGCTCGTTTTGAACTTGAATCTTTAATTAAATCAAGCGAAGTTTTAACGAATGAAGTTAAACTGATTGAGGAGCATTTAAATCAAATAGATAATGATTTAAAAATAGAAGAAACAAAGGTATTTAATTTACAAAGTGAAACTGTTAAATTAAAAGAACAGATAGCTAGTAAGAAGCAAGAAAAAGAAGGGGTAGAATCAGCGCTTGAAAATTGTTTGTTGGAACTTAAAGGAACAACAAATGTGCTAAATAATGATACGGATAGAGAACTTGATGAAGTTTTAAACGAGTATTTAGAGTATTCAACCAAAAAAGATGAGTTAACTTTAAGTTTAAATACTAATAAATCTTTGAAAAATGATTTAATGAATAATATTAATGAACTTGAATCAATAAGCAGAAAAAATAATTCAGAATACAATAAACGACAAAATGAATTGAGAGAACTGGAAGTAAATATTGGTAAAATGGATGTTAAACTTGATAATTTATTGGTTAAGTTAAGTGAAGAATATCAAATCACTTATGAAAAAGCTTCTTTGGAATATTCTTTAGATATGGATGAAGCTGTTGCACGAACAAAAGTTAATCATTTAAGACGTGATATACGTGATTTAGGTGAAGTTAATGTTGGTGCTATTCAAGAATTTGAAAGAGTAAATACAAGATATACTTTCTTAAGTGAACAAAAAAACGATTTAGAACATGCAATTGCTAATTTAATGGAAATTATCGCTGATTTAGATGAGGAAATGAAAAAAAGGTTTGAAGAAACTTTTAAAATGGTTAATGAAGAATTTGGTAAAGTGTTCAAAAAGTTGTTTAAAGGTGGAAAAGCTTCTTTAATTCTAACAGATCCTGATGATATGTTAACAACAGGCGTAGATATATCAGCATTACCGCCAGGAAAGAATTTAAAAAGTATTAACACACTTTCTGGTGGAGAAATGACTTTAACTGCGATTGCCTTGCTATTTAGTATATTAAATATAAGGGTCGTTCCTTTTTGTATATTAGATGAGGTTGAAGCAGCCTTAGATGAAGCCAATGTTGATCAATTTGGTACATATTTACAAGAATATGAACAAAATAGTCAATTTATTGTTATAACACACAAGAAAAGAACTATGGAATATGCGAATACTCTTTATGGTATAACAATGCAAGAATCTGGTGTGTCAAAACTTGTCAGTGTAAAGCTTGAAAATCTGTAAGGTTTACAAAAATATGTATACTTTTAAATAAAAATTTGATAAAATCAAAATATATAGTAGGGAAATGCCCAAAAACTTGACTGAAAGGCCTTAATTTGGTATTATAGGTCTCGTTTGAAGGAATATGTGGGAGGAACAAAAAAATGGACGAAAGATATATAACAAAGTACATGGATGAAGCTCGTAAGTTTATGTCTAGTTTAGAAGAAAATGAGAAGCGAATTTTAAATCTAAGTACAAACGACTATGATCAAGATGCTAATTTAACAGATGAAGCTATTAAAATTGTTAGTACAAGTTACGACGAATATATAAGTGATCCTAGTAATGATTTTATGACGGAGGATGCTTTTAATGAGCTAAAGACACATTATGAAGGAGTATTAAATCAAGATGCGACTTTAATGTCAGTTGATGGGAATGTTGTTAGTACAACTTTACAACCAGAGTATGAAAATATGGTTGATGAAGTAACAAATGAGATTAAAGCTGATATTGACAGACAAAAAAAGATTATACCTAATGTGATTAATGCAATTAAAGCACAAATTGCTGTTATGGAAGATGAATTAGAAGATACGCTTAGTGCTTTAAGAAAAACTGATAATAAAGATGAAAAAGTTAAATTGAATGTTCAATTTAATGAGTTAAAGAATTCAATTGATATAGCTAAACAAGCTATGTCCGATATGAAAAATTATCTTAATTTTGTTAACAGTGTAGCTAAAGAATATGATGTATCGGAGCCTAAATATTCAGCATCTATTGATTTTGCTGAAAAAATGGCTGACATTATGACAACAATTGATTATCTACAAGATAGAGTTGATAGAGTAGATTATAATCAATTTACTATGGATATTGTTTTTGATGAAACAACAAATACATATAAAGTAAATTGCAGATGTGGGAATATTGTTTTATCTCCAGCTAGCACATTTACTAAAGAACAAATTACGCCTGATGCTTTACAAGGTATTTTGTATAGATTCTCAGAAAAAGTTGCAGCTAACTCTCCATTATCTATGGATGAGATTCGTAAAAGAGATATTAGTTGTAAATTAGATGGACAGGAAATCTGCAAGACTAAATTTGATAATGTTGGACTTTTACTTGCAAATGGAATTAATGATGCATTAATTCAAAATTCCGGAACATCTGAACCAACTCCGGGAACGCCTGAACAAGCTCCAGGAACACCTGAACCAACTCCAGGAACACCTGAACCAACTCCAGGAACACCTGAACCAACTCCAGGAACACCTGAACCAACTCCAGGAACGCCTGAACCAACTCCAGGAACACCTGAACAAGCTCCAGGAACACCTGAACCAACTCCAGGAACGCCTGAACCAACTCCAGGAACACC
>CAJUMA010000021.1 GCA_910587065.1 uncultured Bacilli bacterium | reverse complement strand
TCAAAGTTATACACTTTTTATGTCAACAAAAAAGATATAACTTTTTCGTTATACCCTAATATTTATTTCTTTTCTTTTTGACATTTAGGACAAAAGTAAGTTCCTCGGCCACCAACTCGAATTTTTTCAATAATTGAACCACACTCAAAACATTCTTTACCATTTCTTGTATGAACCTTTAATTCATCTTGATAATGTCCAGTTACACCTAAAGATGATGTATAACTTCTAATAGTTGAACCACCCATCTTAGTAGCCTTAGTAATAATATCTTTAGCAGCCTCTTTAACTCTTTCACATTCATCTAACTTTATGTTAGATCCCATCCTTAATGGATGTATTTTTGCGGCAAATAATACTTCATCAGCATAAATATTTCCAAGACCATTTATAATCGACTGATCTAACATTAAAGACTTCATCGGCAATTTAGAGTCATGAATTGAATAATATATGTATTCTTTAGTTAACGAATCATTATCTGGCTCAATTCCTAATTTTGCAATCTCTTTTTGCTTATAAATTTCATCAGTTTTAACTAAAACCATTTTCCCAAATTTACGTACATCATGATATCTTAAATCCGTTCCATCATCCAAATGCATTATTATATGTTCGTGTTTATTCCATTCTTCTTTAGTTGGCTTTATATAATATTTTCCTTCCATACGCAAATGAGACATTATCGTTAAATCACCTAACGTTATAAAAATCCACTTACCATAGTTATCAATGTTTGTAATATATTTATCTACAATTGATTTCTTAAAATCTAATACACTACCTTCAATGATTTTATCGTATGGAGTTTCGATTCCAATTATTTTACGACCCACAATTCTTTTACTTAATGTTCTTGCAACAGTCCTAACTTCTGCTATTTCTGGCATATATGTCATCCTCACTTTTCAGTTTTTAGAATACCATTATTTTTAAAATACATCAATATTTAACTCCATTTGTTATCCCAAGTATTCTCTTTTTACATTCCCTAAAATCAATATCACCCCTAGCTTCTCGAATTAATTCATTATCTATCTTCTTTCTTATATCTTTATCAACTGGAAAACCAACTTCTAAGCATTTCATTACACTTAAAGAAGATACATCATATCTTTCAGGCATTAAAAACATCATTTGCATTTTTTCTGTTGGAGATAATCGACCATACAAATATAAAATAAAATTTGTATAAAATATTTGCGAAATATTAACTAAATTTGAATCATCATATATATCTAATAAGAATTCATGAGCATCAATATTAGCATGTCTTTCGTTAGAGAATAAATCGCCAAATCGACTTAAAAGATGACTTAATAGTTCTCTTTTATTTAATAATGCATAAAATCTGTTCACTACTTCATCATCGTCAAGACCTAAATCTTGCCAAACATGACTAGATTCGTGAATTAATGTGTACATTGCAAAATAGTTTTTTATTAAATATTCTGTTTCTTTTGTATAAAAATCTTTAAATACTTCTAAAACTTCTAGAGCTTGATTTTCAATCCCCGTTAAAGAAGTATATATTTTACCATTATTTTCTTCCGCTGAAATTACATCATCAGTAACTATCAATTCTATTTTGCCTTTAAACCTATCTTCAGATTCTATTATTTCTAAACTTGATTTAATAAAGTTTAAATCAAATAATTTTTCTTTTTGTTCATAACAAATGCGCAAGCTCTTTAATTCATCTATTGCTCTTTTACTTAATTCCATACTTTCACCTCAAGTTTCTAAGATAATGTTTAGCTTTAGCTCTATCATTACCAATATATTGCCTTAAAAAATATATTTTATCTATATCATTACTAAATATTATATTTGAAAAATTAACAGCATCATCCAAATATAATTGTAAATAATCTTTTTGTTTTAACTCACCATAACATAAAGAATAATCAATATGATCTAAATCTAATTTAGAAATTACATTCACTAAATAATAAAAGGTATTAACATAATTTTGCCACATCCAAGCGTCACTACAACCGTTAGGTATTCTTGCTTCAAATCCATTAGGAGCAGAATTATAAGAAGTTCGATTTCTATATTTAAAAGAAAAAGCATAATTTTTATTATCAATTAAACCATCCAAACCAATGCGACTAACTTCTCTTTTTTTATAATTCTTTAAAAAATTTTCTAAACTACTTGCATATTTAAGAGGCCTTAAACTATTTTTTCCACTCATCGAAAATCTAAATATTATATGCTCAAAAGAATAAAATAATAAAAGTAAGTAATAGCAATCTAAAAAATCATAGTCGATATCTATATTAACTTGAAATGCCGAAGTATCAAAATTAATTGAACAATCCCTCATTCTTTTAGCTAAATCACTCAGGTCTTTCCAAGTTTCAACATCATCTGATAAAAGTGGTGTCTTTATTTCTAATGGGAAATTACCGCCAACCGTTTTATCAATATCTCTTTCATAGGCTTTTTGCTCTAAATAATGATTACATATATAATATCTATCCATTGGATCATCTAAAGAAACTTCTATTTCTAAACCAAATGGTTTATTTAAATCAAGTACTATTCTATAAGGTAATTCATCATAAATAGCACTTTCAATTAATTCATGTCCATTCATTAAAAATCACCCCTTTAATTAGCTATTTATTATAGTTTTTTATAGTTGTTTTGTCAAATTATGTAAAGAATAAAAAATAGATAATTAATTGTATAAATATAATTTAATTAGGTGATAGCACTAAATTTCAAGATAATTCTTACCACTTGATTGTTTCGACATCTTATTACTAAGATAATAACTAGAATAAATATCAACATAGACATTTGACTTTTTGTCATTATACCACCATCTTTAGTTCTAAAACTGCCTAAATAACTTTATCTTGTGATTGGGTGATAATCCCCTTCGTTTACTTCGAGTTGCTATATTAACAAACACTTTTTAAGTAGCTTGTCAAAGATTGTATGCAAATAATTTTTAACACAAAAAAAGCTTTATAAAAAGCCTTTTTATTTTGTTTCATAAAGGTCTGTTCCAAAGTCATGACTTACTTTTAATGGTACAGATAGTTTAACAGTTGATTCCATAATTGTTCTAACTATATCAACTAACTTTTCCTTTTCTTCTTCTAAACAATCAAAGATTAATTCATCATGGACTTGTAAAAGCATAGTTGATTTAATGTTATTTGCTTCAAAAGCCTTATCAATTTCGACCATAGCTTTTTTGATTATATCAGCACTCGTACCTTGGATAGGTGTATTTAAAGCTATTCTCTCTCCACCTTGTCTTACCATAAAATTACTTGAGAATAACTCATCAATATTTCTTTTTCGTTTAAATAAAGTCCTAACATAACCACAGTCATATGCATCTTTTATAATCATATCCATATAACGTTTTACACCTGGATATAACTCATAATACTTTTCAATAAATTCTTTAGCTTTTTTAGGAGTTACACCAATATTTTCTCCTAAACCAAAACCACTTATTCCATAAACTATACCAAAGATAACTGCTTTAGCTGTACGCCTTTCTGTCTTTGTAACTTCACTCATATCTTTATTAAAAATATCAGCAGCTACTTTCGTATGAATATCATCTCCATTAATAAATGCTTGAATTAAATCTTCGCTTTCTGAAATATGGGCAAGTATGCGAAGCTCAATTTGTGAATAATCACAAGATAAGAATTCCTGATTACAAGGCAAGAAAGCTTTTCTAACTAGCCTTCCCAGTTCATCTCTTGCTGGAATGTTTTGCATATTTGGTTCAACTGAGGAAAGTCTACCCGTACGGGTCAATGTTTGTTTATAAATAGTATGTATTTTACCATCTTCCATTATGTATTTATGAAGTCCTTCTAAATAGGTATTATAAAGTTTAGTAACATTACGGTATTCTAAAATCTTGGGAATAACTGGATGGATATCAGCAATTTTTTCTAAGACATCAGCTGATGTTGAAATCTTCTTGCCATGTGGAAGTCCCATATCCTCAAATAAAACTTTAGCAAGTTGTTTAGGTGAAGCTATATTAAATTCTTGATTACATAATTCATAAATATCTTTTTCTAGGTCATCTATTTGAACCTTAACAGATGAAGCCATATCACTTAAGATATTTGCATCACATTTAATACCATTAAGTTCCATTTTAGCAAGCACTTTTATTAAAGGATGCTCAATATCTGTATATAATTCATACATCTCTTCACTCATTAAATCATCAATATATTTATCATGAATGTCACTTATATATTTAGCTTTCATTGTAACGATACTTTTAACATCCATCTTATTTTTTATAATATCATGGTATAAAGGTATATCTATTCCATCATTATTCATAAGTATTGATACATCATCTTTTGTTATTTTATTTAAAAGATACGCAGCTAAATTTAAATCAAATATGGTATTTATTTCAACGTCTTTAAGTAAACACATATTCTTCTTTAAATCAAAGGTATATTTAACCGCATCTCTTATATAATCCATGACTTCAGGTATCATATTTGCCTCAACAAAGAAAAGATTTTCTCCATCAAAAAGTCCCATTCCTAAAATGCTTGCTAAATGATAATTTTCATTATCACATTCAATATAATAAGAAATCTGTTTATCTAATTTAATATCAGTTAACTCCTCTAAAACCTTAGAATTATTAACTACTTCTATTTTTTTAACATTTTCATGTTTATTTATTAAAGAATAAAATTCAAGTTCACGATAAAAATCATCTAACTCAGATGTGGGTCCATTATATTTCATATCTTCGAATTTATTATTAATTGGTGTATCCCTACAAATAGTTGCAAGTTTATATGAAAAATACGCTAACTCTTTATTTAAAACTAATTTTTCCTTTAACTTTCCTTTAACAGACTCAATATTATTATATAAATTATCAAGTGTTCCATACTCTTGTAAAAGTTTTAACGCTGTCTTCTCTCCAATGCCTGGAACCCCTGGTATATTATCTGATGAATCTCCCATAAGAGCTTTTAAATCAACGACTCTAATCGGATCAATTCCATATTCTTCTTTAAAAGTTTGTGGATTATACTTTGTAAATCCCGTTTGTTTTAATAACTTAACATTTACAACATCTGTAATAAGTTGCAAATAATCATGATCACTTGTAATAAGTAAAGCATCCCACTCTGGATCCATATCAGTCCATTTAGAAAGTGTTCCAATTATATCATCTGCTTCATAATCTAATACATTTATATTAAATATACCCATTTTATCTAACATATCACGAGCAATTGGTAGTTGTTTTTTCAATTCTTCTGGAGTAGCATTACGTCCTGCTTTATAGTCTATATACTCACGATGTCTAAAACTTTTACCAACATCAAAGGCAACACACATATATTCAGGATTTTCTTCTTCAATAATCTTATTTATCATATTAGCAAAACCATATAAAGCATTTGTAACTAAGCCTTTAGAGTTTTTCATTAGGTTTCCTGTATAAGCAGTTGCATAGTAACTTCTAAACATTAAGTTATTTCCATCTATTAAAACTATTTTCTTCATTAAATCCACCTACTAATATAATTTTAACACAGAAATACTTAAATATTATAGAAAAAGCATATTAAATAGATAATTTATTTTTTTGTTTCTTTTCTATTTGTTTTAAACTTTTAGCAGACGTAGGTAAATTTTCTGGCAATACATCTTTTAATTCTCTATAAATTTTCTAAAGTCTTTTCCCATATTATAATGTGTCTTATTAGCATTATTATCACCCTGAATATTATTCCTTTTTTCACTCCCCATATTATCTAAAATATTTTCTTTATATCTTAAACCTTTATATCCATAGTTATGAAATTTATCAAAATTTTTCACACCAACTTTTTTTGCTGTCTGATTTAAATCATAATTACCTTTTCGAGTAAGATTCCTCTAATATAATCCCTTTTCATCAGTGTGTTTTATATTTTCAAATAGAATACCAGTTACTTCAATATTATTCATAAATTCCCTTTCCTAGATAAAAAACGGGTATGTCTCTAAAGACATACCCTCAAATAGATATATTTTTTCTTGCCTAAAAACATAGATTTTAAGATATTAACACACGACAAGCTAATTAATACAATCAAAACATATCAATGAATAAATTATTATACAATAAAAAAAGAAACTTTTTTCAAGTCTCTTTAAAATTTCCTTATAACTTTAACTGTGTTAACAATGATTTCTGTTCTATCATTAAAATCAGCAAAATTCTCTCTATAAAACTTTTTTAAATCATTTTGATAAGCTTTCAAACTTTTAAATCCTTCTAACTTATAATCAACATCTTTTTCTGTTAAATCATCTATTCGCAATTTCTTTTTCTTAATAACTTCAATTAAACCTAAATAAATACCTTCATTATTAGCAAGCAAATATCTATTATCATTAGTATTCAAACTTATAAAATACTTCTTTTTCTTATTTATCATCAATTCTGCACTTTTATCATCAGGTAAAACGAATGTTTTATAATCTCTAAAAAGACAAGCATCTTCATTTAAAGACATATCATTAATATCATCAATTGTTGCATTAAAAGAAATATCTTCTCTTTTAATAGCCATTAAGTAACTCTTTATTTTCATTAAAAATCTATATTCTTGCTCACTATAAAGGTATTTATCTTCTTTATCAATCGAAAATACATGCGGATTATAATAAACTTCTCTTACAACACTTTCAAAATTATGAGCATGTGAATGCCCAACTTTTATAGTTTCATTTCCTTCCTCATCATACTCACATATTAAAGTATTAAAACTATAATAAAATTCCTCATTTAATAAATCTTCTAAAGCATCACTAAGTAAATCATAATCAAAAACATTTATTTTTTCTTTTCCTTTATTATTCTTCATTTTATAGAAATTTAAATAATGCATAGATTTTCCATCAAAATCCATAATTGGAAGACCTGCATTCTTATACTTCTTATACTTTCTTAAATAATTCATTTAAAGTACACCTCACTTAAGCCTATACTAAAGCATTAAAACCTTAAAGTCAAGGTTACTCTTTAATAAGTTCCTTTATATTTGCTAATCTAAATCCCTTATAATTAATTTCACTTATAATAACTTTTAACTCAGCAAGACTTACATTATCGTGAACATAAAGAATATCTCCACCCTTAAGTTTACTCTTTACACTAGCAACATTTGAATGAAACATATTCAAATTTGGCTCAATTAAAAAATATTTTAATTCTTTACAAACTTTAATATTAGAAATTCCAACTAAACATATCTTATTATTCTTTTTATTTCTCTTTAAATAATAATTTAAATCATAAAATTCTGTTTCTTCATTATTAGAATTAATATAACTTATATAATCATTTTTCTTTATTTTATTTTCTTTTTTTATTAACTTTGTAAAGTTTATTTTATTTTCTACTAAATAATCATCAAAAGTATCAGAATCAACTATTAGATAAATATCAGAATCACTGTTACCTTTAATAATTACTTTATCTAAATTATCATATAAAGAAACATCTGGACTATGATAATCATAAACAAAGAATGTTTCATTAAATGTTCCAAAATCATTCATTTTAAGATAAGTTTCTCTTTTATTAATAGTTCTCCCTTTTTTACCAGGGATTATCGTGTTACCATTTATAACGGCATCCACCGGTTCATATTCTTTAAAATCCTTAACTTCATTTATTGTTTGCATTAATGGACTCATACCTTCAACCATAAGTAATAATTTATCAGATATATAAAAAGAAAATATACTCATAACAATCAAAACTAAATATTTAAGTTTTCTCATATCTTCACCTAATATTTTATATGAGTAATTATTTAATTTCATGCAAAGAAAAAAATGCCTCAAATAAAAATCTAAGTTAAATTTTAATCTATTGAATAAATCTAATTAATTGAGTTATAATTTAATTAGTAAGAAGCAGATTATCTCTTGGGTATGATGCTTACCACATTGATTCGACATCTTTATTCAGAAGAATAAGGATGTTTTTTCATTATCTAAATAAAATTAGTAACAAAATAGTAATCGTTTGAATTAACATTAAGTCCTTTATGCTAATCACTGTATTACCTTCTTTACAACTATTAAAAGCCACCTCCAATTTTTTCACCCAAGGTATTAAAGAAAGTAATAAACTATTTTTCCACCTCACGATTTGCTATATTAGCATACTAATTTAGAAATATTTGTCGAATATTCTGTTACATAAAAAAAGAATACTTTTTAAGCATTCTTACTATTTTTTAATTAATTTTATTTCGTTATCTTCACTAGTCTCAACTTTAGTGTTAAATTCTTTTTCTATTTTTTTATTACTTTTATTTATTTCTTCTTTTGCCTTTGTATTATTTTTAATTTCATCTTTTATCTCTTCATCAATATGTGAATCAATTGACTCTAAATAATCTTGTTTTTTCTTCTTAGTTTTCTTTTTCTTAGGTATAAAAATAAGTATTAAGAATTGTAAGACAACGACTCCAATTAAACCATAAATAACATACTTGTAAATAGATATTTTTTCATCAAGATTCCTTGCTATATCTTTATCATACACTTGAAAAGATCCATCATCCATAAAATATGTATAATAATTCTCTACTCCCGTTTCAACATTTGATGCATAAATTACTGCATACTTAGAACCTGGCATTTTATAAGCATCTACTGAGGCTCCACTAATTTCAATAGTCGTTTTTTCATATTCTTTAAACATATCAGATTCTTTTAAAGATAGTGGTAAAAGTGTAACGGCATAATTATCTAATTCTATATATATATCAGTAATTTTATTATCCTCATAGATATATGTTGAAACGTTACCATCATCATCTTTTATACCTATAAGTGTAAGTCCAGTTATTTCACTGTATAAAGCTGGAATTTCTGTATCTTCATATAAAACAGTTTTAACTGTAAATGTTTTATACTCTGGTAAATTTTCTTCTTTTCTCACTAAAGTGTAATTCTTATTCTTAACAGTTACACTAATGGGATTTAATTCTTTACGATAAACGTT
Source organism: uncultured Bacilli bacterium (assembly GCA_910587065.1). Taxonomy (GTDB): domain Bacteria; phylum Bacillota_I; class Bacilli_A; order RF39; family UBA660; genus CAG-582. The sequence goes on along the minus strand of CAJUMA010000021.1, from coordinate 10,505 downwards.
AACAATATATGTTACACTATTACCTTTTTGAGCAGTAACAACTACATTAAATTTGTTGTTTCCTTCTACTAAAGTTTTTTCACCAGTCCCACTTACACTTGCATTAGCGTCTTCCCTCGAAGCACTAATATTAATACTCTCTATTTCATTAGGAACTTCAACATTATACTCTTTTACACTTTTAGAAAATGCAGGAGTTAACGAATAGCCATCTATACTCAATGATTTTAAGTTAGCATTATCAGAATATGACGCTTCAATTTGCTCCTTAGTTTTTATGCTAATAGTTTTAGAAGCACCTGTTGTATTCATTGTATCCATTGTATTATAATCAACTAGATAAAACGAATTAATTGACACTTTAGCAGAACCACTTTTCAAAGCTTTAAAAGTAAATGTATATTTTTTACTTTTTGTGCCACTCTGCGAAACACCAACCATAGATGCTCCACCAGCCTCAGCAGTACTACTAGTAAGTCGCAATAAACTCTTGTCATATGATAAATCTGCTTGCCATGAACCAATTAAACTACTACTAGATAAAGTTACTGTAACTGTAACATTATTACCTACCATCACTGTATTTGATGCTTGAACACTTATATTTGCACTCGACGCATTTACAACCATTGTAGGTATAAACATAATAAGTGCTACTAAAAAAACTAATATTTTTTTCATATTATCCTCCTATTGAACTATTTTATAAGTTCCTAAAATACTCTTTTGAACTTGTAATAAATCTAAAGCATTAATCTTACCATCTCCTGAAGTATCGGCTCCTAATTTTTGAGCTTCATTCATTTTATAAGTTCCTAAAATACCTTTTTGCACCTGAAGTAAATCAAGAGCATTTACTACTCCATCACCTGATGTATCCCCTTTAACTACTAAAGTATATGCTTTAGTTTCACTTCCATTAGTAACATTTATCTTCATACCTGTTCCAACCTTAGATTTTAAGTCAACACCACTTAAACTTCCCCCTAAAGCATTAATCTTATTATTTAAATCATTTAAAGAAGAACCAATTTCTATACCACTTAAATAACTACCATTTATTTTTAAACCTGAGGATGTAAGAATAGTTTCTGTATTCATACCATTAGACGTATTATTACTAGAATCTCCTATAGATCCCCCTGGAGAATTATCAATTGGTACATCTACATTGCTAAAAACAGGAATATAAAATACAAATGGGCTACCTAAAATTCCCGCATTTTTATAAGCATTATAAGCAATACTTGCTTCACCTGATGGACCTTTTAAATTTGTCATATATTGATTAACATATAAACTACTAGAACTCTTCGGATGGATATTAAACTTATGAGCATATACAGTATATTGTCCTTTATCCATATATTTAGTCTTTAAGAAGTTTGCGCCTCCACCGATAGCTAGAACTAAATCTTGCGTTTGATTTCCTGTTCCACCCCATCCTCTTTTATAGGCAGCTTCAACTGCACGATAAGCAGCATCTCCGTTAGTGCCATCATAAACACCAACATTAAAGAAATTATAATAATGATCTAAATTATGCTTTTCTAAAATATTTCCAGCAGCATCTTTTACTTCATAAAACTTGTTCCATCTTGATGTATAATTTCCTGATATACAAGAAAGTAACTGTCCCTTATATTTACCTGATGTTGCAAGACCAGTACTACCCAACTCTTGAATAATTCTTGATGATAACATTACTTGATTAACATTATTAGTCTTACAAGCAGCATTAAGCGCAGATGAAAGTGTCGGTAAATATTTTATATAACTTGATAATCTACTATTAACAATAGCTTCATAAGAAGTATCGCTTACACCAGTATTAATATAATTTGACTCAAACATAAATATATTTTTTTCATCTAAGAAATTAACTGGATTCATATAATAAGCAACAGCTTTTTGAGAAGCATGTACATAACCAGAATCTGTTTTTGATGTACAACTATTATCTATATATTCTGGATTAGTCGTTTGTAAAGTGTTTTTTCCACAAGCACTTTCTTTTTCCACTGCTGTTTTAAAATCTAACCCTGTATTTACAGGATTAAAAACCCAGTTAGGATGATTTATTTGTAAGTTACACAATCCACCCCAATATTCTTTAGGAAATCCTTTAGAAGACATCTCTTTTTCACAATTTGATACAGCACTAGGATCTGTTGAAACAGTAGTTTTTATAACACGAACATAAGTAGAACAAACATATCCTTCTCGTCCATCAACGGAAACTTTATACCAGCCATCAGGACAGCCGCCTTGATCTTTAAACTTATCATTACTTAAAAGATTAAAAGAATCTCCATGATTAGTACGAATAATTAGTGAACCATTAGTTCCTGGAAGTGTTCTAATTGCAACAGCCGAACCAGCAATTTCAACACTATCAGCCAAAACTATTGAAGGAACAAATGTTAATAACAATATAGTTATCAACATTGATAATCTAATACGCATAAAAACATTCCACCTTCCCAGTATTCAAAACCATTATACCAAACAATATGTCGAATACTGTGAAAAAAATGTGAATTTACAAACTCATTTACACAAAAAAAGAAAGGATTAATCCTTTCTATAATTTATCAATAACAGCTGCATTTTTGTTAATGCATCTAATTAAATCATCAGTATCATACTTATCCAAAATCTCATGGAACTTACTATGAGTTAAAGCAAACCTATGAGGATATTTAGAAATACACTCTTCTAAATTATCAACATTAAGTGACTTTATTTCGCGATAATTTTCAAAAACTATATCAGGTAATGTATTCATTACTTTATAATCTTCTTTCGAAGCAGTTTTCTTAAGTATTTCTGATGCTTTTCTTGATAAGCCTAAAGCATCAGAAATATTATCTTCCGAAACATCATCAATAGCTTTACTTAAACTAAATGTTAAACTAGGTTCAACATCACTTAAAATTATTTGTTCAAGTTTAGATACATTAACCTTATCTAAATACTTATAGGCAAGTGCAATATCATCACGATTACCATCAGTTTTTTCAAGTAATGTTAACATTTGATCTAAGTTTTGTGGAGTAACATCAGTAAGTACCTTATGATTAGTATAAACTAAGTCCTTACTTAAATCATGTTTCTTCATTATATTAATGAACTCTTTCACTGTTTCTTTATCAAACGCTCTTTTAATTGCATCAATACTATCTATACTAAACATATTTATATCAAGGCCAAGTTTAGTAAACTCTGAAGCTACATCTTCATCATTTGTATCAAAGTCCTTTTCAGATGATATTAATTCTTCATCAATGTTAATGACTTCTCCATCATCTTCTTCTACGCTTAAATCAACTACTTCACCAGATTCCGATTCATCTTCATCTTCTTCATCACTAAAACCAAGTTCTTCTTGCAGTCCTCTTATATCTAAGAATGGATCTAAATCAGTTTCATCAAGCTTTTCATCCTTTAATTCATCATCATCAACATAAATATCAACAAATTCTTCTTTTTCTTCTAAGTCCTCAGATTCCTCAATTTCCACTTTTGGAGTTTCTACATTTTCATCTAAATCTTCTTGAACTCCCTCGTCCTGTTCTTCTTGTTCTACTTCATCTTCTTCTTTATCTAAATCTTTTGCATTTTCTTTTTTCTTCTTTTCCACAAAAGATTTAGCTTCACTAATCATGCTTTCTAATTGATTAGTAGTTGATACTTCAATTTCTACTGGTTCAACAGTTTCTTCTTGTTCGTAAACAGGGATTTCATCAGGATTAGCAAGAACACTTTTTAAAATATCAGCATCAGGTTCTCCACTAGAAATTTCATCAATTTCTTCAAAGATTGAACCATCAATTACACTTGAAATATCAATATCTTCTTGAATATTTAACTCTTCTTGTGGAATTTCTTCCCTATATGTTGCAAGTTCTTCTGGAGTTTCTTCAGCAAACTTAACTATCTCAGAAATTCTCGTATCATAGTAACCTTCAAGTATTTTTGTTTTATGTAGATTTTCTTCCGTAACCATTTTTCTTTCTCTTAATTCAATTAAAGAGTCTTTTAAGCTACGAGCCTTATCGGTAAGGCCTAATATTATTTGACTTTGTTCATCTATTGCTGATTTCTTTTCAATGATTTTAGCGTTAATCTCACGATTACCAGCAGCTAATATTTCTTTAAAATTCTTAGAACCAAATTTATCATTCAGTTCTTCTAAATCATGTTCTAAATCAGCTATATCGCTTTCAAGAGAAGATACAATTGCTCTGGCAGTTTCAACATCACTTTTATATGCGTTGGCCTCTTTAACTTTTAAAGACATATCACTTTTAATCGAGTCTAAAGTACTCTCCAAATCAGCTCTATGATCTTTAATACCACTTATTACATTTCTTAAATTGTCATTGATGACTTTAATCATTTTCTCCATAACAAAATATACCTCTCTATTCTTTATATCATTATAACAAAGTATAATAAAGTTGTAAATAATAAAGTTCTTGCAAAAGAAAAAAAGTATATAAAATACTTTTTAACGAATTGAGTCAAGTAAAAGTTTATTATCTTTAACTATGAAAGTTGCCTTAATCTTAGTACCCTCATTTTGAATATTTCTTAATGCTTCTAAATCCAAAGCCTCTTTCATCACTTTTATATTTTTATCACCAGATAAATAATCAGATATATTTTTTGTATCATAATCGTTTTTATCCATATAATAATTTAATATTTCATATGGATTAGAAACTTTATATTGCATTAATTCTACTTCATACCTATCTTCTTTTACTTCTTTTACTTCTTTTACTTTACTTATTTCATATTTTATGATTGGTATTTTAGCAATATCAGCATTCTTTAAGTTACTTATATCAAGTTCATATGTATCATTTGTAACATCATACTTTATAAAATTATTTAATAAATATGGAGTTATTCCAATATTTTTGATTTCTTCTTCGCTTATGTTAACATTAAATACTTTGTCTATTGTATCTTTTATTTCTTTATTAGATAAACTTACTTTATTTGTATCATCTAAATTATAATATAAAGCATAACTTATATAACGATCATTTTCTTTAGTTTCATCAGTATCCACTTGTTCTAAAGAAACACCATAATCATTAATAAATTCTTGAATATGTATTTTCTCAAGATTACTAATCTTTTTACTATATTTATTCTTAGTAATTAGACCTACAGTTATAAGAGATACTAGAAATAAAACTAATACACCAATTATTATAATTATTTTCTTCTTATTCATATATTTTACCTCATATATTCTAGAGTAGCATATTCATATCCTGTTTCAGAATCTATTCTTTTTGCTACTTCATAGTACGGTTCTGTTGAACTTGTTGTGTCAGGTGTAGATGATGTTGAACCAATTATCTTACCATCATAATAATTAAATAATCCATTTACTTTTCTTACACCAATACCAGAAGTTGTACCAATTGCACGTATCAATGGATTAGTTACAGATACACTTGATTCTGCTGTTCCTGATGTTTCTGATGCATCTTTACTTCCCATAGTAAATGAACCACCATTTATATAAACTCCATAAGCATTTGTACCCGCAACATCAATTATTGTTTCTTCTAAATCATTGAGTGTTACATCACTTCCATCTATATACATTCCATATGCATTCTGGGAATTTATAATATTAACGTGTAAGTTATCTAGAGTATCCGTTTTATCTGTACCTGAAGTTTTTATAGCACAAGCAACACTTCCACCTATAATGTTAATTTCTGTATTTGTTAATTCCATATTACCTGTTAAAGCAATTCCAGTTTGTTTATAGTTAACTCCTGTTGCATCAATGTTAATCGTATTATTTGAACCAATTAAACTTGTTAAGGCATTTACCGCTATAAATTCATATCGATTAATTTGATTGTTAATAACTATATTATTTCCCACTAAATTAGCACTTGGAACACCTGATTTAAGTTCAATATTTCCGAATATATTATTATTTTTCATATTTTTAACAGTTCCGCTATTAACAAAAATATTTGCTCTAACTGTTGCCGATCCTACTGTAGTTGATTCTATTGACAAATCAGAATCACTAGAGGCATTTGCGTATATTATATTGCTATTAGATGATCCCACATATGTTCCACCAAAGACATTAAGTGGACCTGAGGTATAAATAGCCGAATTTCTCGTTGAAATCATATCTGTATTTAGTATACTAGCTGTTCCTGTATTATTCACTGAATAATTACTTGCAGAAACCTTTATATTAGAATCTTCAATTATTAATTCGCCCTTATTATCAACCACTTTATCAACAACAAAGTCACAGTTTTTTATTTTCATATAAGCATTATCTGAGTTAGTCAAAGGATTATTTCTTGTTACACTATCATCTATAGTAACATTAGTTAGTGTAAAGTTGCCATTATTAATTATAATTTTTGAACCCCTTGTACTATAAATTTTAGCTGTTCTTCCACTATTATTGTTAATTGAAACAGTGCCGTTGTTTGTAATGGAATTACTAAAAGATAAAATATGTCCATTTAAATCTACATTAAAGTTTTTATCAGCACCAATTTCTATTGCTTCAAATATAAAAGCATCATCAATAGCTTGAAGAACATCTCCACTATTTGCCTCATTTATAGCTGTTTGAAGATTATTATATTTTGTACTGCCATTACTTATAAAGTCTGTTTGTGGAACAAGGATATTAACAATATAAGTTTGCTCTTCAATAACCACATTTGTTTCCTGTATTGTCATATTAGTAACTAGGCTATCGTATGTTCCATATATCGGTTCTGTTACTCCTTTTATTATTCCATCATAGAAATTAATAATACCCGATTCTTTATAAACACCATACTTATCCCCAATTATCTCAGGTATGCTCAAATAATTATCCTCATTATTACCTAAAGTTATCGTACCAGAGCCTGAATTATTTTGTCTTGTATACACACCATAATTAGTTCCACTAATTTTACCTCCAACTATAGTTGTAGTTCCTTCAGAATAAACCCCTGTTTTTCCATTAATTGTGCTGTCATATATATTAACTTTTGAAGCCGAAATCACATCTATACCTGTAGATTCTGTATTAATCGTTACATTTCTAATATTCGCATTAGCACGATAAATGTGAGTCCAATTAACATAATGCCCTATTTCAATTCCACTCTTTTTGGACTGAATTATCACGTTCGAAATAGAGTGATAATAGTTTGAACCATTATTTCCTCGAATTTTTATACCATAGTCGTTATCACTTATTATAATTCCACCAGTTATATTCGTTTCAATAGTATCAAGAATTCCTGTTGAACTAGTGTGAATAGTTCCACCACTCATTGTAAGCTTGCAATTCCAAACTCCAATACTTCCCTCTAAAAATCCACCTTCAACATTTACATTTCCATTATTGATTCCTGCCGTCACACCATTAATCGTTCCACCTTTTAAATTAACTGTACCATTATTTTGTATTCCATAAGTGGCCCCTTTAACCATTCCATCTTCAATCACAATATTAGCTTTGTTATTAATAGCTGGGCCACCAAGATTCTCAATTTTACCGCCTTGAATAGTTAAATTCTTTAAATTTTCTAATATGGTATTAGAGTTTTTAAATATTAATGCACCAGATTTGTTATCGCTCGAATCCGTTAATATTAAATTTTCATTATTTATTAAAGATGCATTCATATTTAGTGTATTTCCACACATATCAAATATAATTGTTTTTCCATCTGGAATTGTTGTTGATGTTGCTGTTGTTGATGAAGCTATTAATTCTATTGTTCCAGAAGTTTCAATTGCATCAACTGCTCTTTTTAAAGAATTATACTCTTCACCATTTACGCGTAAAAAGTTTTCCTGTTCGACCAATGTTGCCTCTTCATAAGTTGTTCCGTCTATATCAACATTCTCTGTATGAAGAAGTGTATTGTCAGCAAGAGCATTATAGTCTCCATTTATTGCACTTTCTGTACCTCTAAAAATACCATCATAAAAGTAAAATTTACTATTGCTAGAGTTTACAACACCATTTTCCCCTATAATTAAAGGTGTAGAATTTATTATTCCATCATTATTTCCAATAGTAACTTCTGCATGTCCAGAAATAATACCATTATTATTTGCCTTTATTGTTCCGCCATAAACATTAACATAAGTGCTACTACTTGTAACATTTATTCCATTATTGGCATTTATTGTTCCACCATTCATATTAAACTTGCCATTTGACATTGTTATTCCAGAATTTTGAGCATTTATTGTACCAGAATTCATATTGGCAACTCCATTAGAATAAGTAATATTTATACCATCCTTTGCATCTATTACAAAATCTGTTCCATTTTCATTTGCTTCAATTGTTAAAGGACCATAATAACCAAGTCTTATTCCATCACCATTAGATGCAGTTATCTTTCCGCCTTTTAACGTAGTTTTACGAGATACATCTAGCCCAATTCCATTAGTTGCTACAATTTCGCCACCATTCATCGTCATTGTATTACTACTAACTCCCGACTTACCAATAATATTTCCAGATTGAATTATTAAATTACCTGAACTGTATATTGCTCGATTAGAATCATTTCTAATGGTTACATCTTCAACTGTAAGAGTACCATTATTTTCAATACCATTATTATTTATATTAATTTCTAATTTTCCTGATTTATTTTCACTACTATCAGTAATCGTAAGCACAGAGCGATTTATAAGAGTTTGAGGAGAAGTAAGGGTATAGCCTTTTAAGTCTAAGACTATTGTCTTTCCAGTAGGAAACACTACTTGACTTTTTAAAACAACATCATCTAGTACTTCTATTTTTCCAGTATCTTCTGTTGCGTTAATTGCACTAGTAAAACTGTTATACTCACTGTCACCAACCTTTAAAAAGTTTTTCATTGCAGTTAATTCATTTGTTGTATACACATTGTCTCCAATAGTTTCTTCTCCGGCTAGAACTGCCATTCCTTCTTCTAGCTCAGAATAATCAGTTAATGTTGCATCTGTAACACCTTTTATTATGCCATCATAGTACTTTATTTTTGCTGTACTATTTGAATTATAAATTCCGTAAAGACCACCAATTATAACAGGACTGTCTTTAACATCATTATCTTTCGTTCCAATAGTAATATCATTATAAGAAGTATTATAAATTCCGTAATTACTTCCTTCTATAATACCGTCATATATAAAGCAATTACTGGAACCAGTATAATATAGAGCTATTTTTGAATGTATTTCTCCACCATAGAAATTCAATGTAGCACCATAAGTATAAATCCCTTCCCCTTTTGAATTTATAATAATATCATTAACAGTAAGCTTATTAGATCTTTTTAAGAATATACCATGCACTTCGGAATCAATAGTAAGTTTATTGATTGTCCCAGAGACACCTTCCATTGCATGAACTCCCTCACTAGTTACTTCAATATGACCTCCACTTATAGTTATTGTTGCACCATTTATACCTGTATTAGATGAAATTATTTCTCCTCTAGTCATAGTTAATGTACCACCATATACACCAGTATGAGCATATATTGTTCCACCACTAATAGTTGTATTTCCACCGTTTATTCCTCGATTAGCAATTATATTTCCGTTAATGAATTCAAAAGTATTATTACTACTATAATTTAGTACTCCAATACCTGAATCATTACTAATCGTACCGCCAGTCATAGTTGCTTTGTTTTTGTTATTTACTGCATAAATTGAATTTGTTCCTGTAATATGTCCGCCTTCTATTGTTAAAGAAGCTGTAGTTTCGATATAGATTCCTCTAATATTTCCACTATCTACCGTAAAATCTATATCATGTAAATACAAAGCACATTTATCAGCATATAAATAACTTTCATCATCCATATTTAATGAAGCTTCCCCTGATACAGAAATTGCATATCCATTCTTTGCTGTTATTACTGATTTTTTTATATTAACAAGTTTAGTATTTTCTATTACATTTGCATCAGTTGTCTCGCTAATACTTATATCATTAATATTTAATGTTCCATTATTTGTTATGGCAACTGATGGTTTTAGTTCACCTTTTTCTGCTCCACTATCAGTTAATGTTAATATTCCATTATTTGTTATGGCATTTCCTGTTAAAACATTATAACCAGTTATATCAAATTCGATAGTTTCTCCTTCATTAACACTTAATTCATAAGGGGCCTCAAAGTCTCTTATGGCATATATTTTATACCCTGTTAAATACGACGAATTTATACTATCTTGTAAATTAAAGTAATACACTGTCCCATTTGTTATAGTTTTTGCTACTGCTCTATTTAATTCTTTAACTAAATATACTTTTTGGGCATCTTTTACATCATTATGGTCAACAAAAACAAAGTATTCCTCTGGAGTTTTTTCGACATCTCCATTTATACCTATTTTTCCTTCTACTACTCCATCATAAAAGTTTAACGTTCCCTTTTGTTCTATTCCTATATCTGTTCCAATTATTGAAGGTACCTCTATTG
>CAJUMA010000020.1 GCA_910587065.1 uncultured Bacilli bacterium | reverse complement strand
ACCTATGACCCCCTGCTTGTAAGGCAGGTGCTCTAACCAACTGAGCTAATCGCCCAAAACACAATGTTTTGAAAAAATAATTAAAATGGTGCCCGAGGCCGGACTTGAACCGGCACGGGCTTTAACACCCGCAGGATTTTAAGTCCTGTGCGTCTACCTATTCCGCCACTCGGGCAAGCACCAGTAATGTCTTCCTTTTTGTAAGACTACTTTAATATACATTACTTTTACAATTAAATCAATAGTTTTAATAAAAAAACAACCAATTTATGTAGCAAATAAATGGTGGCTCCAGCGGGAATTGAACCAGCGACACAAGGATTTTCAGTCCTCTGCTCTACCGACTGAGCTATGGAGCCAAAAAAATGGCGGTCCGTACGGGATTCGAACCCGTGATCTTCTGCGTGACAGGCAGACGTCATAGGCCTCTAGACTAACGGACCAATGGTTGCGGGAGAAGGATTTGAACCAACGACCTTCGGGTTATGAGCCCGACGAGCTACCAGACTGCTCTATCCCGCGATGTATAAAAAAAACTAAATGGCGGAGAAAGAGGGATTCGAACCCCCGCGCCGTTGCCGACCTCCTGGTTTTCAAGACCAGTCCCTTCAACCGGACTTGGGTATTTCTCCGTGTTCCTTTACATGAACAAATTGATTATAACACAGCATATTTTGCAATGTCAATTATTTTTTGCTTTTTTTCCATAGCAAAGGAGTTTTTATTTGTTTGTATGAATTTCTTTATATTTTTCTTCAATCCAAACTGGCAAGTGTTGTTTTAAAGGGCTAAATCCACGAACTGATTCTTTAACTTTTCTGTTTTCATCAATTCTATAATTTAGTTCTTTTACAGACAATATGCATCTTTTATTATTTTTATCTATATTTTTTATCTCAACATAGATAATTTCCCCAATATTCGCACACTTGTGAACATCTTTTACAAATTTATCTGAAATTTCTGATATATGAACCAAGCCACTATAATCATCATTTAGCTTTACAAAGATACCGTAAGTTTCTACTCCAGTAACTTTTCCCTTGACAACACTTCCGACCTTTAAGTCTTCCATAATTGCACCTCGCGTATAATTATAGCAAAAAAACAGATTTTTGTATACTCTTTATTAAAAATTTTCTTAAGCAATTGCTACATTGCTTTGTATAAAAAGGCATAGTAGTGCTTAAAAAACTTAAACTTTCATTGAAGACATGTTATAATCTTTTTAGGTGATTCTTATGGAAAATAAAAAGACTAATTTATCTAAAAAGGATAATAAATCTTTAGAAACTAAAAAAATCAATGAGACAAATGATAAAACAAAGATATTAGAAATAATAAATCAACTTAGACCTTATTTGAATAGTGATGGTGGCGATATTGAGTTCATCAAATATGAGGATAAATACGTTTATGTAAAATTATACGGAGCTTGTGCAGCTTGTGCTTTTCAGGATTTTACTATTCAAGATAACATTTATGAAGCAATCAAGGAAGTAGTTCCTAGTTGTAAAGGTGTAATAAACGTAGAACTTTAAATATTCAACCAATGTATCTCAATAAACAAATTGGTTGTTTTTATTTGCTTTAATAAATTTAATAAAAATTTTTCATATGATTTTCTTTTATTAATAATTATTTCTCGCTCTTCAATATTTTTATCTGACAGTAAATCAAAATAATAATTTGGGTACATTAATCTCGCTATTAAAAACATTATTTCTTTATCTGAAAGTTGATATCTATTAATTAATGCAATTACTTCTTTGAAATCCATTTCATCATAAAAGAATTTTGATTTAGTATACTCAGCAATATCCCGCGACACATAATCAATCATAAGTTCGGAAGGGTCTTTATAAGTTAAACTGTAATTTGGGTATTTTATACGAAAATGACTTATACATATTCGGGTAGCACCATTAATTCTTTTTGCTCTTTCGTTTATAGCTATAGCATTTTCAGACATGCCAATGTAATAATTCATATAATTAATTTCGTCTACCTCTCTATCTTCTGACTCTGTAATTCTTCTAATGAAATAGTCAATGTTATTTTCCCATATTTTTGAATAATCAATTGTTATGTTTGATAAAACTGGAATGTTAAGTAGATGATTCTCAATTTTATCCGCGGGGTTAATAGCCTGAAAAAGCAAATATGATTTGCCATTATAATTAAAAGTATAGTTCCCCTCTTTAGTTATTAATGGTGGATAATAATCGCTAGTTAAATTTGGAAGTATTTGATTAAAGTTATCCATATTCTGAATTTCTTTTGCAATATAAAGATTGTTATTAGATTCAACTAATAAACCGTTGTCAATATTTTTAAATTTATCAACACTTAAATTGTAATAATATGCTATTAAATTATCCATAGTAATAGTTATGAAAAAAGTATGAGTTTTATTACCCATACTCTAAATTATCTTGATTGTGTAAAAGATTCTGGTCCTACAACTAATGTTTGATCGTTTGCTACATCAGGAGTTAGCCCAGTTGGCATAGTTACATTTACATCACTCTCGGATGGAGTTACATCAGCTATATACGCTTGGCTTCCGCTTGAAGTAGCTTGATAAGATTCTGTATTTGATGGTATTCCAGTTTCTGGTATTGAAATTTCTGGAATTGTAACCATTTCGGCTATTTGTCCATCAGTATTAAATTCGGTAGATGCTTTTTCACTCTGAACTTTACTCGCAGATCCTTCAATTAATGAAGTTTCTGCTACTCCACTAATCGTCGCTGGCTGATTATAATCAAGTGTTCCTCCCTGTTCTGGAATCTGTTTTGTATTTTGTTCAATGGAATTTTGAACAGTACTTGTAAAACTTCCTGAAACAGGTGATTGATTAATCAAAGTATTTTCTATACTTGGCGTACTAGCATCATACTCCTTAGTTTTTAAAGCTTCTATTCCTTGATTTAAAGTTTCAGTTTCTTGAGACAGATTGACTGAATCATCTCCAATTTGTGATGTTAAGACTCCTTGATTAGATAGAGATGTAGCTGGCATTTCAGTCGCCATACTACTTGGTTGGTAATCTTTTGCCCCTTGCACGTTGTTTTCTTGTATTTCTGTAGTTGAATTTTCTTCTATTTTTGCTGTTGAATCAGAGCTAACTAGCTGCGTTCCCGAAGATATAGCTGGAGATTCTGAAGCGGAAGATAACATCATATTTTCTCCTTGGGTATCTGCGCCAGCACTCTTAACCATAGTTTCATCATTTATTATCGGTTGTAAAACACTTTCTTCTCCTAAATGATCACTTTCTATTACTGGCTGACTAGCAAGATTCATTTCTGAAAGATGTGCCACTTCAATACTGTTATCTCTACTTGCAATTTTTCCCTCTGCGTATAATTTTAATTGGTCTAATACTTGTCTTGCTTCTACGATATTAATATGTTCTTTTAAATTCATAAAAACCTCCTATTGTTGTTCTTCTTGTGCTATATAATCTTGAATAATACCTATTGCCTTTAATGCGTCTTCATCTGATATTATTTCTTTTTGAATATTTCCTTCTACATTGATTGAGGCTACTGGTTCAGCTTCGTTAGTTTCCGCTGTAGTTGGCACTTTTTCTTGCTGCTCTAAAGTTTCAGAATATACCGCACTTGGAATAGTTTGAACTGGTAAAGAAGCAGATTCAACTTGTGTTGGATTGTTTAATGGCACATTTGGCTCCTCGACTGGTTCAACTAATTGTTCTGGTTGAGGTAAATCTTCTGATTGTGATACTTGTACTGGCTGTGGAGGATTTGCAAAAATATTTTGATTTGGTTGTCCGTTTTCTTGCACCGTTTCTGTTGGCATTTCAAAAAATGATGATGTTTCCGAAATAACTGGCGTTTCTGTTTGATTTGTTGAAATTGTATGAGTTGCTTGAGCATCTTTAAACGCTTGTTTTGCAACCGAAGTAACAGCTAACTTCTTTGCTTCTCCAACATTAAAAGTAGTATCACCAAATTGTAAATATGATACATCTGCAATTTCTTCTTTATGAGATATTCTTACCAATTTTTCTCTTAAAGCTGCCCAGTCATTTTCATTTATTGAATTTACAGAACCGCCTGTTGCATCTTTTTCGATTGTTTCAGCAATGTAAATTTTAGTTAAATCATTATCGACTTTTTCATTTAATGTGTAAATAAGATACTTTTTGTTTTCACCTACAATTTGTATATGAGCGATTGCCTCAACAGACATCATATCTCCATTCTTATTTAAAATTTGTATATTATCATTCATACTAGTTCCTCACCAACCTAATTTTATTTCTTTTCTAATAAAAAATATTTACAATCATAAGCACAATTTTCTTTGATGTACTTTTCTAAGTTTTCAACATTATTTATTTTAGTAACTTTTTTGTTGTCTTTCTTATAAAAGCCTTTTAACCTTAACTTTCCGTAAGCCCAGTCACCAAATATATAATCATATTCGCTAAAATATTCTGTAGTTTTTTCTTCCACACTTTCTTTATCAAACCCATCACGGTAATTTTTTACTACCTCATATTCTAAATTATTTAATTTTATTTTCATGTTATCCCCCTATAACTGACATTATTACCATTCCGATCATCAATTCTGTTGCGATAATGCTTAAAAGCAATAATTTATCAACAAATCCATTGCCCGTTGTTAAAACAATTTTCCCCCTTTTAAAGGCTTGAACTTTTTTTTGTTCTAAGTTTATTCTATTCTCTTCGATGGTAATTATATGATTAACTTTTTCTATTTCTTCTTCACTAAGAGAAGCGATTGTTTTTATGTTATAACCATATTTAGTATATAAATTACTATCTAACAAGTTGGGATTTATAGCTATCATTCGGAGTTGAGTATTTCTTAATTCGATCTTATTTGTTTCCCATGCTCTAACAATTAGACCATTATTCACTGAAACTAGTGACTTAATCTTTTTTAAGTTTCCTTCTATTGGATTAAACACTTGATCAAACTCTTTTAATTCGCCTTGTGTAAATTCTTTTCTTTTGCTTCTTTTAATAATCATTTCCATAAGAATTTTCTCTATTTCAGTCGTTAATCCTGTAGCTTTTTTTTCTGACTTGTAATTTTTCATAAATTCATAATATTCATTCATATAATTTATAAAACTTTTCATAGCATTTTCTTTTAAGTCATACATGAGTAAATTGCATTCAAAAGCCTTCTCATTATCAATCTTATAGGGTAATAAAATACTTTTTTCACCATAAATAATAGTCAATGCCTTAATTACATTCATTTCGAATGTATAAATAGCTGGATAAGTTTTATCTTCCTTATATAGCATGTACGATTGAATACCATTCTCGATAGCTGGATTTATAAATATTTTATCTACATATTTGGTTATCATTACTATCACCCTACTATAATACATAATAACATATTTTATAGCAAAAAGAAAGCCTTATGTATTTAAGTCGCTTGATGATTTGTGTATTGTACCACCATAAATACTTGGAACAGTACCCGTTATTATTTTTGATCCTATTAATAAACTAAATTTCTTGTTTAATTTTTCTTCCTTATAAGGAATATATATTTTTTGTTCAAGTATTACTTCTAAATAGACTTTTATTATGGCGTTATTTATACCGTAATCCAAAAGTTCTACTTCAATGTTACCAAATGCATGTTCATAAAAGTTTAATTTTACAGGAATTTTGGGACCTAAATTATTGATTAATGCACCATCATCAGCAAGAAAGAGTGGCACTTTTAAATAAGTATTTCTCTTGTTTCTTTTTAAAAGTGAATCATTAATCTCAAGTTCAAAAATATTATTTTGAATCTTTTTTATAACACTTACCATAATTTGATTGGCATAATTTGTATCAATGTCTACATACAATATTTCTCCTTTATCATTTTTATTAATATTAATTAATTTTTCTATATCAACATTTTCTGGAACAATATTATTTTTTATATAAATATTAGTTACCTCTTCTATTTTTGTACTTGCTATATCAAGTATTTTTTTTGTAATATTTTTATTGTAATAATCGATAAACAATAATATTATTGCGATAATTAATAATATTATTAATTCTTTATGCTTTGCTTTTACTGTCTTCGTTTTAAACCTTTTCATCATACTTAATTGTATGAAAAAAGATTGCTTTTAAAACAATCCTAAGTCTAATAATATATTTAATATATATACGGCTCCAACAACTAAAGCAATTATAATGACAAATATCACTGCTTTAATTATAATAGTTCCAGTATCATTTTTAGAAATATCTGAGAAATCATCATAAGAAGATAGGTCTATATCAAGTTTTGACAGCGTTTGTTCAACATGCTCGTCTCTTTTTTCTTCATTGAATTCTGTTTTCTTTGCCTGCTCTTTTTCGGGATCGATAACAACTAGTCTTATTTCTTTCTGAGTTTTTGTTACATCTAATGCATTATCATTTGTATCAACCTTAATTGGTTCTTCTTTGGTTTCTAATTTATTTATGGATTTTTCTGAATCAAAAGTATTATCTTCGTTATGTGTCTCATTAAATGACCCAATTGCTTCAGCTTCCTTTTTCTTAAATTCTTCTTTATTTTTGCTCTCTATCTGTGTTATAGTGCTAATTAAATTCATAAGGGTATCTTCTTCTGCTTTTCTTTCACTAATTCTTTTAGCATCTTCAACTTTTTTTAATTCCAAATCAAGATTATTTAATATTTCATATTGTGCTTCTCTTACTTTTTTTAATCTTTCTTTATTGTAATCAACATTTTTCCCTTGTTTTGCTTTTTCTAAAATAGCGTTTATATCATATTCTTTAGTATCAACAAGTGGCTGATCAATTATGGGTTCTTCGTAAACATTAGGTACATCTATACTTCTTCTTTTTGGTGAATAGTCATTGTATTTTTTATCAAGT
The DNA here is from genome assembly GCA_910587065.1 of uncultured Bacilli bacterium. Classification (GTDB taxonomy): domain Bacteria; phylum Bacillota_I; class Bacilli_A; order RF39; family UBA660; genus CAG-582. The sequence goes on along the minus strand of CAJUMA010000020.1, from coordinate 13,373 downwards.
ATTTTTCCTAATTTTGTTATGTCTATGCTTTTAGCATCTTCCTCTATAACAGAAATATTAGAATTGACGTCAAAATCAGTTAATGAACTATTTTTAACATTTTCATATAAATCTTGGTTCCTTTGTGTTCGCGATTTATAAGCAATGTTAGAATCATTATATTTATCCATTCTACTTTGCATACTTTTCACCCTACTAGAATTTTATCATAATATGTATATTTTTGTATATAAAAGTTGAGTTTTAAGTTGTAAATCTGTATAATCTAAGTGTAAGGAGAAGATTATATGAAATTAAATGTTGATCAAGAAAAATGCATCGGCTGTGGAGCGTGTGTTGCTATTGCTCCAGAAAATTTTGATTTTGATGAAGAAGGTTTATCTAAAGTAATAAGCGACGAAGTAACAGAAAAAACTAAAAGCGCTGAAGAAGCTTGTCCAGTTTATGCAATTTTAATTGATGCTGAATCTAATGTAAAACAATTCCCAGGTGATAAATCTACTGATCGTCAAGATAAAAAGAACGATGATTATACAGATGAAGACATATTAAAAGAAGCTGCATAAGAAGCTTCTTTTTTAGTTATTCTGATTTTTCGATATAGTCTATTCCCTTGTGAGGTTCATCGCGAAGTAAATCATTATAATTTTGTTGTCTAAGTGCTTCATATGTCATTATTGCTACTGTGTTTGATAAATTAAGTGCTCTTACATTGTCTGTCATTGGCATGCGCATACAATGACTTAAATTGGGTTTTAGTATTTCTAGTGGTATTCCTGTAGATTCTTTTCCAAAAATAAAATATATATTTTCATTTGAATCACTATAATCGAATTCAGTATGAGGTTTATGACCATATCTTGTTAAATAATAAAATGTGCCTTTATTTTTTTTGTAAAAATCTTCAATGTTTTCATAGACTGTGTAATTACATTTATCAATATAATTGACTCCGCTTCTTCTAATATATTTTTCCTCGAGGGAAAATCCTAATGGCTTAATTAAATGAAGTTTAGAATTTGTTGCTACACATGTTCTCATAATGTTTCCTGTATTTCCAGGAATTTCTGGTTCAAACAATACAATATTAATCACAATTATCACTTCCATTTATAATTATATAATTATTAATAAAAAAAACAAGATATATCTTCTTGTCACTTATTTAATTCATACATATCGACAACTTGAACAAAATCATCTTTATTAAGCAAGTGTTCTTTAGAGTCTGCTGTATAAGTTGGAACGCCCTCTTTATAATATACTAATGCTGGAAATTTTCTAATTTCTAAATTGCCACTTAAATTAAGGGTGGCATTTAGATTTTTTAGAAAATTAGTTTCTGTCATATGTTCAATTACATTTAAATACATAACATTATCTATTAAATTATTATTCTTTAAATATTTTTTTATTTCATTTTCTGTGTTATGAACTTGCTCATCTTGTGTAAAGCTTATTACAAGGAATGTGTCAGCATTAAGTTCTTTTGTTGTTTCTTTTAAATCCTCATATAATACTTCCTTATTTGATAAAGGGCTTGTTTTACTTTTATTATCTTTATATATGTTGGATAAATTGTAAAAAGCAAAGCAGGCACTTATAACAAGTACGATTACCCCAACTAAAATTATGTAATTTCTTGATGGAATTTTTTTAGCCATACTTATCACCCTTCTATTTATATTCTAACAAATTATATGTCATTCTACAATAAAATAGTAATTAAAGTTATCTCTTTTAACGTTTGTTTTTACGTTTGTCATTTATTGGATTAACATGAATTACTGTTAAATATATTTCATCCAATTTTGAAATTTCTTTTTCTAAATTATTTGCAATATTATGGCTTTCAAAAGTTGTCATATTTCCATCGACAAATATCGTTAAAGATACTTGATATCGATACCCTATAGGAGTTGAATTAAAATGATTAATATTTTTTATTTCTGGATGATTTTTTACTATTTTTATTACTTTATTTTTTAATTCATCATTCATTCCTTTATCCATAAGAACATCGAATGATTCTTTAAATAGTTTTATCGCTACTGCAAATATCCAAGCACCAACTATGGACCCCACTATACCATCAATAAAGGTGATTCCATAAGCTCCAAAAATAGAGGCAACTAGATTTAGACTGGTTAGTATACAGTCATAAATATGATCTTTAGAATTTGCTGCAACTAATAAATTATCATACTTTTTAGCAACACGAGAAGTAATTAAATAGAGAATAAATTTAATTATAATAGTTACAATACAGACTAACAATAAGTAGTGAGAATAGTTATAATCATATTCAATGAATAAAGACTTAATTGATGAACATAAAACACTTATAGAAAAAAATACCATAAGTATACTTATTAGCATAGAAAAAATATACTCGGCTTTTCCATGCCCTAAGTTATGATCTTCATCAGCTTCCTTAGAAGATATTTTATTTCCAATAAAAGTCATTAATGAAGATATGATGTCGCCTGCGGAGTTTAAAGCATCAGAAACCATCGCTTGAGAGTGTGATATTATTCCAACAATAGTTTTTATTATAAGAAGGAAAATATTGCCAACTATACCTAAAACACTTACTAAATTTGCTGATTTGTATCGTTCCATAAATGCACCTTCTTTTACTAGCGTACGCTAATTATATCATAGATTTTAAAAATAAAAAGACAAAACTTATGTTTTGCTTAAAATCTATGTAAGTAACTTAAAATTTTCCTTTTTAAATTTGTTATTTTAGAATCTTCATTGCACGAATTATAATTTGAGACAAATGATTTGATTAACTAAAAATGAATCATCTTCTTGCTTCTTGATCAAAAGTTAATAATACAAAGTATTGAGGTGATATTTCTACTTATTTTTGTATTACTTGTTATTTTTCTCTCGTACGAGCTGTACATACATTTCCGCTTATTTTATCTAAATATAAGTATATTAAAAGAAAAATTGGCAATAATATAAGTGGAGGGATAAATATGAGTCAAAAAGAATTAAATTATTTAGAAGATGTTTATAATCATGAAAAATTGATTATACAAATACTAAACAACAGTAAAGATATAATTGATGATGATAATTATTTAACTATGTTTGAGAATCAGATAGATAGACATTCTGATTTAATGAGTAATTTAGAAAAGCTAATGGGTGATAATTGTGAATAATAAAATAGTTTTAGAAAATATATTGAATTTGACAAAATCTTTGACATCACTTTATATGTATTCAACGATTGAATCAAGTAATGAAACTTCAAGAAGCGTATTCCATCAAGGTCTTTTAGACAATTTAGAAATGCAAGATGAAATATACCAAAACATGAAAGATGATGGTATGTATACGATTGAAAATGTAAGTTCATCAGCTATTAAGAAAATTTATAAGAAATTAACAAAAGACGAAGCCTAATTCGTCTTTTAATTTTCTATTAAAATATTTGTTAAATCTTCCCATTTGGAATTAAGTTTTTCTAAATCTATTTGAAGGAGTTTGATTTTTTCGTTAATTGCATTTGATTTATTATAATCTGTATAAACATCCGTATTGAAAAGATCGCTTTCCAAAACTTTTATTTTTGTTTCACATTTAATTATTTCATTTTCTAAACGATTTAATCCCTTTTTTAACTCATAAGTATTTACTTTTTTTCTGTTTTCTGGTTCTTCTTTAACTTTTTGAGCACTTTTTTCAACTAAAGTAGTTTTTAGTTTTTCCTTTGTTGATATAGTGTATTCGTCATAGCCATAGGGATAGAAAGTTACGCCGTTTTTTTCAAATACTAGTAGCTGATCTGCTATTTTTTTGACAAAGTAGCGATCATGAGAGACAAATATTATTGTTCCTTGGTACTCGCTTAAGATGTCTTCAAGGTGTTCTTTACTAGAAATATCCATATGATTAGTTGGTTCGTCTAAAAGTAAAAAATTTGGTTTATCAAATAATATTTTACATAATTCAAGTCGAACTTTTTCTCCGCCTGATAAAACATTTATTTTTTTTAAAACATCGTCTCCTTTAAATAAAAATGAACCTAAAGCACGACGACAAATTGGCTCAGTAAGATTTGGTAAGTGACTTCTAAATTCTTGTAGAACAGTATTGTCTTTATCAATCATTGCTAAGTTTTGATCAAAATAACCTGGCGTTACATGTAAACCATAAGAAACATGACCGCTTATAGGGTCGATTAAGCCATTTAAAGTTTTTAAAAGAGTTGACTTCCCAATTCCATTTTCACCTATTACACCAATTTTTTTACCTCGCATGATTGTTAAATCTATATTAGCAAGTGGTTTATCGTAACCAATAACTAAATTATCAGCAATTAAAACTTTCTTTACGGATTCTTCCATCTCACTTAAATTAGTTTTAAATACCCGCATATCCGTCTCTAATGGTTTATCTATTAGATCCATATGTTCAATTTGCTTTAACTTTGATAAGGCCATGCTAGCTTTTGATGGTTTATATCTAAATCGTTCGTATATGCTTTTTAATCTTTTTATTTCTTTTTGTTGAAATTCATAATCTTTTAAAGTCTTCTCATAATTTTGTTTTTTTTGTTTTTCATAAAAAGTATAGTTTCCTTTATATCTGACTAATTTTCCATAATCTATATCATAAATAATATTGACAATATTATTTATAAACATACGATCGTGTGAAACTATAATCAAGGCTCCTTTGTAATTCTTTAAATATTCTTCAAGCCATTCAATGGTTTTTATATCTAAATGATTAGTAGGTTCATCAAGCATTAAGATATCAGGTTTACTTAATAGGAGTTTTATAAAAGCAATTTTCGTTTTTTGTCCTCCAGAAAATTCACATATTAATTTTGATTTATCTGTTTCTGAAAAGCCAAATTTATTTATCATTATTTCGTATTCTTTTTTATATGAATAACCGCCAAGGAGTTTAAATGTTTCTTGCAAATCCGTATATTCTTTTATGCTTTTATCTGAATTATTTTCGTTCATCTTTTCAACATACCATGATAATTTTTTCTCCATATCAATGAGATTTTTAAATGGCTTTTGAATTTCTTCTAGAAGAGTTATACTTTCATCTTCAAAATCAACTTGTTTCATGTAACCTATATTAAAAGTTCCCATTTTATTAATTTGGAATTTTTCTTCACCAACCCCCTCATCAAACATATCATTGTTTTCTAATGCACGTAAAAGAGTGGTCTTTCCAGCACCATTTCTTCCAACTAACGCGATATGTTCACCATCATTAATTTCAAAATTAACTTCTTCTAAAATTGTATTACCATTTAAAGAAACTGATGCGTTTTTGACTTGTAATTTCATAATGACCTCTTCTTATATAATTTTTATAAGTGTATTCATCAATTAAAACACTTTTGTTAATCTTCTTTAATTTCATTTTTCTTTTCATATTTTTATAAATTGATATACTTATTCCTACGAGCTTGCCCACACCAATTAAACTAAAATTAAGATTACTTTCATCTGATCCGTTATATCTTATTCTTTCTAAATCATCAATATTTTTTATGTCAAGATTTACAAGATTAATTTTAATTTGATTTTTAATTTCCTCAATTAGAATGTCATTTAAATGATCTTCTAGAATTAAAACTTTTTCTTTTAAATCGGCATAAGTATCACACACTCGATTTATTGAAGATGGGGCATCATCTATATTCTCATTTTTACTAGGAGTAAAAAATATGGTGTAATTATCTCCTTTTATAGTAAGAGGGTATTCAACTTTAACTTTCTCTTGGCAATTTTTGCACTCATGAGTAAATATACTTTTATCAACTATTTTTTTTATTTTATCACCTTCAATAGAAGAATAAATTTTAATTCTATTTTTATGTTTACATTTTGGACAAATGTATTCTTCTTTAATTTGCATAAATACCCTCCTTAATTCCAAATTATTATATCATAATTTATTATTTTATTATATAATTGTACTAGTGATGTTTATGAAATTAATAATAGTTATTTTGCTTTCTTTTTTTATAACAGGCTGCAAAGAAAAAGAAGTAGTAATACCAGATGAGGTTAATATTAGTATTAAAGATGAGGGTATCCAAGTTTATAGTGACTTTTATGCACATGACTTAATAAAAGAAACTAATACTACTATTCTTACTGAAAATAATTTAATTGATACAAATGAAATAGGAAATCATAAACTAGTTCTTGAATTTTCGTTTGAAAATAAAACATATAAAAAAGAGATATTTTACAATGTCATTGATACTACACCACCCGTATTTATAAACGCTGCAACTTCTAGAACTATTAAGGTAATGGATGAATATTACCCATGTAACGAGATTGTTTTTGGAGATAATTATGATAGAAATCCTACTTGTGAAATTGAGGGATTTTATGACTTGACTACTACTGGTATTTATAAAGTTGAATATGTTATAAAGGATTCATCTAATAATGAAAAAAGAAAGTATTTAAATATTAATGTTGTAGATGAAATCTCATCATCTGGAAATAACAATAAAAACACATCTACTTTGCCAATCGAAACTGTTATTGAAAGCAAAAAAAATGACAATACAATGATTGGTATTGATGTTTCAAGATGGCAAGAAAATATTGACTTTCAAAGTATTAAAAATGCTGGGGTTGAATTTGTAATAATGCGTATGGGAATTAACTCAGATATAGATAAAGATATATCCATGGATACATACTTTAGGCAAAATATTGAGGGAGCTAAAAATGTAGGTTTAAAGGTCGGTATATATGTTTATTCAGCGGCAACTAGTGTTGATAAAGCTTTAGAACATGCAAGGTGGACAGTTGATATGTTAGTTGGAGAAAAATTAGACTTTCCAATTGCCTTTGACTGGGAAAACTGGAGCAAATTTAAAAAATACGGAATAAGCATTCATGATTTAGATGAAACATTTAATGCATTTGCAATAGAACTTAAAAAGCATGGCTATGATTCAATGTTATATAGTAGTAAGTTTTATTTAGAAAATATTTGGCAAAATAAAATGAATTTGCCAGTTTGGTTAGCTCATTATACTAATGAAACTAATTATGAAGGAGATTATTTCTTGTGGCAAATGAGTAATGTTGGACGAGTACCTGGTATAAAAGGAAATGTTGATATTGATATTCTTTATAAAAATAAGACTAGTTTAAATTTAAACTAGTCTTATTTTTGCATAAAGTCTTGATACCATTGAGATATTTTATCACTTCTAACACTTGGATTATGTGTATATTCTAAATATTCGTTCTTTGTCATTTTTTCTTCTTTTTCGCGCCTAAAATTGTTAAATTTTTTCTCTACAAATAAATCACTCAAATAACTTTGCAGTAAAGTTATTTTATATTCTATAGAATCATTGTTTATTTTATAACGTAAGTAAGAATCATCAACTTTAAACTTATCAAAATTACTTTCTAAATCATAATCATCCGATATATCAACATTGTTAATGTGATAGCTTCTTATTTTACCTAAAAGCAAACTTATATCTTGTTGATAAGCTTCCTTTATTTTTCTTACGTCATCACGATCTGTTGACAGCATGTTGTATAATTCATTATATTCATCAGTCATATAATCACCTTTTTCCAAACCCGATTTTTGCTTCACTTTGTATAGCCATTGAATAACATTTTAATGCATTTCGATAATATTCACGATCAGTTTCTGATAATAATTTTGCATCATAAGCTTCATCAACTCTATCATAAGCTGAGGCAATATTTTTATTTAGACGCACTTCTGTTCCAGCAATATTGCCTAAATTATTTGAATCGTGTTCAATAGTTAAAACATCTTGTTTAATGTTACTTATAAGCTCATTTAATTCAACTTTTACTCTTTCAACCTCTGGTGATTGATATCCAATTGTTGCATCCAAATTTAATCTTTTTTCATTTATTCTATTGAATAATAGCTTAAACTCGCTTTTTAATTGGATATCTTTAATTCCTTTATCTATGGCATCTTGATATCTTTCAAGAGCTTTGCCTAATAAAGTACTGTACTCATCTAATGTTGTAAAACCATTTAATTGATTATTCATTGAATTTATTTCACTGAAAAGAACGTCAGTATATTCTTCTGCATTGCCATTTACCTTTATTAAACTTCTTTGTTTGCTAGTAATTAGTTCACTAACTGATTGTATGTATGGTTCAAGTTTATCAAATACCTCGCTTGAGCGAGCTTCAGCAACTATTGTATTAAAGTCTTTAGATTTAGATTCTAAATCGTGTGAATTGCTAGTTGCATTAATTGTCTGTTTTAATTTATTAAAAATACCGCGATAATATTCTTCAGCTGTAACAGACTCTTTTTTTGTGTAATTATTAAGAAGTGAAGCTCTTTCTTCATCGGTTAACAGACTTGATGTAACAACGGGTATTTCTGCTGTTATCTCAAGGCCATCATTTTCCTTCAATCTAACTTGTATTTCACTTACTAAACCTGGATTATCACCAGTCTTGTTATATTCATCTTCTTTTGCTTTTGCAATCTTTTCTTGTTCTTCTTTTAGTAATGCTGCTTGATGTTTTACAATTTGTGTTACAAATTCTTCTATTGGGATAGACTCATCACCGACTAACACGGTATCTATTGAATCCATTTTAGTTGGTAAAATATTTGCCAAATAATCTCTAACTGTCGTGGCCATTCCGTCTAAAGTTGATGTAAGAATCTCCCTATCTATTTTTTCAATATAAGAAATCATATCCATACATAATTCAGCCTTATCCTCAATTGTGGGCTCACGATATTCTTGATGAAGCAATTTAATATATAGTTCAGATAGACTTATGCTAGAGTTAATATATTCAATTGTCCCATCTTCTTGCATATTTTCAAGACAATAATCTACTAAATATTTACGAGCTGATATAAATGATTTGGGGCCTATTTGAATAACATCTTTGAATAAAGGAGAGTTTTTTATAAATTCATCGACAGCTTTTACCCTAAAATCCTCAAGTGTAATTACTGGAAGTAATTTGGTTTTTATGCATTGCACTACAATTTCAGGCTCTGCTCCTGGTTTTAGATAATTAATAAAACCATTTTCGAGATAATCAAATAAAAGGATTGGTTTCCCATTGGATATGATTGTGGCACTTTTAAATGAATCTGGCAATATATTTTCGGCTTTTTTAATAATGTCAAGATTTTTCATTCATATCCTCCTTTACTTTACATATTTAATTATAACAAAAAAAAGGATTATTTAGTAGTCCTTTTTTAATATAAAATTCTTAAACATCATTGATTTATTCTTTTAACTCTATAAAATAATTTGTAATATGAGTAAGATACGTTATTAACTATATTCTAAAATAATAAACTTTTATTGTATTTTAATAATTTATTAATCATTTTGATGTAAGACTTCTTTGATTATTTTGTCATCAAAATCAAAATTGTGATATTTGAATGTTTCCTTATTTATTCTAGCTAAAAATGCTCCAATTTCAAGATTATTTGATCCTTCAACATTATTTTTCTCACTTTCCTCTTCATTTGTATAATCAAATGAGATAAGAAGGGAAGCAAAGACATTTTTGTCCGATTCAAAAAATTTATTATGAACATCACTTGTAGCCAGTAAGAAAACAATATTTAAACCAGCAAGTTGACTTATAATTCCGGATAACATTTTTTCAGTGTCTTCTTCACGGAGTAAAAATTTGTCATCATCAATCGCTATTACTAGTAAAGGAATTTTATCCTCTCGATTCTCATTATATTCATCTATTGTTGTAACACCAGATGATTTTAGAATATTCTTTCTATTTTCTACTTCTTTTAAGACTTTGGATAAGGCAATAATGGATTTGTCCATGTCATTAATTGCCTTATAAACGGGATAATTCGTATCAACATAATAATTTAATTCAACTCCTGATGTATCAACTAGTATAAGTTCCATCTCAAGTGAAGTATACTCACTTATTAATTCCAATAATATTTGATCTAATAAGATAGATTTTCCGCTGCCAGTTTCTCCAGTTATAATAATAGATGGAGCTTTTTTAATATTAACAGTTAGCTTCTCGCCCGAATTTGCTACACCTAAAACTAAAGTTCCTTTTTCAATTTTACTATCTATAATATTTCTAAAATTCATGAGTCCTCCTAAAATTCAAAGTCACGTATTTTAACTAGTAACTTATTGATTATTACATCTTTCCCTTCTAAAGGAACATTTATTGACAGAAAAGAATTGTTTTCTGTATCTTCAACTTCCGTTATATATATATCATCTTTATCAATATCAATTATTTTATTATCAATTAACAATTTCTTTATTGCTTTCTCGCTAGCATTTTCTAAATCAAGTATTGATATAAATATTGTAGCATTTGTTATACCATAAGATGACCATACTTCTACTCGATAAGGTCTTCCATCATTAAGTACCCCCTCATTATATCCGATATTACAAACCTCTGTATCACTTGTAAAATCTAAAGTATCTCTAATTATTTGTGGATAATTCATATACTCACCTCTTAATCACTATAATTCTCTTTGCTAACTAAGTCTAGATATACTTTTATTATATCTTCTTCTTTAACTTTTAAGTCTCTTAAAATAGATAATGCTTCTTCCATACTTATTTCAAAAAAACAATTATCACGTGCCAAGATATCTAAGATAATCGAATATTTTTCGTTATCAACTGCCATTAATATTTTGGCTTGCTTTCTTAATTTATCTAACAATTTTATCACCTACATATTTGCTAATTCCGGGTATTTCAGTATTATCAACATAATAATATACGTTATCACTTAAAAGAGATGTTAGTTCTTCTATTGAAACGCTTCTTAAAACTTCTTTTGACATCTCATCAATAATGAAATACGTACAATCATGATCAATTACAGAAATAATTGTAACTGGAGTTAAGTAATTAGTTTGTTTATTTTGTCTTGCTAAGATGTTGATTGAAATATTTGTATTACTTGAAAAAAGGGTTTTAAACAGCTTCTTTTCGTAACCAACCATATCCATACCTTTAAGATCTAAACGAGTAATTTCTTTAAGAAGAATATATAACTTATCAACAGTACTTATTTTTGATGATTGCATTGTTTGTTTATACGCAGCAACAGAATCTTTAAATCTTTTGTTTACTCTCTTTTTCTCTTGAATATCAGCATAAATTTTGGCAACTAGTTCATTAAATTTCTTTTTTGTAATTTGATTTTTATTTAGAGAAACAATATTTACAAGTTTATCATTTATTTTGGCGTTTATTATATCACTCTTCTCGGGCACAGCAAGAGAGTTAATAGCAACTAAATATTCTCCATATTTAAAAGTGATCTTTTTATTACCAAAATCGTTACCATTCATAAGTTCTTGATCTAATGTATAATCCATTTTTAAATCAGCTAAAATTGATGCAAATATGGCAAAAAACTCATACATAGTTATTTTATTATCGTACTGATTCTTTTTATTAATATTTTCTGTTTCCTCGTGAGTTTCGTGAATTGAAGGAGATATTTTCAAATAGTAATCATCATCTAAGGAAAATACTTCACATAATTTTATATAATAATAAATTGATTTTTCAAATTTAGAATACTTAGGGTCTATTTCAGCATTAAGAAAATCATTTAATTGTTCAGACATCTCGATTTTTTCGATTATACTTTCGCCAAATTCATTTGTGTCATTTTTTATACGATTTTTATTAATTGATTCAAAATCTATTAAAGAATAGTTTTTAATATTTTTATATCTTGTTATAAGTTCTTCAGGTAAAACATACTTTATTAGAATTCTTTCTCTTTCAACAAAGTCAACTAAAGCATACGCTAATATATCTTTAGCATATCCATAGTTTATACTACCATCTAAAAACTTGGTAAAGGTCTCATCACTACAAGATAAAATGTTGATTAAAATGGAAACAGGTATTTCTAGGCATTTATCATTAACATATATTCGATGGTTTGTGTTACGATATTTTTGTTCACAGGAAAAGAGCAAACATGAACTTTTAATTACAGCAGAACGCATCAACTCTTTTTGAGATAACTCGCTGCTCATCTGATTTAAAGCTGTAATAAAGTCTTTCCTTGTAAGTTTTATTGATACTATAGTATCTTTATCAATAATAAAATCTATTCTAGCAGCTATACCTAAATCATTATCCAAATTAGTTTGAAGATATTTATTCATTCCTTCATCAGTTAATAAATCGTGAATAAGTTTTTTACTTACTTGCTTTTTCTCATCAGGATTCACAGTTATTAAATCTGTTTCCTTATATTCTAAAAATAATTCTTCTTTTTTTATTACAAGTGATGAGGCAATATTTTTTCTTATAGATTGGCCAAAAGTTTCAGCAACTTCTTCTTGAGTATAAAAGTTTGACTTATTCAAAAAACTTTCATATGCATTAACTTGAGCCATAGATATTACCTCCTTATTACTTTTATTATAACATAGAATTTAATCTCCCTTATTATTAAGTACACTTTTTACATCAAGTTGTGTAAAAGTAAAACGAGTTATTTCATATAAAAAAAAGAAAATTGATAATACGTTCAATTTCTTCTCTTGGTGTATTCATTATCATTTATCATATGCTAATTCTTGCAGATTCTTAAAAAGTAAAACATTGTAAGAAATAAAATATATGAGTATTACAAACATATAGGAAATAAATATGTACATTATGTAAGCTTTAAAAAAATCAAAATCAATTAAAATACTAAATAGAAGGGTAAGAATAAGAACTAATAAAAGGTATATTATAAATAATGGAATCATGTAGGCATAATCAAATATTATAATTGTCTTATTTTTAGCTCCTAATGCCTTTAAAACATATTTAGTATTCTTATCTTTATTTAATTTATTCTTCATTATATTAATACATATAAAATATAGTAATAGGGAAATTACCGATAATCCAACAATTAATAGATATTTAATTCTAGTAAAATGAATTAGCTTTTCTACTTCTGTTGATAAATAGTATTCAATATTCTCTTTTTCTAAATAGTTGATGATCTTATCTTTATTATATCTATTAATACTTAATATACATTCATTTTGGATGTAATCTGGACACTCTTTAATATTTAAAAAATTCTTGTTTAAAACATCTTTGTCTTCAACAATAACTCTTGCCGTCATTTTTTCATCAAGTGCTAAATTAAGTTTGTATTCATAATAAAACATTCCCATGAAAAGTGTACAATTCAAAACATATATAAAAAACAATAATAGAATATTGCTATAATTTTTTTTATTCTTTATAAAATATATAAATGCAATTGAATTCATAATTTCACCTATTTAAATATTCAGATATACTCTTCTTTTTTTTTTTTTTT
>CAJUMA010000019.1:4797-23346 GCA_910587065.1 uncultured Bacilli bacterium | reverse complement strand
TGTTTTAATGTTTATTAAATTGAGAGTAAGTAAATCTATTAAAATATATGGCATATTAACCTACCACAAATAGATAATTTAAATTACTAAAATCAACATTACTTTTTATATAAATTGTTTTACTTACTTCATGTTCTTCAATTTTACTTACATTTCCAACAATGATTGTATTTGAATTATCGCCGATGGGAGAAGTATACACTATGTCATTAATATTTACTTCATCGTAATTAGAAAGATCATTAACGATAAAATAATTATCTTCATACTTAGAAATAGTTCCGTATGCATCATTTATTTTAATACTTAAACCCTTAATAGATTTTATAGTGTTAGCAACAGAATAATCATTTTTTAGTTCTTTTATGATACCAACGAGACCGAATTCATTTATTAGTAAATCATTTACTTTGTAATCGGAACCGGTTATATAAAATTCACTCTCTGTATATGAAAGACGATAGCTTAGTCTCGTAATCCTATAGTCATTTTCATAACTATTCTTTAGTTTAGTTACACTTTCTAAATCACTCATTAATTTTTTATTTTCTTCTTTTAAAATACCTATTTCTGTAGCTATATTATCATTTGGTTTTGTTACTAAAGTATTTATATTCCCAATTATATTTACAAATATACCTTTATAAATAAGAGCTAGTATTAATATTATATAAATCATGTTACTTTTGATAAAACTTATCATAAAAACTATAATACTCCCTTCCATTCGTTATTAAGTGATCTACTAGAGGTATTCCAATAATATCTCCACATTCTTTTATCTTATTAGTCACAACTATATCTTCTTTACTTGGGGATAAATCATTTGATGGATGATTATGCATTATTACAAGACTTGATGCATGTTCTTTGATAGCTTCATTAAATATTTCACGAGGATGTATTATGCTTCTATCTAAAGTCCCTACAAAAATAAATTTGTAAGAGATAAGTCTTTTTTTTGCATCAAGAAATATAGCTAAAACTTTTTCTTGATTTATATTTAAGAACATACTTTTAAAAGCTTCATGAATTGCAACAGAAGTATTTAAGACCATGTTTATTTCAATTTCTTTATTTATAACACGTTTACCCAGTTCAATTGCCGATAAAATGGTTATGGCTTTAATATTTCCAACACCTTTTATTTTAGATAATTCACGGATACCTACATCGGATAAATTGTTAAGTCCACCAACATTAGTTAATATGGACGATGCAACTTCTTTAACATTAAAATCCTTTGTCCCTGTCCTTAAAATAATACTTAGTAAATCAATATCACTTAAGTTCTCGACACCAAATTTAAGCATTCTTTCACGCGGCTGAAAAGATGGTGGCATTTCTTTAACTTTCATATAAAATTTTATACCTTTCTAATATTTTTTTATTTAACTGGAAAAATGCAACTGATGAAGTGGAATTAGACATTAAATCTTCATATTTATTTAATACTTCAGTGAATGCAGGATCAACATTTATATCTTTTATATAATAATAAGTATTTTTCTCCTCTAGGTATTTTATCATTCTTTCGATATTAGAATTATTTTTTAAAATTCCTACTATAACTTGATAATTCTCTCCTGCTCTAAGTGCGATTCCTTTTTTTATACTGGCTTCTTTTTCGGCTTCTTCAAGATTATTATAGGTGCCTGTTTGAAACTGTTTTATTGAGTGGACTTCACTGCTTACAGGTAAAACATTGTCGTCTCCTGAAATATCCATAAATATAGAACAAAAAAATATTGATGCCACGATTGGCATTATCATAAATGCTATTTTTTTCATTTCATCACCAAGTAAAGAATAACAATTATTGCGAGTATTTTTTGTCGAAAAAAAAGAAACATCTATTTTTTCTTCGATATTTCTTTTATCTTAAATATTAAGTTAAGTGCCTCTAAAGGAGTTATGTTAAGAGGGTCAATTTTCTCAACTAACTCATCAAGCTCACTTTTGCTTGTTTCATCTAAATTAAAAGTCATTTGTTCAGCCATTATATCTTTTTTTTCTGCATCCTTTTCATTTTCATAATAATCTAAGAATTCTTGGGCTCTTTTTAATAACTTTTCTGGCATTCCGGCAAGAGAAGCTACATGGATACCATAAGATTTTGAGACACTTCCAGGAAGGACTTTATGCAGAAAAGTAATTGTTCCATTTTCTTCAATAGCATCAACATGAACATTTTTTATTTTTTTATATTTATTTTCTAAATCAACTAATTCATGATAGTGCGTTGAGAATAATGTTTTACAAGAAATAGTTTCTGTTACATACTCAAGAATTGCTCTTGCAAGGCTCATTCCATCAAAGGTTGATGTTCCTCTTCCAAGTTCATCAAATAAGATTAAAGAGTCTTCGGTTGCGTTCACGATTGCGTTTTTGGCTTCTAACATTTCAACCATAAATGTTGATTCACCACTAACTAAATCATCCGAAGCACCAATACGGGTAAATATGGAATCAAATATGGGAAGTGAGGCACTAGTGGCAGGAACGAAGGACCCCATTTGTGCGAGAATTGCTGTTATGGCGAACTGACGCATATATGTTGATTTACCAGACATATTTGGTCCAGTTATAAGTAATGTTGCGGTATCCTCGTCCATAATAATATCATTTTTTATATATTCATTGCCGCTAACATATTCAACAACAGGATGAAAACCATCCTTAATTATAACTTTATGATTATCATTAAGTGTCGGTCTTACTAAATGTTGCTCATCTGATACAACACTTAAGCTTGTTAGACAGTCAACTATTGCAATTGATGCTGCAGTTTCTTTAAGTTTAAAAATATTTTCTTTTAATTTTTCACGGATACTTGTAAATATTTCATATTCTAATTCAATTATTTTTTCTTCCGCATTCAAAATAAGTTCTTCTTTTTCTTTAAGTTCAGGAGTTATGAATCTTTCAGCACCAGTTAGAGTTTGTCTTCTTTCCCATCCAAGATTCGGGTCTATTTTATCTATTTGTCCCTTAGTTATTTCAATATAGTAGCCAAATACCTTATTAAAACCAACCTTTAAGTTTTGAATACCTGTTCGTTCCTTTTCTTTGGCTTCAATTGCCGATATAAACTCTTTACCCCCGCTTCTAATGCTTCTTAATTCATCTAAAGTATCTGAATAACCTTTTTTAATAATATTACCTTCCCTTACAGAGATAGGTGCATCTTCATCTATTGCACTCTCTAAAAGCTCATATAATTTTTGATGTTCAAGGATAGTAGAACCATAGTTAATACTGTTAAGTATTCTGTTAATATCGGGTATTATAGCAAGGGATTTTTTTATTTGTAATAAATCTCGTGCATTTAAGGAACCGCATATTACTTTTCCACACAATCTTTCTAAATCATAAACTTCATATAAATCATTTCTTAATTCTTCTCTTGCTAAAAAGTTTTTGTTTAGCAAATCAATATAATCATATCTTTTTTCTATCTCGATCCTGTCTTTTAAAGGATTCATTAACCAATTTTTTAAACATCTAGCTCCAGGAGCTGTTTTTGTCTTATCAAGTAACCAAATTAGCGAGTATTTTCTTTCTTTTAGTCTTAATGTTTCAACTAGTTCTAAATTTCTTACTGTGTGAACATCCATTCTTAAATAATTATCTTTTTTTAAAATATTTACATGAGCTAAATGAGATAGGTCTTTTAATTCTTTTACATGTAAATAATATAAAAGATGCTTAATGCCAACAATTATTCTTTCATCTAAAACACTTTCATAAATACTTTCATACTTGTCGTTTAACTCATCATCACTTATAGTTATATTAATTCCATAATTATTTTTATATGTATTTATTAAATCAATTGGAAAATCGTTTTTTATAATTATTTCTTTTAAATTTAGATTTAAAACTTCATTTAAAATAGCTTCGTTGTTGTGATTTATAAACATAGAATTTATTTCACCTGTAGAAAGATCTGTATAGGTTAATAAATATACATATTTATAATCTATTATGCTACCAATATAATTAAAATCATTTTCATTTAAGAATTCTAAATCGACTAAGGTTCCTTTTGTTATTACTTCAATAACATCTCTTTTTACCATATTCTTAGTTGATTTAGGATCTTCAAGTTGTTCACAAATTGCAACGCGATAACCTTTATTTACAAGTTTTTCAATATATGGTTTTGCAGAGTGATAAGGAATTCCGCACATAGGAATTCTTTCTTTTAAGCCCGCATTTTTACCAGTTAAGGTAAGTTCTAGTTCGTGGCTTGCTACATCTGCATCTTCAAAAAATAATTCATAAAAGTCACCTAATCGAAAAAATAATAATTCATCTTTATATCGTGATTTAACTTCAGCATACTGCTGCATCATAGGAGATAAATCGCTTACATTTATATCACTTAGTTTCATACTACCACCTGTAACATATATTATATATAATTTTTAGAATTTTAAAAAGTATAAATTTTAAAATCTAAACTTTCTTTAAATCTTCTAAGACTTGTTTGAAGTTTTCGGCTTTGATAATTTGAATTTTATAGTTATTTTTCTCCTTTTCTTTAATAGCTTCATCATAATTGGCAGATGGAGCTATAAAAATATCACTTTTCTTCTTCACAGCACCAGATAGTTTGTATTTTATACCGCTAATTTCTCCTACTTCACCATTTTGGTTAATTGTACCTGTTCCAGATATTGTTTTGCCGTTGGTTATATCGTTTTCTGTTAGAGCATTATAAAGCGCTAGTGAAAGCATCAAGCCACCAGAGGCCCCAGATTCATTATCTCGATAATTATAGGTTATGTCTGGATCTTTTTTATACTCATTTATTTTGCTTAAGCCAATGCCAATTCTTTTTTCGCCATTATCATTTTTTATAATAGCATAACTTTCAACTTCTTTATTTTTTCTTTTAATTTTGATATGTAATTTGTCATTAAAGTCACAGGTTTTAATAATATTTAGTAAGTCATTATAATTATTGACTCTAGTGTTTTCAATAGAAATTATTTTATCGCCAATTTTTAAGTTTGTTTCAGCATAATCGGCAATTGTTACGATGTAATTTGCTTCACTTACTATTTCTAGATTCTTATTTGCATTAGTATATGCAACATATGTGGCATTAGAAACTGATTCATAAAGATGGATACGGTCTTTTAAATTTAATTCTTCTAGAGTTTCATTATCATAGGTAACATCGCTATTTTTTACAATATCCCATTTAGGTAAAACTAAAGCTAATATCAAATTAGGTATTTTACCATTAGAAAAAGTTACATAAGTCAAATTTATGTTTCCTTCGGATTTATAAGTTCCCCCTTTTAAACGTTCATCAACATTAATTAGCCCACCAGGCGAATATACTGAATATGGAGTATCCATTTCAAAGGCAAGTATTAAAAGTATAAGGAATATAAAAAACGCGATATTATTTTTTATATATAAAAGTATGTTTTTTAGTTTTTCTTTCATAATCATCACAAAATGATTATATCATTAGAATAGGAATTTTATGAGAAATTTATATGTTTTTATCATATTTTTGATGTTTATTATACGTAAAGATAACGTAATACTAGGTGCTGTGTCAGCACTTAGTTTTTGGAGTAAAAATCTATTTCCGATTCTTTTTCCAACATTCATTTTAGTTGATTTAATCTTATCTACTACACTGCCTAAATATGTTTCGAAAGTTTTTGGGAGATTTTTTAAAGTTTTATTTAAATCTCCTCCTATTTCCGCTTTTGTATTTTTTCTAAGTTTACTGTGTGGAACTCCAACTAACGCAAAGTTACTTAAAAGCATGTGTGATGAAGGTTCAATAAAGAGTCAAGACATTAATAAAATTTTATCTTTTTGTTTCTTTTTTAATCCTTTTTTAATTATCTCTTTTGCGGGCATAAAGGTTCTTTTAATTATTTGGATTTCTAATATTTTAGTTGGGATAATATCCCGAAATAATTATAAAACGGAAAACAATGATGGAATTTTAACACAAATACCTTTTTCTCTTTCTCGCTCTGTTGGAATAAATTTAGATATAATACTAAATATACTTGGTTCAGTAACAGTTTTTATGTGTGTTAGTTATGTAATTCCTTTTATATCTCCAACTATCAATGTTATTTCCTCCTCTTTTTTAGAGTTATCAACTGCAATGTATAAGAATAAACTTTATTTTAATTCAGATTATCTTTATATTTTTATGTTTTCTATTGGGGGAATAAGTATTTTTTCACAAATAAAAAGTATCATGAAAGATACTTCTATTGATTATAAATATTTAATTAAAACACGTTTATTATCTTTAATTATTGGATTATTCATATGTTTTATTACATAGAATTCCGCCATCACATTGGCATGTTACTTTATTATCATTTTTTTGGAAACATTTAAAATTATCCGATCCATTAAAGGTAAAGGCAAGATTTATGTCATAATGTTCGCCATCACCATTTACAATTGGAATGTTTATTGCTGCAGCGTTCCACCCGTTAGTAGCAAGAGTATAGTAGACATCTATTTTTTCTTCTGCACTGACATAACCTGGATATTCTTTCATAAACTTTGTTGCTGGACGCCATGACTGTTTGTCTGGTATTCCTAGTTTATCCCTTTTCTCATATCGTCCTCTAGTATATTGAATCATCCATTTCGCTGTATCACTTTTACCTTTATATTCTCCATTTTCAACGTCATATTTAGCAAATGTATTATAAAGCATTACAAATCCGATGTTGTCTTCAATATAATCTCCAGCATATTCAATCATTAAACACTTAAAATCAGATTGATAGGCTGGATTTAAAACTGATTGGTTAATATTTGCATCACTTAAGTCACATTCAGAAACTCTTTTTACCCCATAGTTTATAATATCTTCTTCAATTTCCTTTATCATTGTTGATTGATTGATAACAAAATTTGATTGAATTTGATTAGACTTGTCTTCATTTCGAACTTGAATTAATAATGTAAACAAAAGTCCCATAACAATCGCGATAATAATTACACTAATTAATATTTCCATTATAGTTGTTCCGTTTTGTTTTCGCATTTTAATCCACCTCCAATGATGAGTGGATTACTTCATATGATCCATCACTGTAGATTTTCTTATATTTAACAATTAAAATATCTTTATTAAAAGATGCACTTATATTTCTTATATAATCAATTGTTGTTGCATCAAATTCATTTAACCAAGCATTTGCTTCAGTTGAGTCAACCACATTTTTAGGGTTTAAATAATATATTTTATCTACTTCATAGGCTTTTTTTAAAGGCCTTAAATAGCCATTATAACTATCCGCTGATAAATCACAAATATAACTACTTTGCGAATTATGAGTTTGTTTTGTACACTCTCCACTAGCACGATGGTCTTCAATGTACATCTTTACACTGTTGTCTGTTCGACCTTGCTCTTTTTTATAATTCTCAAAAAAACTTTTAACATAGTATGTCTTATAAATGCTTTCAGTTGTATCAAAAGTATTTTTGGTACGTGATTTTCTTAAAATATAAGAGTATGAGCCAAAAAGAAGTAAAAGGGTTATTGATAAAACGCTTATTACAACAATTGTTTCCATAAAGACAAAACCACTTTCTTTTCTCATGACTGCTTCCTCCCATCAGTGAAAACATATGGATCAAGAACTGTTCCTTTGCCGCCTGCTATATATGATGGTGTTGCTTGATTTGCAGAAACAGTTATTTCGGCAATCATTCTAAAGTTATAAGCATTGCTTTGCTTAGATGAAATAATATCATTTGGCTTATCTTCACTAAATTGTACGACTAACTCAGTATTAGGATGATTGTAAGGAACTGGAGATGCATAGTAACAATAATCAACATATTTAACATCTTTATTGATTGGTTCATTACCAATATGAATAAAACCAAATTTATTATTCTCAACATATGTTGCTTTTAAGTTTTTAAACTCTCCCCCACAGTATTTTGGTATTAAACTATTTTGCTCACTGCTCGTAAAGTTATATCTTTTTATTTCATAATAATCTCCACTCTGGTATCTTGAAGTTACTCCATTTGGTCCTCTTCCACTTATTGTTGAATCAATGTAAACTAAATAGTTACCCCCAGGGTTAAGTAACTCATCAATGATTAATGGATCGTTTATTTCATTTCTAATTCTTGTTAAAAAAGAAGAATTTACCATATAAACAGTAAAACCTGAGTATTTAATTGCACGATCATACGAGGTTGGATAATTACCGTTTATTAAATTGTTTTTATTGGTAATAATATTTTCATATAGATCGACTGTTAAGGTGTGTATTTTATCTACTTTTTCAAAAGGCCTTCTTTGGTAAAGAATTTGATTATTAACGGCATTTAAATCACTTATAAAATAATATTTCTTCTCTAAACCATTTGTTTCAATAAGAGCAACAGTCCAAGTAGCCTCCGAATTAAGTAAATTATCATCACTTTTAAACTTAATATGTTCACCTACCTCTAAATCAATTAGTCTTGTATTATTTATTCCAGCTAATATCTCTCTAGATGTTTCATCAATTTTAGCTAGTAGTACACGATTATGTAAATAATTGGCAATTAGTGCGACAAAAAGAGTTAAGAATACTAGAAAAAATGTATAAAGAATACTTGTAGCTATAAAGCCATTTTTTTTCATATACACCTCTCCTATTCTATTTATATTATAAAATACATAATATTTTTTTACAATAAAAAAAGACTTAGAGTCTTTCTATATAACATTTTTTTTACTTTTGAATATACTAAAATAGGTGATATCTATGTTAAACAATTGTAATGGATGCAATAATAAGTGCCCACGTGGTGGAGGAATATTCACTATATTTGCTATATTGATACTTTCTGTTTTAATCTTCTATCAAGTTGTTATAACACTTATTTTGCCTTTACGATTTAATTTATTTATTCTCCTTATTGAAGTGTTTTTATTATTCTTTCTTCTCTTCCGAATAATATGGCCTTATTAATGCTTCTGTTTTATAAATATAGTCAAACAAAGAGCGCATAGCATTAACATTAATCATTTCATCTTTATCTTTCTTTACAATATTAGGAATAGCGATGTTTATAAATAAAAGTTTTTTTTCATCGTCGCTTAAACTACACCTTTCGAAGTAACTTTTTAGTAAATATTCAAAATCGAGATTTTGCCATTCTTTATGGTAAAGATTTGTAATATCAAGTATTGGGGAATCAAATGTGGATTTGTCCCAGCTAATTAAATAATCTTTATCGTTTTTTAGCATGTGATCAAGTTCAAGATTCCCATGGTTAAGTACTACTCTTTGTTTTGTTTTATTCTTTACACCTTCATACCATCTATCTGTTTCTTGTTTTAAAAAATCAAATAAACTTAGTAGTTTAGAGTAGCTTCTTAAGAAGATTGTATCACTAGGTGAAGGAAACTCTTCTAGCTCAATTTGATCAAGCATTTCATAATAATACTTATCAAGATAATTAACATGACCTATAATATTATCATGTATTTTTTTATATTTGGTGGAGTTTATTTCCTTGTTATAAGAAGTTTTATTATGAAGGAGAGATACTGTTTTGATCATATCTTCCCCTTTTTGATATTTATCTATTGTGATGTCTTTTATATAAGGGTAAATTGATTCTTCTTCGTTTCTTTCTAGGGGATTTAAATAGTTGTGAAAGTCTCTTGATTCTAAGTATTCAAATATTTCTTTATTATCCTTGTCTTTTTTTCTTACTCTCTCTTCATTAATTATTGAAACATTCCCTAGCTTTCTTATTTTATTCATCTTTTACGGGAATAATTATTTTTCTTCCATATTCAATATCGTCTATATCGTTGTATTCACGAATTTCTTCTGTTGTGGTTTTAAATTTTTCGGAAATAGACTCAAATGTGTCATCGCTTTCACAAATATAAACATGATAAGTTATGTATTTTTCTTCTTTTTCTATGTTATTAAGTATGACATTGGTTGTCGATGTGCCATCATCTTCTTCGGGAGATGCAATTATGTTTACTTCCCTTTCATCATTTTCTACTGGAGTTTCTTCAGATATTTCAACTTCCTCATCAGTATTTTCTTCAATTATCTCTCTTTCTTCTGATGTTGTATTTTGCGTTTCTTCCTCTGTAGTAGGTATTTCTTCTATTAGTTTTACTTCATTTTCATCATTCAAATTTACTATATCAACTTCATGATCATTTAAGAATCGTTCAAATTCTTCTTCGTTAAATTCATCTGGGATTTCATTTTCTTCATAAGTTACTTCATAATCAATATCAACTATTAAGGTGCTATCTTCTAAATCATAGGTAAAGTCTTCTACTTCAATATCTAGCGAACCTTCTTTTAGATTTTCAATAGTTTCTTTAAAAGGTAATTCATACTTAAATTCCTTTTTGTTAAGGGATAACTCATGCGTTTTATAATTCCCTTCAACTAAAAATACTCCTTCAACACAGTTGAGTGCTTCATTAAAAGATGTTTCAAGACTAATACTTGTTATACTACTTACATTTTCACTTAAAGAGATCTCTTTTTTAAAATTAAATGCTTTTTTCATAATCTTTTCCTTTCTAATTATTTATATGAAAAAAAAGAGTATTAATTACTCTTTTTAAATAAACTATTATATATTTCTTTGTAATTAGAAACACAAATTATTTGAAGTGTCTTTTTTATTTCCTCGGGAACTTTTTCTAAATCAAATTTGTTTTCTAAAGGTATATATATAGTTTTAAAACCATTATTGTAAGCCCCAATTACTTTTTCTTTTATTCCTCCAACTTTGTATATGTCTCCATGAAGTGTAATTTCACCTGTAAAACCAATTTTGCTGTCTACCTCTATTCCTAGCGCAAGAGAAAGAATTGAAGTCGCAAAAGCTACTCCCCCAGAAGTACCATCTTTTTTTATGTTATAATTTAGGGCATTTATATGAATGTCATAGTCATTTAAAGTAGACTCTTTTATTTTAAAATTTTTATGATTAGATTTTATATAACTATAGGCAACTTTGGCACTCTCTAATATAGGCTCTTTAACATTTCCTGTCATTAAGATATTACCAGTGCCTTTAACAAAAATAGATTCAATTGAAATAATTGTTCCACCATAAGGAGTAACCCCTAATGTGGATACAGAACCTGTATGATTAGTTCTAGTACGTGTATTTCCGTACCTCACTGGCCCAAGACACTCTGTTATGTATTTCTTATTAATACTTTTAATTTCTTTTTCACTAATAATTAAATGACGATAGACTTTTTCTAAGACGCGGGATAACTCACGGACACCGGATTCAGCTGTATAAGAATTAATCATATATAAAATATCGTCATCAGCAATTTTAACTTTTTTTAGTTTATATTCCTCGAGTATTCTTGGAATAATATGTTTCTTAGCAATATCAATTTTTTCAAACTCTGTATATGAACTTAAATCAATTATTTCTAATCTATCTTTAAGAGCTGGTGTTATAGAATTTACATCATTTGCAGTTAAAATAAATAAAATTTTGGATAAATTGAAAGGTTCTTCAATATAATTATCAATAAACATCGTATTTTGACTTTGATCCAATATATCTAGTAAAACAGCTGATGGATCTCCTTTAAAATCACTTACAATTTTATCGACCTCATCAATTAAAATTACAGGATTTTTTGTTCCACATTTTTTTATGCTTTGAATTATTTTGCCAGGAGATGAACCTAAATACGTTCTTTTATGTCCCGTTAATTCGGTTGCATCATTTAAGCCCCCAACACTAATTTTAGCAAACTCACGATTTAGCGATTTACTTATGGAAATTCCAAGAGTTGTTTTGCCGACACCCGGTGGTCCAATCAAACAAATAATTGGAGCATTTATATCGAGGTTATTTTTCTTTACAGCAATATATTCAATAATTCTTTGTTTAGCTTCTGTTAGTCCATAGTGTTCTTTATCGAGGCTTCTTTTAATTTTCTTTAAATCTGTTTCATCTTTTGATTCACAATCCCAAGGCAAATTTAAAACTGTATCAAGATAATTTCTAATTACGGAAGCATCAGGGTTGGATTCTGATGTGTAAGAATACTTTTTTACTTCTTCTTTGAACTTATCCTTTATTTTTTTAGATATTGATAGTTTATCAATAGAATCATTATAAAGCGCTATCTCGGTTTGTTTATCAGCATTTAAACCTAGCTCTTCATTTAATTTAAATATCTTTTGTTTTAAGATATAGTCTCTTTGTTCTTTATCAAAAGTTTCTCTTATTTCATCATCTATTTTAGATTCTATCGTGATTACTTCTAATTCTAGATTAATATCTTTTATAAGTCGATTTGCTCGGGCAATATAATCAAACTCATTCATATAATATACTTTTCTTTGTATATCAAATGGCATAAAATTGGTAATAATATCGGTTAACATATCTAAATCTTCAATATTGCTAATAGTATTAACTACTGAGTTAGAGGCATGAGGATTACATTCCATATAAGAGTCAATTACGCCTTTTAATGTTCTTAAAATAGCTGCTTCCTCAGTTTTATTGGAGTTATCAATATAAGTTCTTTTTACTTTAGCCTCAAGGATATTTTTATCAGCATCTAAGTTTTTATAAGTTTTTACTAGAACACGAGTTATACCCGTTATTGTTACCCGATAATTACCATTAGGTAACTCTAAACTTGATTTTATTTTGGCAATAACGCCAACTTTGGGTAAGTCACTAGCTGATGGATTTGACTCAAGTGTATTATTAGGACTTATTACGAGTAATTTATTGTTAAAAGAATTCATGGAGTAATCAATTATTCTTTTGCTTAATTCAATATTTAATTCTAAACGTACTTCTTGATAAGGAAGTAAAACGAGTTTCTTTAGTAGTAATACAGGCAAGTTTTCTAACACGATTATAACCTCCTTCAAGATATGGTTTTTATTATAAATTTTTTAGAGTGTTTTGTAAAGAAGAAAATTGTTTTATTATTAATTTTGTTTATTATTTCTTTTCTCTAAAAGAAAAATCGTTTTTTATATAAAAAAATGCCTTTCTAGGCATCCATTTTTTTACAATATTTTTTCATTTTACAACTTTGACATAAGGGATTACGACTCAAACAAGTGTGCCTTCCAAAAAGTAATAATTGGTGATGTAAATATATCCATTTCTCCTTAGGAAATATTTGCATTAGTTTATTTTCTACAGTTAACACATCATCATTAGAAGCAGCTAGACCTAGTCTTTTAGAAACTCTTTCAACATGTGTATCAACAGCGAATGTTGGCTCATTATAAATATTGCCAAGTACAACATTTGCTGTCTTTCTCCCTACTCCCGGTAAACTTTCAAGAAATTCACGGTTGTTTGGTACTTGACCATTGTATTCACTTACTAACTTTTTGGCTATATCAACAATATATTTACTTTTTTTATTCATATTCCCGCATGGTCTTATAATATCAATAATATCCTCTGGTTTAAGTTTCGCAAGAGCAAATATATCATATTTCTCAAAAAGGACTTTTGTTACTTTATTTACTCTTTCATCAGTACATTGTGCTGATAACACAGTAGCAATTAATAATTCATAATCACGACTGTATTCTAACGTACATTGAGGATTTGGGACAATTTCATCTAAAATAGAAAAAAATTCTTTATTCATCTTCTAACCAATTATAATCAAAAAGATCAATAGCCGCTGTTTTTTCAAGGTCGTCACTTAAACTCTTTGATATATCCTTTTTTGTCTTATAGCCTTTTTCTTTCCAAAATTCTAGTTTTGAAGAAATACTTTTTAAACTTTTATAGCCATTATAAACAGATTCTTTTAAAGCTTCTATAATTAACTCTTTTTCATAGCCTGAATCAAGCCACTCATTAATTATTTCAAATTCCATTGTACTTAAAGGTCTTGCAAACTCCTTTTCAAAAATATCAAATAAATTGTCCTTTTCATTAGATTCATGTTTTTTAGTAATATCAGTTGTGACATAACGAATAATGTTATCTAAAGATATAATTTCTTTTCTAATATCATTTTCGCCTTTAATGACTTTTAAAGTAATTAAATTAATCGCGATTAATTTAGAAAAAGCTGCCATTATTTCTTCTTCTTTTAAATAAATATTAGAGGTAATACTCGGAATATTTAAAGTAGGTTCTTCTTGATTCATAAAATATACTAATAGAAGAGTTTCATTTAAAGAAAGTTTTAATTCAAGTGCTACTTTAATAAGATAGTTTTTAATGATGAAATCTTTTTCTTTTAAAGTTTTAAATACTACTTCATTCATACTTTACCTCCAATTTTTTAGTATATACTCCTTAATTTTAGAAAAATCATTTTCTAATGTCCCATTTAAAATATTTAATTCAATATCTAAGATAATATCTTTAATTATACTTCCTGGTTCAATTCCTAGAATATTTATTATTTCATCTCCATTTATTTTTATATCCTTAACAGAGTATATTGGCATATTCTTATATATGTCACTTATATATTTTCGATTTAGTCCAAGAATATCCGATGCGATTATAGATGGATATAATCCATACTCATATAAAACCACATTATCTATTATACCATAAGATATAATACTTTTTATTTTATCTATTATATCTGTTTCTTCTTTTGTAAAACTATAATCCCCCGAAACTTTTAATTGAGCCCATATACCTAAGGGATTTATTGAATCAACAACATCATCAGGTATTTCAAGATCTAAGTCTTTATCCATTTTTAAATTTTTAAGTAAGTTTATTCCCTTGAGACGATTTTGAGATGAGAAAATTTTATCCAATTCTTCTTTTTTTCTCGTATAACTTAATGTTCTTAGCATTTGGGTATTTTGTTTTATATAATTTTTTAAAGTGCTTTCTAATACAAAATCTAAGGTGGCGGCAAAACGAACAGCTCTTAACATTCTTAAAGGGTCTTCAATCATTTTATCATTGATATTGCCAATCATTCTAATAATTTTATCTTCTAGGTCTTGTTTACCTCCTACTTTATCAAAAACTGTACCTGATTTATCCATATAAAGTGAATTAATTGTAAAGTCTCTTCTTTCTATGTCCTCATCAACTGTATCTAAATATGTATATTCAACTGGCCTTCTATTAACATATTTTAATTCTTTTCGGTAAGTTGTTATGTCATAGTTATATAGTTTATCTTTTATATAAATACTTCCATAATTATCATCATTTGCGTTACTTAAATCAAAAATACTTCGTACATCTTTTGGTTCAGCTGAGGTCGCAATATCAACATCATAGGTCTCAATTCCAAGTAAATAGTCGCGAACAAAACCACCAACAACATAGGCAGTAAAACCATTATCTTCTAGTTTTTGTAATATATTTTTTATTTTATCGTTCACTTTTTACTTCACCAAAGATATTATATCATACGCTTTTACTAAAATACACAAGGATAATAATTTTTTTACATAAGAAAAAAAGAAGTATGGATATTCCCATACTCCTTAATATAAAAAATTATACTTATCAAATTCTAATTTTATCTTTACTAAACAACTTCTCTTTATTTTGTATAATGATTTTATACATATGCCTAATAATTCACAGATATTTTCTTCTGTTTTATCTTCAAAGAATGTTGCTACAAGATATAATGCTTCATTAAAAGTTAATTCTTGGATAAATTAACTAAAATACCGTAAATATCTCTTGACCAAATATTTAAATCAATTTTCTTTTGAATAAAATTACCAACTTTGTCATTTTTACTAGGACTAGTATTTGAATAATTTAAGTTACCCATACTTGACTTTAAACTGAAGTCATTGGAAAGTGCAATTATGTGTTTAGAATCTTTAAATTTATTAAACTCTATCATTAAATCTTTCTTTAAATTCGAATAATAGTAATATTTAACTGTTTTTTCACTTAACAATTGAATATATTTAACATTTTTAGAATTGTCTAATATTATATCAGGCAATTCAGCATACTCTTGCATAGTCAATTTATCAACCATATAATTCCCCCTAAAACTACTTTGTTTCATATCTTAAAACTTTTTTTATGATTAGTCAACCTTTTTGTTATTGTCATTTAAAGATTCAAATACTTGAAATATCTTTTTGGGAAGTGGTAACCCCATTAAAGCCCAATTTTCAAGTATTGATATAGCTTCATTAGATATAAAGAAATATATTACTAAAGTTCTTACTGCAAGGGTTGAATCTCCAATTAAATAGTCAAATAATGTAGCAATAACAACTATAAAAATATAACCTATTTTCTTTAAGATTCCTTTTATTCCTATTTTACTATTTAATTTATGTTGGTATATTGCTTTAATTATACCTGTAATATAGTCAATTATCATAAATATAAGTAAACTAATAAACATATTATCAAATCCACCAATTAGAAAAATAAATACACTTCCAATTAATTTAAAATTTATTATATCTTTAATTTCCATCCTACTTTTATTAAATTGGGATTATCTCCAATTAACTCCTTATTTTTATTATAAATGTTCTTCCATGTAGTATTATAACGGGCAGCAATCTTAGATAAATTATCTCCTTTTTTTACTATATAGATAATTTCTGTATTAGTATTTTTATCTAAATTTACTTCATTAAGTAAATATTCTTTAGGATCTACCCATTTACCATTCTTTTTTATTCCAAAGTGTAAGTGTTTACCTGTTACATGACCGGTTGCACCCATAATCCCTATTTTAGTGCCAGCTTCAATATAATCTCCTTTTTTTACACATATTGAACCTTTTTTTAAGTGATAATAACTAGAATATAAGTTATTGCCGTGATTAATGGTTATATAGTTCCCTGTCTTATATTTATCTGAGTAAGCTGAAACATTATTACTTGTACTAGTAACAATACCACTTAAAAAGGAAACGATTTCGTTTCCTCCAGTGATATCTATACCATTGTGAAAGTTGCTTTCATATTGTTTAGTAATTCTATTATATAATTTTCTTTTACCAAAATCTGATGTTACTTTAACAGTTGTCCTACCTTTAATAGGACAGTTTTTAATATTTTTTAATGTATATGACATATTTTACTTCCTTTCATAGAAAAAGAGTATTTTTAATATACTCTTTTAGATTTCTATAAATTATCTATATTTATCTATTATTTTTTGCTCTTTATAATAATTTATTATAATATTTTTTTCATTCATTAATTTTGAACCTTTTTTTGCTATGTGTTCTATGTAGTATCCATTTTTTAAAGGTTGATTATAACTAACATTGTGGTTCTGGTTTTAATACATCTTTAGTTAACATACCAGTTGAAAAGGTACTAGCTACGTTGCTACATATTATTTGAAACGCTCTTTTTAATAAAGAATCAATCTTTTATAATTCTTTTTATTTTATCGATTATTCTCTCTTTTTTTATAAATTTTGCATGAGGACATCTCTTATTTATCTCATTTAATAAAAGTTTTTCTTCATAATCTGTAATAACGAAAACAGTTCCACTTGCATAAGAAATCTTTTTCTTTTTCCCATCTTTAGTTATAAATATTATATCTTTTGTAGTATATCTTGAATGTACATTATATTTTATATAATATTTATCGACCTGATCGTAATAAATCTTTTTTCTAAAAATGTCGCCATACTCCATTAAATATTTGTCTCTAAATTCAATTGTACTTATAATTTTATTTTTAATCATCTGAAGCTCCTTCTAAATACACCATCTTACCATTTTATTTCAACGCCTATTTTTAGATAACCACCAACATAAATATGTAAACTTTTTGAATATCCTATGAAGATTGTTCTGCTATTATTTGAAAATTCTAATGGACCAACATTAAAAGTTGTTGGATAATTTTCAAGATTTTCGGCTTCTAAATCAACTAATGTTTGAGATGCTCCTGCGATACCTAGTGAAACACCTCTTGTAGATTCTATATATTCTTCTTCGCCATTATATGTCCATTTGCTAACAATATTTGTAGAATCTGATAGTCCTATTTTCCCTAATGTTGTCTTTTCTTCTGCAGAAAATCCAGTTCCTGTTCCTATTTCCAAAACAAAATTTTGTTTTACAAAATTGAAACCGCTTTTTACCGTTTTCCCAATTTTCTTTGCTGAAGATGATACAAATTTTTTACAATTATTATACGTATCTACAACAACATCTTTGGCTTTGTTATAACATCCTTTAAAGAAATCTCCAACTTTTTTAAAAAAAGTCCCTTTAGTATCAATTGCTGTAACTGGGTTATTTTCTGTATAAATATATAAGTTATTCCCTAGTATTGATACCTTTAAATAATTATCAGCATTAATAAACCTACACCATTCTGGATTGTAGTATCTACTATTTAGATAATACAATTTAGTTTCTTCATCATAATAGTAACTTCTATATCTAAATGGATTGATTGTACCTATATTATTTGTTGTAGTATCAGTTACTGATATCACTTTACCCCAGGCATCATACTTATATGTTACTACTAGATTATAATTACTATCATATATTCCTGTTATGTCATTCTGATAATTTTTTTGAT
>CAJUMA010000019.1:0-4697 GCA_910587065.1 uncultured Bacilli bacterium | reverse complement strand
AATAGTATTGTAATCCATTATATTTAAATCCTAGAATGTTTGCACTATCATCATATATTTAATATATCATACTTTAACTATAAAGGAGCACAATATAAGTGCTTTTTTACATACTATTTATTAAAAATATAGCTTTATAGAATCTAATGCTTATAAAACGAAAAGTTAATAAATAATTGTCATCTTTTTAAACCATTCTTGATAATCGTTATCTTTGTAAATGTATTTAATATTAGTAAATTTGTTTTCTTTTGCATTTCTTTCTATTCTCTTTAAAAGCTTTGCATCTTTACTATAAATATTTACTATGGTTGAATCAATAATAGATATCACGATATTGCATGAACTATTTATATAATCATTATAATTATTTATTTCTGTAACATTTGCATCCATAAATCCATGGCTTATAAGATGTATAATATAATATCTTTCTCTAATTTTTTTACGAAAATAGTTATCTTTATAAAAGCTTTTTGAAAAAAATAAATTTTCATCTTGGTCTATAACTTCTCCTAATGGCATATACCATTTATAACTCTTAGTGTTAATACCCAATAATATTTTTGATAAAAACGAATTATAATCGTTGTCAATTTCAAATTTTATTCCTATCATATTACTTACCTCAAAAAAATTCTATTTCATAGAAAAAAGAGTATTAGAAATATTCTTTTTTTACTGATAGTTAAAGAAATCATTAATAAAAAACTCTTTAATTAGTAAAGTTGCACGTTCTTTTATAAGAAGAGTTAAAAATTTTTATGTTAAGATCTACTAATCATATAGATAATATTAACGTCTTCAAAATAGAACAAATATAATTCCTCATAATTTTTTTCTTTAAAAATATACTTAAATGTTTTGTCGAAATTTGGGCGTTTAGAATTTGGAACTTCTAAGTAGTCTAAAATGTCTGTGGCTTTTTCTTTAATATCCAATTTAGAATCATTGTTAAATTCATTCCAATCGTTATGCATAACCATAGATTTTTTAAGGGGATTATTGAATTCATATATTTTATACACATCAGGAGATAAAGGAAAACTTGGCTCACTTAGTTTTGTATATTTTAAATTGGCAACCACAGGTATGTAAACTTCCCATTCAACTAATAAATTAAAATTAAAAGCAAAAAGGTATATGTTTGATAAAATAACTACAAGAATTGTCATTATTGCTACTTTGATTCTCATTTCTACTCCTATTCCACTTCGTATTCGAAAGATATGTAAATATCATAATTATTGGTAATCATCAATATAAAATAGTTTAATATAAGTGCTCTTTTACATACTATCATTTAAAAATATAGTTTTCTAATTCTTCTTTTAATAAATCTAATTCTTCTTTTCTTTGACTATATCCTTCTTTGTCTTTCCAATTTACTAAATCTTGTTCTATTCCTTCTAAGGCTTTTGCTTTGGTATATTCAGTTAACACTTGGTTTGGCCACTGCTGATCAGCTAATATTATCCAGAAGACGGGTCCTGATATTGAATCATTTAAAATGTTTTTATACCTTTTTTCCATTTCTTGAACTAATTCATCTTTGGTCATTTTCTTGTTCATGTATACATTATATAATTCTGTGAAATCATCTTCTATATCAATTGCTAAATCGCATTCGTATAAATCTGTTCCCCAACCATTCTTTAGTGAATATTTTTCTTTTTTAGCTTGTTTTTCCTTTATACATTTCTCCGCATAAGCGTATAACATTTCAACTTCTTCTCGAGCAGTTTTAAGAAAACTTTCATTCCCCTCTTTTGTATATAAGTGAGATTTTTTTAAATTATTATTTTCATAATCACTTAGTAAACAGTTTATAAAAAAAGTTTTTTTTGTATCACTGGTATTTTCTAAGCTATATATCCAATATGATGTCGATGATACATATTCATCTTTTGGTGGGGCAAAATTATAATTTCCTAAATATATAAAATTATTATAATTAATTCCTCTTTTCATATGAAGTAAAACGCTATATCCATTTAAATATCCGTATTCATCTTTATAGAAAATATTTTCTGAATCGATTCTCTCTATCGCTTCTTTTAATGTTTCTCTCATATTTACAGGATATAGTCTAAATTCATATGGAGTTATTTCATTCTTTATATATTCTAGTTCATTTATCTCTTCTATTGAAGGAATTTCGGCGTTTTTTGTCAACTTTGCTCTAAAATACAAATATGTTGAAGATTCTTTATTGGTATTGTACGATGTTTTAATCAAAATTATATATCTTCCATCATACTCTTTAGAATAATTTTCTATCTTTATTGCAAATGTATCTCCATCTATCCAATTCTTCTTTTTTGTTTTATCTAAACCCACGGATACTCTCCTATCTTAGTCTCAAAATACATATATTCTGTTGCTTGCTCTATATAGTAATCATAATATGGATTTTTTGTACTGTCTCTACCATTGAATAAAAAATATTATAATTTTTAACTTTACATTAAGCATAATAGTATTAAAGATTTCTCTTTTATTCTTTCCAATCTATCATTTCTTCATTCAAATAATCCTTAAAGGCTTGCATACTTGTTTCCTTATTCATAGGTCCTACTATTTTATTATTATATTTAGATATAATATAGAACTGCTCATTATTACATTCAATTAAACAAACTTTTTCGTCAATAAGCATTCTTTTCGTTTTACAATTAGGAATATTAATAGTTTTAAATTCTTTTTTTACCTGATTCTCTTTATATCTGTCTCTGTTTATTATATTATTTGTTTGAATATTTGAAACCTTATTTAGTAATGTAACCAAAATAATTGGATATATTATTAGAAGGATTATAATTATTTTCTCATATGTCTTCATAAAAGCCTCTTATTATTTATTTTATTTAAATTTATAAAAATATTTATTATGCATACTCCCAATGTAATAGTTCATAGTATTCCATTTCTTTTATTGTCTCTAAAAATTTTTCACGTGTAAATGGTCCATAAATCAAATCTTTATCCAAGAAAACTATGTAGTATTCTTCTCTTTTATCTAAAAGCATAAATACCTCATCATTATTAAACGACTTAATAATTCCATTTCTAGGAAAATTTTCAGGATATTTGTAATATTTATTTCTGTTTTTTAAAAATAATCCTTTGCTTGATGTATATTCTATATAGTACCCATTTTTTAATGTAGAGGAGTAACTAATATCATCATCCCCTAAGATAAACTTTGTAATAAAAATAGTAAATAAAGTATAAATTATTAAAATACTCAGAATTTCAATTTTTTTTATTTTATTTTTTTTATCTTTAATTATTTTATTCAATTAATATCATCCTTTGCTATTTCTACTTGATAATTTAAAACCCAAGGATAAGGTTGAATTATCCCTACTTTTTGTAAAACAAATGCGCCATTGTTTAATACATTTCCAAGGCTAAGACCTTTTTTCCATTCCGTAAAATCGTAAATATCAACAATCGTCATATTTACAATATAAGAATTTGGTTCTGTTGTAATCTCTATTTCGTAACTAAAAGCACCAACAGAATATTTTAAATCTTTATCTGTATTATCAATATTTCCATAAAAATCACTTGAGCCAGTATTTTTAGACTTTTTTTTGTTTGTCTTCTTATGCACATCTATTTCGGAATTTATTACCTTTTTCAACTTATTTGACTGTTTTGCTGTTTGTGCGAGAGATGATGAATTACCATATTTTTTTGGTTCAGGTTTTAAAGCTGCCTTAGCAAACATTCCTGTTGAGTTTTTCAATTTGGTAGCAGCATAGTTTACAACTGTTGCTCCAACGGCTATAATTCCTACCACTATAGCAATCCCCCAATATCCCATATTGTCTGTTACACTACTAGGAGCATTACTTACATAAGCATAAAGGTTCAAACTTATAATGTCTTGATTTGCTCCAATTATACCATCAGCATTAATGAATCTACACCATTCAGGATTATAATATCTACTATTTAAATAATACAACTTTGTTTCTTCATCATAATAGTAACTTCTATATCTAAATGGGTTTATTGTTCCTATATTATTTTCTGTTGTATCATTAACAGATATTACTTTACCCCAGGCATCATACTTATATGTTACTACTAAATTATAAGCACTATCATATATTCCTGTTATATCATTCTGATAATTCTTTTGATAATAGTATTGTAATCCATTATATTTAAATCCTAGAATGTTTGCACTATCATCATAAATATAGTATAACATATTAGTTTCTTTTTCGCCATCTATAAATTTACATCTTTCTTCAAATATTATTTTAGTCCCTTCTAGATAATAATTAATATATCCTTCTTCTCCACTTTCTCCAAACAATTTTACTGTTCTTATTCCATTTTGATTATAAGTATAATTAATTATTGTATTACCATCTTTGTAACTTGATAATTGTCTTCCATTACTCCATGATAATATCTTACTACCAATTGATGTTGGATTTCCAATTGCATCATAAGTAATTGTTTCGTTATTAAACTTAGTTAATTGATCTTCCCATGAAGCATTTCCATAAGTGAATGTATCTTCTTTAACTAATGCATTTGTTTCTAGGCTATATTCTTTTTTAGTTAAGATATTTCCTTCATTATCATAAGTATAAATATACTTCTTATTTAAGTCATAATTTTCATCATTTAATAATTGACTTCGATTATCATAAGTATATTTATTCAATATTTCA
>CAJUMA010000018.1:5000-23607 GCA_910587065.1 uncultured Bacilli bacterium | reverse complement strand
CTTATCAGGAACACAAACAATAAAAGGAGATCCTAACTTAGTAGCTGGGAATATAAAGAAAGGTGTTTCTATATTTGGAGTTACAGGAAACTTCGAAGAAGATTATTATAGAGCTAAAAGAGTTTTTGATTTTATAAATCAACACGGGTATAATACGGGAGAAAAATTAACGGCCCCCAATTTTTTAACAATTCAACTTGGTAAAACTGTAAATATTACAGCTACTAACAGAAGAAGTTTATCAAAATGCTTTTGGGGGTGGACAACAGGCGCACAAAATGGGTACGACGGAGTTTACTATGAAGGTCTCGGAGAATCTTCTTTAGCAGAAATCCTTGACTTTGGTAATGCTACCATTACTGGCTGCTCTAGAGCGATAATACCAATAACAGGAAAAAGTAGAGGATTAACCTTATTAAGTACTGGGATTGCTGATAATTCTTCAGGCACTAAAGGAAAATATGCACATGCATATACTATAGTATTAGTTTACTAATACTATTAAACGATTATAGATTTTGATACTCTCCATTTCTTGACTAACGAAATAGATGTTAGTAAAATTATAATAGGTGAATTCAATGAAACTTATTAATTATGATGACATATTAGAGAAGGTCAAAAAAAGAAATAGAATAGCAAGATTTATTGTTCTATTAATAGGTTGTTTTATTGCTGCTCTTATTTATAATGCGTTTATAGTGCCAGAACATGTTGTATATGGTGGTGTTGGTGGAGTCGCCATAATTGTAAATAGCCTAACTGGAATAGATACAACTTTATTTATAAATGTAGTTACTTTTAGCTTAGCCATAATATCTGTTATATTAATTGGCTTAAAAAAAACATCATATACTATAATTGGCTTTCTGATATATACGATTATGATTAACATTACTGCTCCTTTAGCATCCTTATTTCAATTTACTTTTGATAGTCATCTTTTTGCGATACTATTTTATGCAGTTATAGATGGCATAGGTTTTGGACTTATTTATAAAGCTGGTTTTAATACGGGAGGCATTGATTCTGTTGTAGTAATTACTCAAAAGTTTTTTAAACTTCCTACGGCTGCAATATCTAATATAGCTAATGGAATAATTATAATATGCGGAGCATTAACTTTTGGCTTAGTAAATTCTATATATGCAATAATTTACTTAAAAATAATGAATTTTATTTCCGATCGAGTTGTACTTGGTGTTTCATCAGCAAAGTTGATTTTTATAAAAACTCAAAAATTGTCAAATGTTGAAGAATTATTATCCAAAGATTTAGAGCTAGGATATACTTTAATAGAATCAACTAATGGAGTAGGAATAATAAAGAAAAATATAATTATGTGTGTAATACCAACTGACAGGTATTATGATTTAAAAAGAGAATTATTAAATATAGATACAAAAGCTGAATTATTTTCAAATGACTGCTACACAGTTGTGGGTGGTTATACAAATAGTTTAATAAATGTTCAGAATTAATTTACAAACATAGGATGTATTTATTTAATAAAGAACGTATTTCATGGTATAATTTAAACAGGTGATGAAAATGAATAATATGGAAGTTAATTCATCAAATGAAGAAATAGACATTTTAGAACCTATTCCATCAAATGCAATAAAAAATGAAAAGAAAAATCCTAGCGTAATTGATATGTATGGTGAAGTTTTAACTGACAAACAGTACATTACTAACCCAGCAATCGCTAGGGATGAAGAAATAAATAAGATGATTTTAGCTTTAATTACGCCTGATAAAAGTGCACTTTTAGTTGGAAAACCTGGTATTGGTAAAACAGCACTAGTTGAAGGACTTGCTTATAGAATATATATAAATGACGTTCCCGAAGTATTAAAAGGATGGCGAATTATTAAGATTAATTTACCTGCCTTACTAGGAAAAATGGTTATTAATGGTGCTGAAGTATCAAAACTTCAATTATTAATTGATGAAATAGATAATATAGAAAAAACAATTTTATTTATAGACGAGGTTCATTTATTAGTGGCACACAATAATGGAGCAGTAGATTTGGATTTTGCTAATATGCTAAAACCATATCTTGATAGAGGTCGTATCTTGATGATAGGAGCAACAACATCCGAAGAATATGAACAATATATTTTAAGAGATCGAGCTTTTGTTAGACGTTTTATTAAAATAGATATAGCTGAGTCACAAGGCAGTGATGTTGTAAAAATACTTGAAGGAACATATCCTAAGTTTGAACATCAAATGCACGTTAAATTGGGATATTCGGAATTTCAACGCGAAAGAATTTTCGAATGGATTGTAGCACATACAAGCGAGTACAAAAGAATTTATGAAGTTCAAAATAGATATCCTGACATTTGCTTAACGATAGTTTCTAGTGCCTTTAGTTATGCCTTATTCGAAAACTCTGAAAATGTAACTCTAAAACATTTTTATCTAGCTATGAAAAATACGGGAACAATTTATGATGATTCCAAAGAAAAAGCTTTAATTGATTTTAAAGAAAAATTTAAAGATATGTTACTTAAAGAAGGATTAGACCCTGAAAAATTATAAAAGTGTAGATTAATTTCTACACTTTTTTCCTTGATAAGTATTTCTTCTAACCATTTCTTTATCTATATCGTTTAAAACACAAAATTTCTTTAAAAGCCAACTTGGTTCAATTAAATCTTCTTTGACTGGATCACCTGTTATACGATTTATAACGATATCTTCATTTAAATATTCTAATTGATTTATAACAATATCAATATATTCATCCTTTGTTAAAACATGAAACTTTTCTTTGTTATAATAATTAGCCAAGTCTGTATTTTTTATAATATGTAGCATATGTATTTTTATGCCATCTATTCCTAAAGTATTTAAATATTTAGCAGTCTTTATCATCATATCTTTTGTCTCATTAGGTAAACCATTTATAATATGAACAACTACTTTTATACCTCGCTTTTTCAATTTCTTAAAACATTCTTCAAAATTTTTTAAGGTGTGACCTCGATTTATAAATTTTAATGTTTCATCATGTATAGACTGGAGGCCAAGTTCGACGACTAAATCACATCGATTATTTAATTCTGTTAAATAATCTAAGACCTCATCACTTATTGCATCACTTCTCGTGGCAATGTTTAATCCAACAACATTGTCTAATTTTAGTATGGGTTCATACTTTTCTTTTAATTCTTCAACACTTGCATATGTATTAGTGTTCGCTTGAAAGTACCCAATATATTTAGCCTGTGGCCACTTTTTTAACATAATATTTTTTACTTCATTAAATTGCTTAACTAAATCAAGTTTTAAATCACCTGCAAAATCTCCGCTACCTAAACGAGAACAAAATATGCAACCTCTAGTACCGACTGTGCCATCCTTGTTAGGACAAGTAAAACCACCATTCAAACTAACCTTAAATACTTTAGAGCCATACTTTTTTTTATAATAATAATTTAATGTATAATATCTTTTATTATCCAATGTATTTTTAAACATAAAACATCCCTTACTAGAATATTATAGTAATAAATTTTTAAATAAGCAAATAAAAAAGAGGGTTAACCTCTTCTTAAAAGCTGTTTTTGTTCTTGAGATTTTAAATATGTTTGATCAAGCTCCTGTAATATTCTTTCTCTAATTAAGATGTAAGGCAAACTTATATCATCATCCGTTTTACATCTAGTTGATCTAACATACACATCCGAATTTCTATCTCCATCAGATTTAATACTGAATATTAATTGTTCTACTAATTCGGCATTATAATTAGAAGCAACAGTATCCGTAACTAAGAAAGTCTCTCCATTAATATCTTCTATTCCTGAAAATTCAGTGCTTATTATATCTCCTTTGTCTAAGGAATATAAACACATTTTTTTCTCATGTTTTATAATAACAATTTCTTCATTATCAGTTGTTATTGGAAAACCTGGTATTTTTGGTTTTTCTCTAAAAGATACTGTATTATCAGGATTAGCTATTAAATCAACTTGGTGATACTCTTTAAAATGTCGAGTTTTATCAAAATTATGAGCATTTCTTTCGATTATGAAGTGTTGGCCAATCCTTGTTATATTAACTATGCCCTCGTCTAAAGATAAAGCTCCTAGGCTATTAACCAAAGAATAACTGATTGAAGCGTCATCGTTGGACTTAGTTCTTTTTAATAAGGTTAATGTTCTGTAGCTTCGTCCTTTTGTACAATAAACATCGACTTCACATATAGCTACATCATCAATAAACTCTAATTCTGTTTCTTCAATTGTGCATCTGCTAATTTCATTATTATTAATTTCAAAACTAATCATATATCCTCTTTTCTTGACTAATTATTATAATATAAAAAATAGTTATGGTAAAGAATATTATTTACTTTATTGAATAAAAGTATTATTATAAGCGTAAGAGGTGAACTAATGAAAAAAAATTATATAATTGCAAGTATTTTGCAAATTGTCTTAATGGGAGTGGGGTACTATTTATTCTTACCTCCATTAAATATTCAAGCATTTGGTTTTTGGGCATTTATTCTAGCATCAACTGTTTTGTTTATATTCCTATTTCTTATTGCGTCTTCAAGCAATACAACTGTTAGAATAACCAATAATTCTAAACTTCAAGATTTACCTAAAGTTGTAAGTATTCCATGTACACTTTTATTTATTGTAATTCTTGGCATTATTTTAATTGATATTGCTTGCTCTCCACTTTTTAATGCAGGAAGTTATTCAAGAAGAATATCAATTGATGAAACAAAAGATTTTTCTACTGATATAGAGGAAGTAAATTTCAATATGCTTCCACTACTAGATCGTGATTCTTCCGAGAAATTAGGGGATCGAGTTATGGGACAAATGAGTGAATTGGTAAGTCAATATTATGTATCAGATCAATATACACAAATAAACCATAACAATGAGATTACCAGAGTAACGCCACTTGAATATGCTGATTTTATAAAGTGGATTACTAATAGAAAAAACGGTGTAAAAGGATATATCAAGGTAAACTCAGTCAATGGCAATACAGAACTTGTTAAACTTGATAAAGGTATGAAATATATGCCAAGCGCCTTCTTTAATGAAAATTTACAAAGACATCTTCGCTTTGCTTATCCAACAACTGTTTTCGGAGATGCTAAATTTGAGA
Source organism: uncultured Bacilli bacterium (assembly GCA_910587065.1). Classification (GTDB taxonomy): domain Bacteria; phylum Bacillota_I; class Bacilli_A; order RF39; family UBA660; genus CAG-582. The sequence goes on along the minus strand of CAJUMA010000018.1, from coordinate 18,459 downwards.
TAGATAATGAAGGAAATCCTTTCTTCATTGTACCAACATATAGTTATACAGCGGTTAACTTAAAAACTAAAGTAAGCGGTGTCATAATCTTTAATCCAATAGATGGCAAATCCAAAAAATATAAGATAGAAGATGTACCTTCGTGGGTTGACAATGCATACAATCCTGATTTATTAATCGAACAAGTTGATGATTGGGGAAACTATAAAGGTGGTTTCTTTAATAGCATTTTTGGTCAAAAGAATGTAGTAAACACTACAGAAGGCTATAATTATTTAGCTATGAATGATGATATTTATCTTTATACTGGAATTACAAGTGTAATGAGTGATGAATCTAATTTAGGCTTTATTCTTTCAAATATGAGAACTGGAGAAACAAACTTCTATTCAGTGCCTGGAGCAGAAGAATTTAGTGCTATGGCCTCTGCTCAAGGACAAGTACAACAAATGCAATATGTTTCGACTTTCCCACTACTAATTAATTTAAATAATAAACCTACTTATTTAGTAAGTTTAAAAGATGCTGCTGGACTTGTTAAAATGTATGGCTTTGTTGATGTCCAAGACTATCAAAAAGTAGTTGTAACTGACGCTTCCAAGGGTATTGAAACAGCATCACAAAATTTCTTGCAGAGTTATGCAGAAGAAATTAGTGATAATATATTAACCAAAAAAGATATAACAATTAAGAGTATTAAATCTGCGACAAAATCTGGAAACACATATTATTATATTACTGACAGTGAATCTAAAAAATATGTTATGCCAATTACTTTAGGAGATAAATTAGCATTTATAGGTATTGGCGACAAATTGTCGATAGGATACTATGAAAATTCTGATATTATTGAAGTTATAAAATTATATTAAGAGCCTTATTTAAGGCCTTTTTTTTGTTAAACTTGAAATTTCTTCTCTTATATAGTAAAATAAGCAAAGTTTAAGGGGGAATATTCATGAAAAAGTTAAAATTTTATACAGCAATTGGGTTACTTTCAGCTAATTTTATTTTAACAAGTTGTACTAGTGAAGAAGAAAAGAATGCCGAAATACAAAGAAAAGAAACAATTTTATCTATTATCTCCTCATCTTTTGAGCTAACTAACGAAATAACAGATCAGATATATGAAGAGATAGAACGTGAAAGAGAAGAAAAAGCTGCTTTTGAAAAGACTGTTTCAAATTACGAATTAGTTGAAACAGAAGAGTTTAAATCTGTTAATCGTGTGGTAATAACTTGGAATAATGTTAGACAAGAATTTTTGGCTGAATGCTATCAAGGAGAAGCTTATTATACAGCAAATATTCCAGAAGTTAGACTAATGAGTTATATGTTAAAAAAATGTAACTGTGAATATTTACACTTTCATAATTTAGAAAATACAGATATATTAGATGAATTATCCACTCTTCCAAATGTTAAAGAATTATCAATTTATGATAGCAAAATAGATAATCTAGATGTCTTGAGTAATTATAAAACTCTAGAAGGAGTGCGAATTGAGAACTGTTCTAATATCCGCAATATTGATTTTATTTCTTCTTTAGAAAATATTGCAGCAATTGAACTTGCTGGAACTAAAGTATCTGACTTAACTCCATTAAGTAACTGTGAAAACTTAACAATTGCTAAATTAAGATGTAATGCAATAACTAATCCTGAAGTTATTGCTACATTACCAAAATTGACGACTATAAGCTTAGAATACAATAGTATAAAAGATGTAAAACAACTTGAAGAATTTATAAAAAGAGGTATATTTTCAAATGAGACAGCAGAAGATATTGTGGAGACAACTACCAATCACAAATTAATTTTTACAATGTCAGAAGAAAATACAGGCGTCAAATTAGTAGTAAAATACTATGACGCACAAAAAGAATATTATGCGGAAGTTTTTGACAAAGAAGGAACAAGAATTGGATTCTTGTTTACTGATGAAGTCTACAATTTATATGATATTTCAAAATTGATAGGCGAGCAAAAATACTTAAGTATAAACAATCTTCCAGAAGATGCCTATATTCACCATATAAAAAATGTCGATGATTATGTAACTGTTGAAGTAACAAACTGTTTATTTGATTACTTTTCAATGCCAGATAACACGGAGAATTTAACTATCTTTAACTGTCCAAATTTGGGTGATTCTATTACTGTTTCACATTACTCATCATATAATGATTTAAAATATTTAAGTATTCGAAACACCAAAATAAAGGAAATTGCTGGTATTGAACTTTCGCGCGATTTAGAAGTATTTGATGCTCGTGATAATAATATAGCAGACTATAGCTTTTTATCATCTCTTCCATCTCTTAAAAAAGTTTCAGTTACAGAAGATAATCCTTTACCTGATATAAGTGTTTTTGAAGATTTAATTGATAATGGCGTCGATGTCGTTGTCTCCACTGGTATTAATAACCAATTAACAGAAAATGCAGAATCATTATCAACAAATTCTGTATCTTCAAATAATCTAAATAGAGCAAGATAAAATTGCTTTTTTTTGCCAAGAGAGTGTTATATCTATTTAAATTTATTATAAAATACTATATAATTTTAATTACAGTGGAGTGATAAAATGAATAATGAGATAATAATAAATGAGTTAATGGAAAGCTTGAAAATAGAAAAAAAACAAATAGAAGCAACACTTTCTTTACTTGAAGAAGGGGCAACAATCCCTTTTATAGCAAGGTATAGAAAAGAAGTAACTGGTGCTCTTGATGAAAACCAAATTAAAGCTATTGGAGATCTTTATTCCTACTATCAAAATTTATTGGATAGAAAAGAAACAGTAATCCGTTTAATTGATGAAAAGGGACTTTTAACAGATGAATTAAAAAATCAGATATTAAACGCAAAGAAGTTAACTGAAGTTGAAGATTTATATCGTCCATATAAAGAAAAGAAAAAAACTAAAGCAAGTGAAGCAATCAATGCTGGTCTTGAACCACTAGCTAAAATGATTATGTCTTTCCCAACAACAGGTAGTTTAGAAAGTATAGCAGCAAAGTTCATAAGTGACAAGATTTCAACAACAGAGTTAGCTTTAGAAGGAGCAGGATATATCATAGCCGAATGGATAAGTGATAACGCCTATTATCGTAAGTGGATAAGAACAAATATCTTTAACACTGGCACTGTAGAAGCAAAAATTAAAAAAAATGCCATTGATGAAAAGAAAACATATGAAATGTATTATGATTTTTCTGAAAGTGTAAAATATATTAAACATTACCGAGTACTAGCAATAAATCGTGGCGAAAAAGAAAAAATATTAACTGTTTCAATTAATATGGATGAAGAATCAATTATAGAATACCTTGAAAAAAAGCTAATAAAAAATCCTACTTCTTTTGTCTGCGATTTAGTAAAATCAAGTATAAAAGATTCTTTAAAAAGACTTGTTTTACCAAGTATAGAAAGAGAAATTAGATCTGAAATAACAGATTCAGCAGAGAAAAAAGCCATTGAAACTTTCGGAGTGAATCTAGAACACTTATTACTTACAAGACCCATTAAAGGAATGGTCGTTTTGGGATTTGATCCAGGATATGTTAATGGCTGCAAATTAGCAGTAGTTGATGCCTCAGGAAAATATTTAGATTCTACAGTAATAAAACCATTTTTAAATAGTAATCAAGATCAAAATATAGCTGCTAGTAAATTAATTGTAAAAAATTTAATCGAAAAATATAAAGTAGATATTATTTCTATTGGTAATGGAACAGCATCACGTGAATCTGAAAAATTTTGTGCTGATTTAATACGTGAATATAGTTTGCATTGCAAATATGTTATTACATCAGAAGCAGGAGCATCAATTTATTCGGCTTCTAAACTTGCAATAGAAGAATTCCCTGATTTAGCAGTTGAGAAAAGAAGTGCTGTTTCTATTGGAAGAAGAATACAAGATCCATTATCTGAACTTGTTAAAATAGATCCAAAATCTATTGGAGTTGGTGAATATCAGTATGATGTAAATCAAAAAGAACTTGGAAGTGCTTTAGATTTTACAACATCAAAAGTTGTAAATGAAGTTGGTGTAAATATTAATACTTCTTCAAAAAGCATCTTGAAATATGTTTCAGGTTTAACAAAAAGTGTAATTGATAATATATACAAGTATAAGGAAGAACACAAAATTATAAATCGTGAAGAGATTAAAAATATAAAAGGTATTACCCCTAAAGTATATGAGCAAGCAATCGGATTCTTAAGAATACCAGATGGCACTAATCCATTTGATAATACAGGAATACACCCAGAGAGCTATTGTATAGCTGAAAAGATCTTAGAATATTTAAAATTAGATATTAAAGATATAAACAAAGAATCATTTAAGGAAACATTAAGTGCTGCAAATATTAAAGATTTAATGAATAATATTGCAAGTGATGAATATACTATAACAGACATAATAAAAGAATTACAAAATCCAGGATTAGATCCACGTGATGAACTTGAGTCTCCAATTTTAAAAAGTGATATACTCCATATTGAAGATTTACGTATAGGAATGGAACTTGAAGGAACAGTAAGAAATGTTGCCTCATTTGGAGCTTTTGTTGATATTGGTCTTCATGATGATGGTTTAATACATATTTCTAAGATGAGTAAATCATTTGTAAAAAATCCAAATGATGTATTGAATGTCGGAGATATTATTAAATGTTATGTCGATGGAATAGACTTAGAGAAACAAAAAGTTCAGCTTAGTTTAATAAAAAATTAAAAAAATTTAAAAAAAGTATTGCAATTAACATTAATGATGGGTATAATGTTAATTGTCTACTTGATGCGGGTGTAGTTTAATGGTAGAGCTTCAGCCTTCCAAGCTGATAACGTGGGTTCGATTCCCATCACCCGCTCCATTAAATGCCCAATTAGCTCAGTCGGTAGAGCGCACGGCTGTTAACCGTTAGGTCGTAGGTTCGAGTCCTACATTGGGCGCCATTTTGTAGATTACCAACGAAAAATCGTTGGTTTTTTAATGCACTAATCTTAAAATTACTTCGCAATAATATATAGAATTAGCTATTAGCTTATTAAGCTATCGAAGTTTTAGTAATTAAGTGAAATATTCAAAAAATCTAATATAAAACTAAAGACATAAGAAAAAATAATTATATAGCATATTAACTAATGTAGTTTGCTTTTTTTAATGTTATACTATTTAATATAAAAAAGAAAGATAAATGGATGAGCAGAAAAGTGTATCTTAAGGAGTGTCAAACATGAACTTAATAGTAAAAAAATTTAACGAATTAACAACTAAAGAATTATATGAAATTCTGAAAGCTAGATCTGAAATATTTATTATGGAGCAAAATATTCACTACATTGATATGGATAATGTTGATTATAAAAGTTTACATTGCTTTTTTATGGAAAATGATAAAGTAATTGCTTACTTGCGAGCATTTTATGAAAATGATGATAAAGATATAGTTAGAATAGGTAGAGTATTAACCTTATCACATGGAAAAGGTATTGGAAAAGAATTAATGCTTCAAAGTTTAGAAGCGATAAAGTCAAAAATGAAAGGCAAGAAAATAGTGATGAACGCTCAAAAACACGCAGTTGGTTTTTATGAAAAACTTGGATTTATTACAACATCTGATGATTTTTTAGAAGAAGGAATAGTTCATCAAGTTATGAAATTAGATTTGGGAGATAGTTGCTACAATTGATAAGGAAGATTTAAAAGATGACAAAATAAAATTGCCATTATCAAGCGATTTGCAAAAAGACTTGGATAAGGGCTCGTTTACTTATGAAGAACTAGTTAAGAAAGTTGGTGGTGAAGGAACACTAACCAGTGTTTCTAAAGGTTCTCTTAGCTATACATGGGTAGATAGCACAGGCCAAAGATTAGGAGCAACATTTAACAATAAAAGTGGTAAATGTACTGTTGCTAGTTATAGATAGATTAAAATACAACTAAGATAAACTAATTACCAACATAGATGTTGGTTTTTTCTTTTTTTATATATTAAATAATTTATTGAACAATGCATTTTTATTTGTTATAATGATTTTAAAGATAGGAAGTGTAGTTATGGTAGATTTTAGTCGTGCTGAAGGTTCTAAAAATCATCGTGCCTCTTTTACTAAGACATGTACTAATGTTATTAGCTTTATTGATGAACTTCAATCTAGTTATAATAAGACCTGGGAAACACTGGAACACACTAGAAAAGAAAGAGCAGCTATAATTGAGGAAACAATTCAACTTATTAAGAATGCCAAAATACGCTTAGGTAAGCAACTAGGTAGATGTGATAATAAAGAACTTAATGAAGAACTATTAAACGCTATTAATGCACTTGAAGGCGAAGAAAAAGAAAAAATACAAATAAATCTAATAAAAATTAATAACAGATATGACAGAATTCAAGAATTAGGTAAAGAACTAGAAAATCTTACAGAAAAAATAGCAAATTATCGTGTTTTAGAAGATGATTATGAAGATGAAGTTGTTATAACCATGCCCAAAAAAGATGTGGATAAGAATCAGAGAAAAGAGACTTCTAATTTAAAAAAAGAAGAACAAAAACCAATAGTTAACGAGACAGAAGGCCTAGAAAAAGTTATTAATATCCATGAGGCAAAAGCTATTTTATTAGATGATTTAGAGTTTAAAATAGGTAAAAAAGAAATACAAGAGGAAAATAACATTGATGCAGAAGATATAAAATATTTTACGGCAACAGATTTGTACAACACTAATGAACTTGCATCAATACAGGATGAAGTAGATTATTTAACAAGTGTTGATGAATCACTTACTGAAGAAGAACTAGATTCTCCTAACAAAGATGAGTGTATATTATTTACCATTAATGATAAATTAACACTAAAGGAAATAGCTAAAAATGTCTACCAATCAGAAGAAAATTGGTTACCATTGTATAACTATGGAAATAATACAAATAAATTAGATAGAAAAGCTGCTGAATATAATGTATCAGTAGAAGAATTAGTTTCAACACCAGGGTATTTAACTGATGTTACTTTGGAGTTCCCTACATTACTCGTAAAGCCAGAAGAAATGACTGAAACAAAAAAACATTCAAGACGTGCAGCATAAAAAGGGGTGCTAGTATGGTATTTAAAGAAAAAGAGGTAATTGAACTATCAGGTGGCAAAAAATATATTGTGGCTAAAAGTATAAACCAAGATGATTGTTGGTATTATGGTTTATTTGAAGTAAACAAAGAAGAAACAGAAGTTAGAACTGAACTACGTATAATTACTACAGTTTCTGAAAATGGCAACATATTTATAAAAAATGTAAAAGGTAAGCTTGCTGAAGAATTAGAAATTGTTTTTAAAGAAAAGTTAAATATTGACTAGAAATAGTCAATTTTTTTGTGGAAAAAAACATATTTATTATATTATTTACTAGAGGCAATTTATTAATTATTGTTGACAGACATAAAGGCTAATGTTAGTATACATACTCAAGGAAGAAGGAATTATTAATGCGTTGCAAAAACTTAAAAGTATTTGGTTTTTTATTATCTAGTACTTTATCTATGTCTTGCCTTGGTGGTTGTGGAGAATCTTCTAATTATAATCCTGCTATTTACAATCAAGAACAAGGTATAACGATGTCTAAAAGATTTGAAACAGGCGAACATTACATATCAGTACCACTTCCAAATGATATAAGTGATAAAATTACTCAAATAGAGTCACCCGAAGGGTATAAAGTCATAAGTCTAAGTTATGGATCTTATGGAGAGATATGTGGTTTCTACGGTGGTGGGACAATACTATATACTAACTCTGTTCCAGTTATATGTGAAAGTAATTTATATGGCGATGATGAAGTGCCATATCTTGATTTTGGTACACCAATAGATTATATTGCTACCACTAAGGATAAGGATGATATCCGCGAATTTAAAGTAGGTGAACACATTCTTTCTGTTCCTATAAATGTAAATGTTATAGATTATAATTATCAATATGAATATCATGAAGGTTATGAAGTATTTGGTATATCTGTAGCTACATATGGCGAACTTTCTGGATTTTATGACAGTGGAGTAATTCTTTATAAAAATACAGTTCCTGTTAAAGCTCAAAAAAGTGAAAATGGATATGCATCGTTTGGTATCCCAATTGAACCAGTTAAAGAACTTAATAAAAGATAATAACTTATTTTTATTTAAAAAAATATTGCATTTTAATATTGGTCATGATAAACTACAAAATCGTTAGGAGAAATACGCGCTATGAGATTAAAAAAACAACTATTAGCTTTAAGTTTGGCTTTATTAATCGGAAATTCTATGACAGCAGAAGCACATTCCAAAAGCGAACTAATTAAAATACACAATAAAATTGAAAAATATTTAGACATAGAGGTATCTGCCAATGATCAATATGAAGATGACAATTTAAATTATTATTTTCATGTTCAGGCACTAGTCCACAGTGTACCAACTGATAGGATAGATGAACTTTTTACAAGTTTAGTTGATACAATTGAATCAGATGATTTAATTAAGGATTATTTAAAAAACTCAATTGATAAAAACATGTACTGTTCTGCTAAAGAGTCAATCATTTTTGCAAATACAGCTGAAAATAAACAAGAATTATATTGTTCAATCTGTACTTTTATGGATTCAAGATATAACGGGAATGCTTTCGAAAAGGGTATGGGTATGTTAAAAGAATATTTTCCTAAAGAAGATATACATGTTTTAAATAATCAATCTGGGAAATTGAATATACCAAAAACTGTTTTCGTGTTTATGGACTATTCATCATACGGAGATTATCGAGTATATACAAAAATTTATGAAGATGGATATTACTACTTTATAACAAATCAAGAAAACGACTTGCTTGCTTATTTTGTAGATGCCAATCAATCATTCAGTAATACAAACTATAGCTATAACAATTTAAGTAATAAAGGATTTACAATTTCAAACATTGAAGATTTCTTAAATGATAATAATAAATCAGATTTACTCTCTGATAATTACACATACGAGGAATTATCAGATTTAGGAAACAAATTGGCAGATAGTGATCAAATTAAAAGAGGATTATGTCCTAAAAATTAGCCTTTCTAGACTAAAGATAATTAAATTTAATATTCCCTTTTCTCTTAATGAAGGGAGTAAATTTTACAATAACAAGAAAAAGTCAATTTGACAAAAGACAAATATTTTGATAAAATATTTCTCGTTCGACTGAAAAAAGGGAGGACCAGAAATGGAAACGAAAAAGGCTTCTAAGGCTTCTTGGAAGCACATAGTTTGTTGTTTAATACTTTTATTAATATTTGTATTAACAGTAGGCATTCATATTAATGCAGAAGGATATGCTGAGGCAGAATTTAGAGAAAGTTCCTCAGACACTATACCCCTGCGTATCAATAATAATGGTATCGTAAGGTATGTAACTGATGCATCAAAAAATGAGGGTTTATTAGCTGGACCTAAAGAGGAAGTAACAGTCAATGTCCGTGATATTGATTATTACATTACTGAATATACTGACGAACTTGAATTCTTTGCTAAAACATTTAGTGTTAATTATGAAGACATCATAGATGACCTTCGTAAGCGATACGATGAAAATAACTTAGAATTTGAAAGTACAAACATTGGTTTCTTAATTAATGAAGCAAACGAATTAAAAAAATATCCAAGTGTCGAATATGGAATAGTCGAATATTTCTACGATTATGTAGAAAAGCATCCCGGAAAAGTCAACAAGAAAAGGGTACCATATTCTGGTGAGGCAGAGTATATAGAAAATCTTATAATCTATTATACTACTCACATTTACACGAATGTTGATACGTCTGTTGCATTAAGTATAGGAGCTGCGGAATCCGGATATTATAAAGTAAAATACATGTTAAAATGTAATAATGTATTCGGAGGAATGAGTTCGAAAGGACTTATAAAATATCGTAATATCGAATATGGGGTATTATCATATATTAGACTTCTTTCCAAAAACTATTATAGTAGGGGACTAAATACTGTAAATAAGATTGGAAGAGTATACTGTCCAACATATGATAATTTTGGTAATAAGATTGCTAGTAGTCATTGGATTAATTTAGTTAACACAGCTATTAAAAAATATTCTAAATATAAACTAAATAATTCGATTGAAGTATTAGTAGGAAAAGAAGAAATTATTTAACTTGTAATTTCTTCTTTTTTTGTTTAAAATATAAATTTATACATGAGAGGATTGGTATATATTATGAAAAGAAGAATAATTGAAACAAAACAAAAAGAGAATATAAACAAATTAAAAAATACAGTTATTAATTCAAACGTTGATAAGGAATACGAAACTTTTCTAAGAGAAGTAAGAATGGATACTTTAGCTTTCTTTAATACAGTAGACTTTCATACGTTAAAAGAAGATGTAGTATGGCAATTAGTAGGAGTAGAGTTTCGCCTTTCAAGTGCTTGCATTGATGAGAAATACCAAAAGTATTCAAGTGAAGTTAGAAAAAGAGCTTATAAAGCAACTGAGCCACTTGGTTTAAAGGAAGGTTCTAGTTGGTTAACAAATCATGATTTTATAAATTCTGATTTAAAACTTGGCTGTATGGTTTGTGAATTCGTGAGTGCATCACCTATTTTTGATATAGGCTACTTAATGGAACTATTTGACTCTCAAGGAGTACCATGCTTTATTGATGAAGAAAGTAGAATTCACATAAATGCGGAAGAACCTAAAAAAACAGAAAAGCCAAAAATGAGAACAGTTTGTTAAAAACTGTTTTTTCTTGAATTTTTTTTCTATTTTTCATATAATCAACATAGAGATGATACTATGGAATTTATAGAAAATATTAATGTTGATAGTAAAAGAGTTATATTAAGACTAGATTTAAATGTAACTATTAAAGATGGCGTTATTTTAGATGCCACAAAAGTAAGAAAATGTATCCCAACAATTAAATACTTACTAAACCACAATGCCAATATCTTAATTATGTCGCATTTAGGAAAAGTAAAAACAGAAGATGATAAAATAACAAACTCTCTTTCTCAAGTTGCACCATTATTAAGTAAGTTACTTGGTGTGGATGTTGTATTTATCAGCGAAACAAGATCAGAAGAACTTTTAAATGCAACAAAACAAAATAGGGTAACTCTTATGGAAAATACAAGATTTGAAGATGTACCAAATAAACTTGAAAGTAATTGTGATCTTGAACTTGCAAAATATTGGTCAAAGGCAGGTGAAATATTTATAAATGATGCTTTTGGAACAACACATAGAAAACATGCATCAAATTATGGTATATCAAAATACCTTCCTAGTGCTTATGGTTTTTTAATCAATGAAGAATTGAGTGGATTAGAACCTGTTATAAGAAATATAAGAAAACCGTTTGTTGTTATAATGGGCGGAGCTAAAGTTGATGATAAAATTGCCCTTATAGAATCCTTATTAAAAGAATGCGATTATTTACTTGTAGGCGGTGGAATAGCAAATACTTTTTTAAAATCTTTAGGCTACAATATAGGTTTAAGTCTTTACAGTGAAGATTATGTTGAAAAAGTAGCCGAGATTATAAAAAAGAACAAAGATAAAATTTGGATGCCAATTGATGTTGTTGTTAAAGAAGCTGGAAATACAAAAACAACAAATATAGAAGAAATGAAGACAGATGCTAGTATATACGATATAGGCTCAAAGACCATTGATATCTACAAAAGTATTATGGCAAAATCAAACACTGTATTTGTTAATGGAACAATGGGGTTATATGAAGATGAAAACTATCGAATGGGAACAGAAAAACTATATAAAGCAATGCGTGATATTGATGCGATAATAATCGCTGGTGGTGGGGATGCTGTTGCCTCAATAAACAAACTTGGATATGAAAATAGTTTTGACTTTTTATCCACTGGTGGCGGCGCAACTTTAGAATATATAGCAAACAAGAAACTTAATTGTTTTGGAGAAGATTAATTATGTTAGTGCTAAATTTAAAGATGAATTTTTCTGCTGATACTATAAAGAAGTATGAAACTTTTATTAGAGATAAAGAAGTAATAGTCTTACCACAGTTTCCTTACTTACTCTTTTTTAGAAATGGCAAATATTCTCTCGGAAGTCAAAATGTGTCAAAGTTTTCAAAAGGAAGTTACACAGGTGAAGTATGTGCAAAAGCTCTTAAAGGCTTAGGTGTTAAATACTGTCTTGTCGGTCATTCAGAAAGAAAAGAATATTTTTATGAGACAATAAATGATTTTCGAATGAAGATAACTAATTTAAATGATGCTGGTATTATCCCTATTTACTGTATTAATCAAACTAAAGAAGATTATGAACAAGACTTAGAATTAAAAAACATTGAAAATCAATTAGAGGGTATACCAGATTATGTAAAATATATAGTTATTGCCTTTGAACCTAGTTGGATGATTGGCGGAAGTGAAGAAAAGTTAGATATGGAACATTTAAATGACGTCTTAATAAGAATAAAATCCTATTTGATGGAAAGAAACATTAGCCATTCTATTCTTTATGGTGGCGGGGTAGATTCAAGTAATGTAAAAATTTTAAAACAATTATCATGTAATGATGGGTTTATTATATCTTCTTCAGCTATGGATTTGAATGAGCTTGAAAAAATTTATAATGAATTAAAGGAGGGTAATTAAAATGAATTATAAGGAACTAAAAGAATATGCCGATAAGTATAATCGTAAGGAAATAATTATAAATGAGCATGATATTGAACCTCTTTATGATATTTCTTTAGTAGAGGGGAAAAGATTGTCCAAAATTTACAACGCAGATATCGATATAGTACTAATAGCTCTTGCACTTATGGATTCTAAATTGCCAGAGGCTGTACGTTTAAAAAAACCTAAAGAACACGTGGAGATGTCTTTAAAAGCAGCTAAGCAAATTCTTGATGAAGTATATGATTTAGATGATGAAAAAAGAAAAAACATTTTAAAATGTATAGAAGAACATCATGGCTCATCAAAGTATTACAGTATAGAATCAGAAGTTGTAGCGAATGCGGATTGTTGTAAATTTTTATCTCCAAAGGGGATTATGACATATGCTTCCATCCTTGCTAGAAGATTAAACGATTTTGAAAAAGAATGGGAGAAATTGGAATTTAAAATGGATGAAAAAATAAAGTATGTATCTTTAGAAAAAGAAGAACTAATGCCAATTTATGATAACTTCAAAAAATATTTAAATAGTTGTCGTAAGAAATAAAACAGTCAATCAATATCTAGTTTACTCGCATTTTTTCTTCCAATAGTGTATAATACATCTTGAGTTGGTGATAAAATGAATGATATAAAAATAGGAGATAACCTAGAATTACACTGTTATAAGCACAATGGTAAAATTAATAGTATCTCTGATCGTATTACTGTTATTGATATTTTAGATGATTGCATTGTATGCGGTG
>CAJUMA010000018.1:0-2500 GCA_910587065.1 uncultured Bacilli bacterium | reverse complement strand
GAAAGCGAAAAAGTTCTCAACAAGGAAGCTACAAAAATGAATGCTTTTACTTAGTTTTGAGAGATTGTTTTCTCTCAGATTTTGTTCTTTGAAAACTAGATAATGAAAAATTTTGAGTAATCCAACGAAAGTTGGATATTAAGAAATCTCAAAACTCATCAAATAGGAAAAAAATTGGTGGTTAAATTAATAAGGGCGCATGGTGAATGCCTTGGCAATAGAAGTCGATGAAGGACGTGACAAACTACGAAATGCATCGGGGAGCTGTAAGTAAGCTTCGATCCGGTGATGTCCGAATGGGGGAACCCACTTACTTTAATAGGTAAGTACCCGTAAATGAATACATAGTTTACGAGGAGGCAACTCAGGGAACTGAAACATCTTAGTACCTGAAGGAAAAGAAAGAAAAATCGATTACCTTAGTAGTGGCGAGCGAAAAGGTAACAGCCCAAACCAGTCTTCGGACTGGGGTTGTAGGACACCTTATACGGAGTTACAAAATTACAAGATAGCAGAATAATCTGGAAAGTTTAATCAAAGAGGGTGAAAATCCCGTATGCGAAATCTTGTAATCTCTTAGGTGTATCCTGAGTACGGCGGGACACGAGAAATCTTGTCGGAATCTACGGGGACCATCCCGTAAGGCTAAATACTCTCTATTGACCGATAGTGAACAAGTACCGTGAGGGAAAGGTGAAAAGAACCCCGGGAGGGGAGTGAAATAGAATACTGAAACCATGTGCTTACAAGAAGTTCGAGCCCGTTAATGGGTGAGAGCGTGCCTTTTGCAGAATGAGCCGGCGAGTTATGGTATAGTGCAAGGTTAAGTTGTAAAGACGGAGCCGAAGCGAAAGCGAGTCTTAATAGGGCGAATAAGTACTATGCTGTAGACCCGAAACCGAGTGATCTAGCCATGAGCAGGTTGAAGTAAGAGTGAAATCTTATGGAGGACCGAACCAGGACACGTTGTAAAGTGTTTGGATGACTTGTGGTTAGCGGTGAAATTCCAATCGAACTCGGAAATAGCTGGTTCTCCCCGAAATAGGTTTAGGCCTAGCCTCACATGTTTCCTCTTGGAGGTAGAGCACTGAATATGGAATGGCGTCGTATAGATGTACTGACTGTAATCAAACTCCGAATGCCAAGAGATTAAAGTGTGGGAGTCAGTGTATGAGGTGATAACGTCCATACGCGAGAGAAAATCAATTCAGATCACCAGCTAAGGTCCCTAAATATGTGTTAAGTGGGAAAGGATGTGGAGTCGCACGAACAGCTAGGAGGTTGGCTTAGAAGCAGCCATCCTTTAAAGAGTGCGTAATAGCTCACTAGTCGAGTGACTCTGCGCCGAAAATGTACCGGGGCTAAACACATTACCGAAGCTGTGGATTCGTGAGTAATCACGAGTGGTAGGGGAGCGTTCTAAGGGCGCCGAAGGTAGATCGTGAGGACTACTGGAGCGCTTAGAAGTGAGAATGCCGGTGTGAGTAACGTAAGGTAGGTGAGAATCCTACCCACCGAATGACCAAGGTTTCCAGGGTAAAGTTCGTCTTCCCTGGGTTAGTCAGGACCTAAGGCGAGGCTGAGAAGCGTAGTCGATGGACAACAGGTTGATATTCCTGTACTACCTATATTACTGATGGAGTGACGGAGAAGGATAGCAAGAGCCTATTATTGGATTTAGGTTTAAGCGCAAAGGCTGGTGAGTAGGCAAATCCGCTACACTAATAAGGCTGAAACGTGATGACGACGATTCCTACGGGGATCAAAGTCTTGTGACTCCAAGCTTCCAAGAAAAACTTCTAAAGATATAATATAGGTACCTGTACCGCAAACCACCACAGGTGGTCGAGGAGAGAATCCTAAGGTGAGCGAGAGAACTATGGTTAAGGAACTCGGCAAAATGACCCCGTAACTTCGGAATAAGGGGAGGTCATAGAAATATGACCCGCAGTGAATAGTCCCAGGCAACTGTTTACCAAAAACACAGGTTTCTGCAAAAGCGCAAGCTGAAGTATAGGAGCTGACGCCTGCCCAGTGCTGGAAGGTTAAGATGATTTGTTAGACGGACGAAAGTCGATAACGTCGAAGCTTTGACTTGAAGCCCCAGTGAACGGCGGCCGTAACTATAACGGTCCTAAGGTAGCGAAATTCCTTGTCAGGTAAGTTCTGACCCGCACGAAAGGCGTAATGATCTGGGAGCTGTCTCAACCATAGACTCGGTGAAATCTTAATACCTGTGAAAATGCAGGTTACCCGCAGCAGGACGGAAAGACCCCATGGAGCTTTACTGTAGGTTGATATTGGAATCAGGTGATAGTTGTAGAGGATAGGTGGTAGACGTTGAGGTATGGACGCCAGTTCATACGGAGTCACCCTTGGAATACCACCCTTCTATTATTTGATTTCTAACTCGCGCCCGTAATCCGGGTGGAGGACAGTGTCTGCTGGGCAGTTTGACTGGGGCGGTCGCCTCCCAAAAAGTAACGGAGGCGCCCAAAGG
>CAJUMA010000017.1 GCA_910587065.1 uncultured Bacilli bacterium | reverse complement strand
TGGGCAGTTTGACTGGGGCGGTCGCCTCCCAAAAAGTAACGGAGGCGCCCAAAGGTTCCCTCAGAATGGTCGGAAATCATTCAAAGAGTGTAATGGTATAAGGGAGCTTGACTGTGAGACCAACAAGTCGAGCAGGTACGAAAGTAGGGCATAGTGATCAGGCGGTTGAAAATGGAATTGCCGTCGCTTAACGGATAAAAGTTACCCTGGGGATAACAGGCTGATACCACCCAATAGTTCACATAGACGGTGGTGATTGGCACCTCGATGTCGGCTCGTCACATCCTGGAGGTGGATTCGCTTCCAAGGGTTGGGCTGTTCGCCCATTAAAGTGGCACGCGAGCTGGGTTCAGAACGTCGTGAGACAGTTCGGTCCCTATCCGCTGTGGGCGCAGGAAAATTGAGGAGAGCTGTTCCTAGTACGAGAGGACCGGAATGGACTGACCTATGGTGTATCTGTTGTAACGCCAGTTGCAGTGCAGAGTAGCTATGTCGGGAAGGGATAACCGCTGAAAGCATCTAAGCGGGAAGCCCCCTCCAAGATGAGTTTTCCCATATGTATATAGTAAGAACCGTTGAAGACTACAACGTTGATAGGCTAGAGGTGTAAGCGTAGCGATACGTTGAGCTGACTAGTACTAATAGTTCGAGGATTTAACCCTATAATATATATAAATAACTAATTGATGAGCTCATTATCTTGTTTTTAAAGGACAAAGTCAAATAACATAATAAATTATGTTTGTGACGATAGCTTGGTGGACACACCTCTTCCCATACCGAACAGAGAAGTTAAGCACCAAAACGCCGACGATAGTGATAAGCTAAAATAGGAAGTTGCAAACTTTTTTTTTGTATAAATTTAAGAAAATCAGATAATATCTGGTTCTTTTTTTGTTTTATATGGGATAATATTCTTACAGAAAGGAAGTTTATATGATAAAGGAAAAGAACATTGTTGTTAGCATTTTATTATCATTTGTTACTTGTGGTATTTACAGCCTTTATTGGTGGTTTACTATAACTGACGACGTTGATAATATATCTGAAAATCCAACAAAGAGAAATGGAGTTGTAATAATACTATTATCTCTAGTTACTTGTGGTATCTATAGTTTCTACTACTGGTATCAAAATGGTAAACTAATGGAAGAAGCTAACCAAAGAAAAGGTGTTAATGGAAGTTCAAACTCTATTCTTTACCTAATATTATCAATCTTTGGATTAAGCATCGTTAATTACGTTTTAGTACAATCAGATATTAATAAATATGCTGTACAAGAAAGTAACTAAAAACATGTTTTAAAACATGTTTTTTTTTGAAAAAAGGAAATAATATATTGAAAAATAGTAAAAGAAACTTTTATGAATTGTTTCGTAATGGTATAATAGTAACAGGTGTTTTATATGAAAACAAATGATAAATCTTTAATTTATTCTTTATTAATATTCATAATTGTAGTTATTATTAACTATTTACTTTTTAACAGTTTTTTACCTTGCATCTTTCATAAAATTACGGGTTTTTATTGCCCAGGGTGTGGTGTTACTCGAATGTTAATAAGCATTTTTAAACTAGAATTTTATCAAGCTTTTCGTTACAATGTATATTTATTTATCTTGCTAATTATAACAATTGTATATCAAATTATAAAGTTGATAACTTATAAGTTGTTAACAAAAAAAATTAGATTAAACAATTATATTTACATATTATTGCTAATGACAACAATTGCCTTTGGAATACTAAGAAATTTACCAAATTTTAGTTATCTAATTCCAACGGTAGTAAAATAATAGTTAAAATATGTATATTTATATTGATATACATAGTTTATTATTGTTATAATAAACTTAAGGTGATAAGAATGGATTACAAATATACATCAAGAAGCGACATGGATACAATGGAATTAGCAGAAAATATAGAGTCAGAAAAGTTTCCAGGAATGGTGATCTGTTTAGATGGTGAATTGGGAAGCGGCAAAACAGTTTTTGTTAAGGGTTTTGCTAAATCTTTGGGAATAACTGAAAATATTACAAGCCCAACTTTTAACATCGTAAAAGAATACGATAGTGGAGAAATGAAACTTAATCATATGGATGTATATCGACTTGAAGAGACGGATTCAAGCATAGCACTAAACGATTATTTTAACAGTGACTCTGTAACAATAATAGAATGGGCTGAGTTGATTAAAGATAAGTTACCAGAGGAAAGACTTGAGATACACTTTAAACTTATTGATGAGAATACCAGAGTATTGATTTTAAAAGCATATGGTCAAAAGTATGAAGATTTAGTAAATTTTGTCTTATAGCACCCCAAAGGTGTTTTTTTCTTTTCGTCCATTAAGTGTGATATAATATGGGCGGAGGATTACTATAAAACAACAAAAAGTACTTGTACGCTGTATTGAACCAACAATAATTTTGTTGCTTGCTATTATTGTTCAAGTTATTTTTAAAGTAGAACATTTAATTTAGGAAGGAATTGATTATATGTATTCATTATTTATAGACACTCATGATAAAAACATAATCGAAGTTTTATATAAAAATGGGAAAGTTTTAGATAAGATTCTCCGTTTATCTGAAAGAAATCATTCGGATTATACGATGCCAATGTTAGATGAAATTTTAAAAAGGAATAAAATTAAACCTCATGATTTAAATGAAATCTTAATTTGTAATGGACCTGGATCATTTACTGGCGTAAGAATTGGAGTCACTATTGCTAAAACGCTAGCTTACACATTAAATATTCCAATAAAAACAATCTCTTCTTTAGATTGTTTAGCATTAAGTACAAAGACTGATAAAATAAAAATATCAATAATAAAAGATGTAAAAGGAGTATTTGCTGCCTTATATAAAAACGATAATACCATTATTGATGGACCTTTCTACAAGGATAACAAGAGTTTTCAGGACTATATTGCTAGTAAAGGAATAACAAAAACTCAAATTATTGAAGAAACAGATTATGACTATGATGCAATATATGAGGCATTTAATAATATTAAAGAAAAAGTATCGCATGAAGTAAATCCTTTATACATTAAAATAATTGAGGCACTAAAAAATGATTAGAGAGATGAATCAAAATGATTTGGCTTCTATAAATGAAATTGGATCATTAATCAAAGAAAATTTTGTTAAAGTAAATTATATAGAAGATCGATTAAAAAAAGAATATGTAAAGGTCTACGTATATGATGACAGCTTAATCAAAGGTTTTGTTGAAGTAGAAAATCATTTTGAAATAACTGATATTATAAACATTGCCGTATTAGATAGATTTCAACACAATGGTATCGGCTTAAAATTATTAGACTATGTTATAAAAAATACAGATGCAACTAAAATAATGCTTGAAGTTAATGAAAATAATAAAAAAGCTCTAAATTTTTATAAAAAAAATAAATTCATAGAAATAAATAGAAGAAAAAATTACTATGATGGCGCTGATGCAATAATAATGGAAAGGAGTAAATAGATGAAAGATGTATATATTTTAGGAATAGAATCTAGCTGTGATGAAACTAGTATTTCGATTGTAAAAAATGGTTGTGAAGAAATTGCAACAACTGTTTTGACTCAGATGGATACACACGCTAAATTTGGTGGAGTTGTTCCAGAGATTGCATCGCGTATGCACACAGAGAATATAACAATAGTTTTAGAAGATTTATTATCAAAGGCTAAGATGCAAGTTAGTGATGTTGATGCAATTGCAGTAACGTATGCTCCAGGATTGCTTGGAAGTTTACTTGTAGGCGTAGAGTTTGCCAAGACGCTATCACTAGTATATGAAAAACCATTAATTGCAACACATCATATTGCTGGCCATATCTATGCAAATAATCTTGTAAAAAAATTAGAATTTCCTTTACTTGCTGTTGTTGTAAGCGGAGGGCATACAGAATTAGTATTAATGGAAGATGATTATAAATTTAAAGTATTGGGAACAACAAAAGATGATGCAATAGGAGAGTCATTTGATAAAGTAGCAAGAGTGCTTGGTCTTCCATATCCAGGTGGACCAAATGTCGAAAAATATGCCTCTCTTGGAAATCCAACTTATGATTTACCCAAACCAATGGATAATGATGAGTTAGATTTTTCCTTTAGTGGTTTAAAAAGTGCGGTAATAAATCTTAAACACAACGAGGAGCAACGGGGTAATAAAATAAGAGAATATGATTTGGCATGTTCTTTTCAAACTGTTGCCTTTGATCAAATAATTAGAAAATCACGATTAGCAATTGAAAGATATAATATAAAAAGAGTCATCGTTGCTGGAGGAGTCAGTGCAAGTGCTAACTTAAGAGAAGAAATGCAAAAACTATGTGCTGAAAAGAATGTAGACTTATCTATTCCACCAATGAAGTATTGTACTGATAATGCAACAATGATTGCTTGCGCTGCTTATCCCCAATTTTTAAAACATGATTTTTCAGATTTTTCCCTTCACGCTAAAAGCCAAGAATACTTCTTTAAAAATGAAGACATGTAGTAAAGTAGATGGACAATTGTTCATCTTTTTATTATTAAGAAAATTCTTTATGGTATAATAAATAATAGAATAGGGGTTGATAAGATGAGAACTCTAACAGATATAGAACTATCTCAGTTAAACAAATATTTTAATCTGGCAAATTATTTAGCAGTTGGACAATTGTATTTATTAGATAATCCGCTTCTAAAAGAAAAGTTAGAACTTAAGCATATAAAGCCAAGATTAGTTGGACATTGGGGAACTATTCCCGGTCAAAATTTTATTTTTATGCATTTAAATCGCGTTATTACAAAATATAATTTAAATATGATATATCTTGTTGGTCCAGGACATGGTGGGCAAACTGCTGTGACAAACGCTTATCTTGATGGAACATATACAGAAATCTATCCAAACATAACAGAAGATGAAGAAGGGTTAAAAAAATTATTTAAACAATTCTCTTTTCCTGGCGGTATCTCATCTCATGTGGCACCTGAAACTCCAGGTAGTATTCATGAGGGAGGAGAATTAGGATATAGCCTAATCCACGGATTTGGAGCTGTTTTAGATAATCCTTCTTTGATTGCAACTTGTATAGTTGGTGATGGAGAAGCAGAAACAGGTCCATTAGCTACATCATGGCATATTAATAAATTTTTAAATCCACTGACAGATGGGGTTGTTTTGCCCATAATTCATCTTAATGGATTTAAGATTTCAAATCCTACCGTCCTTTCTCGAATGAGTCATAAAGACATTGAATTACTTTTCAAAGGCTATGGTTGGAATCCTTACTTCGTAGAAGGTGAAGACATAAATGAAATGCAAGAAAAAATGGCATCTACTATGGATAAAGTTATTTCAGAAATAAAAACTTTAAAAGAGAAAGCACAGGAAACTGAGATGCTAGAATCAGTAAGATGGCCGATGATAATTTTTAGAACTCCAAAAGGATGGACAGGACCAGAGAATGTTGAAGGAAGCTTTAAGGCTCATCAAGTACCTTTAGAAATAGATGAGAATAATTTAGAGAATATAGACTTATTAGAAAATTGGATGAAAAAATATAAGCCCGAAGAATTATTTGATGAAAATGGTCACATTCTTGATGAAATAAGAACTTTTTTACCAAAAGGTAATCAAAGAATGAGTGCTAATCCTATCGTCAATGGCGGTTTACTTTTAAAAGATTTAATACTACCAAATATAAAAGATTATATGTTAGATTGCAATCATGGAGATATAATTGGAAAAGATATGTTTGAACTTGGAAAATATATTCGTGATGTTGTAAGACTAAATGAACAAGAGCATAATTTCAGAATATTTGGTCCTGACGAAGCAATGTCTAATAGATTAAATCATGTTTTTGAAGCAACAAATAGACAGTGGCTTTTACCAATATCTGAAAAAGATGAATATGTCTATCCTTATGGAAGAGTATTAGATTCTTACCTTTCAGAACATTTTGCTGAAGGTGCCTTAGAAGGATATTTATTAACAGGTAGACATGGTTTTATTCATTCATATGAAGCATTTATAAGAGTGGTAGATTCAATGATTGGTATTCATGCTAAATGGTTAAAAATGACCAAAGAAATACCTTGGAGAGCACCTATATCGTCTTTAAATATAATTGAAACTAGTCACATATGGCAACAAGATCATAATGGGTACACCCATCAAGAACCAGGATTTATTAATCATATATTGAATAAAAAAAGAGATATCACAGAAATTTACTTACCATATGATGCTAACTCTTTAATATATGTCATGGATAAATGTCTAAAATCTAAAAATAAAGTTAATACAATAGTTGCATCAAAGCATGAACGTCCACAATGGTTAAATTATGAAGAAACTATAAAACACTGTGAAAAAGGAATAGGTATATGGGAGTTTGCAAGTGATGAAAATCCCGATATCGTTCTTTCTTGTGCTGGAGACACTCCAACGCTTGAAGTTATGGCTGCTGTAAGCTTAATCAAAGAAAAAACTGATATTAGCATTCGCGTAGTAAATGTTGTAGATTTATTAACGCTCGAACGAATAAGCGATGATGAATTTAATAATTTATTTCCAACAAACGTTCCTGTGATATTTGCCTTCCACGGATATAAAAGTGCTGTAGAAGGATTAATATACAATCGTGATAGAAAATTCGTTGTTCATGGATATGAAGAAGAAGGTGCAATAACTACACCATTTGATATGCGAGTACTAAATAAAATAGATAGATATAATTTAACAATTGATGTAATAAACACTCTAAATAAAAATCTTGAATTAAAAGAATATTGTGAAGCAAAACTAAAAGAGCATAGAGAATTAATTACAACAACTGGTAAAGATTTAATAGAAGTTACAGATTGGAAATGGAAATGTTAGTTTAGACTAACATTTTTTATTGAAAAAAAGCTATATAAAATAGCTCATCTAATCTCTGGGCACATTCCTTCATCAGGCATATAAAAGCAATGACTCTTATATCTACCAGATAATTCTTGATTATACCAAGTCTGTTTACAACTTGAATTACTCCCCGGAGCATAAAACCACAGAGCATGAGTTGCTGGATAAAAATATTCGCCTCTCAAACAACGTTTTGCTAAATTCTTTTCAGATGTAGTAGATGAAGATTGGAATAATGAAGAATTAGTTCCAACAAACCCCCCCGGACTTTGATAAACGACATCATAAATAGATCGAACATTTCTAAAGAGATCACAAGTACCTATACATCTGTTTAGAATAACATTACCAACCATTAACATAGCAAGTTCACCGTCACCTAAAGCTTCAGCTCGCATTAATCGTGCCATTAAATCAAGTTCCTTAGTAGTATAATTTACTAACATAAAAAATCACCTATAACATTATATGTATAGATGCTTTTTTTATTTATAATTTTTTTGTTGTTTGATCATTATTAATTAATACAGAAGTCTCTTGTGGTTCACCAAACTCATCTATATATCTAATTGATATTTCTTCTTTCGAATCTTGTAAATATCTTAATGTATGTTCAACATAATTTGGATCACCAACACTAATAACATCACGATAATCTAAAAAAGAAGTATCACTTTGATTTCTTAATAAGTCATCAACCGTACAGCCCTTATCATTAGCCGCCGCATTTAATACCTTTTTCATGTTTTCAACACCAAAATTATAGGCTTGAATTGCTGCTGTCATATTATGATCCATTTGATCAAATGAATACCTTAAGATGATGCATCCAATGGAGATATTTGTTTTAGGATTTAATAAATCCTCTTTCGATATGAACTGGGTAATACCTTTATTAGTATAATTTTCGGGATTCTCTGTTAAAACGATTTTTTCATATTCATTTTTTTCAAAATTGAATACTTTTATTGGTTGATCATGCCATGAACTCCATTGAATTTGCATAAGATTATCAACATAGCCGCCACTTTCTTGAGATATAAAACTTAGTACCAAATTTGTGGATATTCCCCATCTAGGAGCTCTTTCAATAACCATATCATAATACTCATTAAATACATGATCATATTTTACTTGGTCATATTCATCATTAAAAGATAAATTTACTAAATCATAATTACTTTCTTTTTCAAGTTGATTTAATAACTCTTCAGTTGTGATATTGTTATCACTAGTATTAAATTCATCCTTCTTTTTGATTTCATTATCTTCTACTTTGCTATTTTGGGTTTCAATTACTTGACTAAACTGCATATCATCATTATCAAGATTAATTTTTTCAATATTCTCTAATTCAATCTCAAAATCATCACGCAATTCCTCGACAACTTCACTGTCTATTTTAGATTCATTCTTTAAGTTTCCCGTTGATACCAATATTCCAATTGCTGCTAGCAACCCGACAGTGGCAAAACCCGTTACAATGCCAACAGTAACATTTTTTTCTTTATTCGCTTTTTTGTTATACTTTCCAATTGCCTTGTTGATACGCTTCATATTATTATATAAACAATTTTGATAATTCTTATCAGTAAATAAGACAGAATCATTAATATAAACTCTTATATTATTACCTTCAAGAACTATTCCAGAAGTAGTTACTTTAGCTTTTTTAAATTTTAGTGCATCTATTGTGCTTAATCTACTAATAGCATTTTCTCCAACGAATATAGTAGATCCATTAGCTGCCTTTTTAGTACAAACTAGTTCATCTTTTTCAACTTTAAAAATATATCCTTTCACTTCTCAAGTATCTCCTTTACTTCTGACAAAGTTTTGTCATCAATATTTTCAATGACCATAATATCATTTTCATAATGAAAAGCACTTATATATGTCTTATTACCATCTGTATAATATATATAACATTTGTCATCAATTTTAGCACTACTAATATATGTAAATGTTTGATTATCAATCGTGATATTTAACATATTATTCACCTATAATAAATTATATCAAATATTTTATTAATTTTATATAACAAAATTGGGAATCATGTGCTATAATATTGACGTATTAGATGGAGGATTTATATGAAAGTTTATAAAAAGAATTTGCCTGATGGAGTAAAAAAGATGTTTGCTCTTGAAAAAGGAATAAAAGTAAAATACATTAATAAGAAAAATAAAAAGAATAAAAAGAAAAATAAGTAGTTACATACTTGTTTTTTTGTGCTATAGTCTATTTGGAGGAAACCATGAAAAAAGTTACTAAAAATGCGAAAACGAAGGAACCAATAAAACTAAATAAACTGAACATAGGTATTAATATATCTTGTCTAATACTTTTATTAATTTTTATAGTTAATAATATAGTTTTATATTATAATGACTTTTATGCTTATTTTTTTGTTTCGAAAATATTAAATAATATTAATGGTCTATTCTATTTTCTAAACGGACATATAAATTATTTGTCTATTATAATTTTTGTTTTATATTTTATATTTATTATCGCGTATGTAATAGGCATAATTTACTATGAAAATATTAGCAAAAAAACTTATGAATCGCGATCCAAAATTATCAACATTTTTTATACTATTTTAATTACTTATTCTTTACTTATAATACTTCCAAGTGCTTTATCGCAATTTGCTAATCATCTACCACACTTTGATTCTCTATACTTTAAAGAAACGAAAAATAAAACCTATGAAGTAGAAGATTTAATAGAATTAGATAAATTCTTACAACAAAAAGTAATGTCTATGAGTAAAGAAATAAAAAGAGATGATTACGGAAACATTAAAAGTATTGATTATAATAAACAGGCCGTAAAGAACTTGAAGAATATTAGTAACAAAATAGAATTACTAAAAGGACTTTATCCAAATAATAGTAGTAAAATTAATAACTTAATGCGTAGTTTTTTAGGTTCTAAGACAGTAGGATTTACAACGCCATACAATACTTATTTTGATTATAATAAAACACCTACAAGTGTCTTAAATACAATAACGCACGAGTTTTGCCACACTAAAGGAATTTTAAGAGAAAGTGAAACTGTTTACTGCGCTTTTTTGGCAGGAATAGAAAGTGATGATGAATTATCTAGATACTCTTCTTACATTGAAGGATTCTCTTGGGTAAGTGATGCACTATACGCCCTTGAACCAAATATATCAGATGAATTAGAAGATGAAGTTTTATCAAAATGTTTAACAGAAAATTATAAAGAATTATGTGATGTCTATACAAAGAATAATGAGGAATACATAAAAGGAGCTAAATACATGCGTATATCTAGCTACCGTTTAAAGAATTATTTAAATAATCAAGAAGAGCTTAAAGATTCACTAACTATTTTAATTAATAATGGAGCTAAAATAATAGTTGATAATGAAGAAAGAATACTTGATGAGATATTAAAACTGATAAAAGATAAAAGTGAAAGCAGAATAACAATAGAATTACCAATATCAAATAAAATATTCAAAAATATTAAGCCTGCTATAAAAGATGGAAATCTATATTTAGCGATATATCAAAAAAACAAAAAAGAAAATGTATCTAAGGAAAAAAAGAAAGATGCAGAAAAGTATTTTTTAGGTCCTTTAAAAGATAAGGATGAAAATATAATATTTAACACGAATTATAGCAGTGTTGAATATGAGTATTCAAGAGTTGCTCGTTTACTTTTAGAGCATTATGAAAAAGAAGGTTATTTAAATTAAACCTTCTTATTTTATTCCTCCCAGTAGTTAGTTAAATTGCCGTCAATTTTATAAAATTTATCCATAAATACAACAAACTCAAAAGTGTTCGCAACCGTTGCTTTTGAATATGTTTTAGCAATAACACCACCCAAATGTGGAAGAGACTCTGCGACATAGTAATTTTTCTCATCTTGTCCAATAATTATCGCGATATGTCCCCAGAAATTAAATAAATCTCCTGTTTTTATTTGACCGGATAAAGCTAAATCTTTTGTTAAAGCTGTAAATTCTCCAGTATCAGTTAATTGGTATATTCCTTCATTTTCTCCGGCTCCAACATCACCTGGATCAAAGCCACCATTTACTAAAGCCCAAGATACAAAACCAGAACAGTCTAGTCCATTTGGCATTTTCTTTCCAGCAACAAATCCATATTTAGGATTATTTGTACCATTTTTTAGAGGACATCCCCACATAGCCTTATCTACAAAAGTATAAAGGATACTTTTATATTTATCTTCACTTAAATATAATCCCTTCTTATAGTATCTTCCTTCACCATCAGCTTTATTGACTCCTGAATCATTTATGCGACCATTTTCATAAAAATAAGGGATGCGATATTTAAATTGTAATGTTAAAAATCTAGCAGCGGCAACAGCACCAGCACGTGTTTCATAACCCGCTTCTTTTACATAATATTCTAACAATTCATCAAGAAGAGATGCATCATTTTCTGAATATAATTTACAAGGAATAATTTCTTTTTTTTGTTTTGATAAAGTATAAGACGTTATTAAGTCAGTGACAGTAACCTTAATTTGATCATCGCTTCCTTTTTCTTTAATGTATGTAACTCCAGGGGAAATACCTTCAATTTTACCATTCTTTACTTCTGCAATACTTGCATCTATAGAATAGAAATTGTACATAGTTTCAATAGGAAAAACATATTTATCAGAGTAAGTAATATCAATACTACCACCTACAGTTAAATAAACTTCATCTTTATCAAATTTAAATTCTAACTTATTATTTATGTGATCAATTAAATTATAATAAGTACTTTTACTATATCTATTTTCTAGATATATTTCATAATCATTGTTGATTGGTAGTTCTAAAAAACATTTTTGCCCTTTTCCTTGACTACTAAAAGTTTTGCCAGAAGAAACTGCATAACAATCAAAATCAAATTTATAAAAAATACTTAATTTCTTATTTACTTCAACCGTTATTTTTTCGTTAGTTGCATCATAACTTAATAAATTAATACTTTTTACACTTATATTTGTATCATTAACAAACGATGTAACTGCAAAGGCATTAATAGTGCCAGCAATCACTACAGTAACTAATAGCTTAATATAATTTTTCACATTTACTTCAACTCACTTCTTACAAACTTATTCTATCATAAAATATTATTATTAAAAGAAAAAAATAACTTTATATAGTTACTTTTTTCTCTTATACTGAGTTGCATATTTAGGAAAATCATCGCTAACACTTAAAAGAGTTGAGTTATTTTTTTGATCATGGAATTCATCTATGAATGAAGTCATTACACTAATAATATAGTCAGCTTCTTCTCTAGTAATTTTGAATCTGTAACATTCTTCATCTGTGAAATTTAACTTTTTACGATGATACTCATAGAAAACATCACCTAAATCTATATTTCTTTCTCTTGCTATGCCTTGATACATTTTTAACTCTGGTATAATATCAGGATCATCTATATCAGTAATACCTTCAGCAGCATATTTAATAAATGTTGTAGCTGAATGAATGGAATCAAATAAAGATGCAATTTTAGCTTCTATAGTTGATTTATTTTCAAAACCAATCATCAAACTACAAAAGTCCATTACTGAATTAAATTTCCTTATTAGATAATCAGTAGCAATATTGCTTACCCTAGTTCTCTCATCATCACTAACACTACCAAATTTAGTTATATCACCAGTTATCGCTTCAGCCAAATCATGAACTAATAAATAATCAATTACTAAACTACCATTTAAATCACTTGGTAAATATCTTTCTAGAAGTCTATACATAAGAATTAAATCAAAGACATGGTCTTTAATACTTTCAAGTCTTTCTCTTTTTATCGCCCATTCAATA
Source organism: uncultured Bacilli bacterium (assembly GCA_910587065.1). GTDB lineage: Bacteria > Bacillota_I > Bacilli_A > RF39 > UBA660 > CAG-582. The sequence goes on along the minus strand of CAJUMA010000017.1, from coordinate 20,180 downwards.
GGTCCACTTCTTAAAGTATCTCCAAGAATGTCAAATATCATAAATACTCTTACTTCATCTTTAAAATCAAATGCCATAATGTACCTCCAGTGAAAAATATTATAGCATATTTCTAATAAGACTTGCTAAATAATTGTTTGTGTATTAGAATAAGCAACAAAAGAGGTGAATACATGGAAGATATTAAGTCATGGGCAGAAGCCACAATTCCATATTCAGCCTATTGTAAAGAAGCAGCAAAAGAAAGATTTAAAAATGATATAATCGACTTTATTCACCGGGTATCATTTTATGATAAAGATCACTTTGCAGCAAAAATGAAGGCGTATTCAATAGCCGCCGAAATAATGAAAGAACTAAAAGAAGGCTCACCTTGGGAAGTTGTTGACACAATATTCCAAACTAATGCTAAAACTATTCTTGAGGTAATCGCCATATGCGATATAATGTTAGAGTATTCTGAATTTGGTACTTCTTTTGTTGAAAGATCAATTAATTTAGACTTCTACAGGGAAATAGAAAGTTTAGTGAAAAAATATGATGCCAAAAAAGAGATGGAATTTCTAAATGACCATTATTATCATCAATAAATCCGTATAAAAGAAACAAATAAACCCACAATATAAGTGGGTGATTTTATGAAAGAAAAAGAAAGTATTAATGTCTTAGATGAATTAAATAAGGGTGCATGTATGGGAATAGATGCAATAAACTTTATTTTTGATAAGATAGATAACAAGGAACTCAAAAAAGTATTAAATAAACAATGCGATGAATATAAAATGATTACGGATAAGATTAGTGAACTGTATCCTGAATATAGTAAAAAAGAACCACATGAAACAAGTGCCATGAATAAAGTAATGACATGGTATGGAATTGAAATTAAAACAATGATGGATAAAAGTGACTCTAAAGATGTTGAACTATTATTACAAGGAACTAATATGGGAATAATTGAAGGTAGAAGACTTTTAAATCATAAAGATACAGATCCTGAAGTGGAAAATCTAATTGAAGAATATATTACAATGCAAGAAAGAGCGTACGATACATTAAAAGAATATCTATAATAGATGTTCTTTTTTCATCCACGTCTTTTATAATCAACTATCTTTAATTGCTGTTGGTTAAACTTATCAGTTAATTCTTTATATTTGGGATAACTCATTTCTATAAGTGTTTTTAAAAATAAATCACTAAATTTTCTACTAGTTTTAATAAATGTTCTTTTAAATGGTTGTGAACCAATATCTAAAACATCATTTTTCACGCTAGCTATTACTTCTCTTACAATATTATCATCTACAAATGTTATATCTCTAAACACAAGTCTTAAGTATTCCTCATATATTTTAATATCGTTTAGAATACGTTTATCATCTTCTTCAAGATAGTATTTAGTATCAGCATGAAATATACCGGGTATTGATTCATATTCTTTTTTTCTTTTTCTTTTTATTTCTTCTGGTATATCAAAGTATGATGCATTAAGATATCGTCTATTAAGATAATCTATATAGTTTTGGAATTCTTTAATATATTCTGCATCACTTACTTCATTATGATCTAAAAAATAATATTCTTCTTTCAATTTTAATTGTTGGAAAGAGTGTTGTGGAATATAGCCTAAGTAAGAAAGTACAATATCAGTAGCTAAACTTGCATTATCTTTATAAATGAAAATAGTGCTCTTATCTAATCTTTCTTTTATAAATGGAATTTTCATATATTCATCAAGTGAATCTTCTCTAATTAAAAATATGGCGTTTTCACTCACCGTCATACATTCTTTACTTAAATCAAAAAATGTATCAACAGGATTTAGATTAACGAGTCTTTTATCATTAATTCTTTCACTTAAAGGCTCAATTATTATAAAGTCTCCAGTATCAAAAATTGAACTTTGATTAAAAAACTCATAGACATTTGATGCTAAGCTATTAATACTAAAATGTTTAGTAGCACGATATCTGAATCCAATTAATGGCATATTCGAATCAATCTCATCCTGAGATATTTTAATATCACTTGCTTTATAAATATCTTCATCATAATGTAGCATTAACAAAGTAGGGTAAAAAGGATTTTCCATCTCATATGGATTATCGCCAATAAAAGTTGGATGATATGTAAAATCATAAGGAAAATTATTCTTATCAACAATTCTTACTAAAGCAAAATCATTTAAAGAGAATTCTATTTTAGGATTCTCATTTTTATATTTAATAATCGCGTTTTTAAATGTTTGATCTTTATCTTCAAACTTTGTTACATAAAATTTATTTGGTGCAACTATTTTAATATATTTAAGTGCTTCTTCTTGGAGATTTCGCATAACCATTTTCCCCTTTCAATTAAGTAGATATTATAGCATAAAAAAAGAGAAAATCGAAATTTTCTCATTACCATGATGATCCTCCGCCACCACCGGAGCCTCCTCCAGAAGATCCACCACCAGAGGATGAACCACTATCGGAAGAAGGACTAGATGACATTGCACTATCAGCAGATGACATAGTTGATGACATAAATGTATCAAATGAAGTAATTGAAAAAGAATTTGGACTATCATACCAATCAGGCTGAGTTAAATTTATTGCTTCAAATCTTTCAATCCATTTATCAGATACATTAAGTACATAAGTATATGGAAGAATATCATAAAAATATGTTGGATTTTCATTTACTAAGAATTCTAATCTATCTTTTTCAGCCGTTTCTAAAAAGTTTTTAAATCCTCTTATACGACCAAGCATTTCAATACCATATTTACTTCTCTTAGGCATATAAATAATTATAATATTCATTACAGCCATAAGTAGATAACCTAAAATATAAGAAATTAGATATATCTTTTCAGAAGTAATATAAGGTATTACAAAGATATTAAGTGGACCATACAAGCAAATTATTAAAATAATAGTTATTACAATGAATCCAATAATAGATGATCTACTTTCTTCTTTTTTTGTAATTAAATTAAAAATCATATCAAATACAGCTGCAAATAATATATATGGAAATAATATTGCAAACATTAAATAACCAGCTGATCCATACTCCAAAATGGGTGGAATAGTAATAAGTAAAAGAGTAATAATTTTAAAAACTTTTATAATCCATATCCTATTTAAAGATGATTTTTCAAAAATGTTTTTTCTATTTTCTTTATCAACTTCTTTTATAATTGAGTTTGTTGTTTTATAAAATTTATTATATAAATCTTCATAAATAACTTCAGTTTTACTATTACTAAAAAGTCCATTAAAGAATTCCCGTTCATATTTATTAACTCCATCATATTCTTTTAGTTTAATAAGTTTAAATGTTGAGTAAGTATCAGGTAGTTCATCTAATTTTACTCCATCAACCTTTATTGTTGAATTATTTAAAATACTGGGAATAGTTTTTTTCTCTTTTATTTCAGCTATTTTAATATATCCTTTATTAGCTAAATAAATTAAAAGGGATGTAACATCATAGTTTTCTGCTTTTCCTTTATAAAGGTATCCTATTTCTAAACTATTAAGTCCATTAGGTGGATAAAATTCAACCGTATCAATTACATCATCATCACGACCGTGTCTATACCAGAAGATAAATGAAATGCTTGCAAGTAGAATTGGTAAGATAATTACTAAATACTTTATTGGTTCTGTTCTTAAGTATTCACCAACAAAATAGTCTTCATCAAGTTCACATCTTATTGTTAAAGATTGCTTTGGATATAAAGTGCTATTTAAGTTACCTACAATTTTATTACCAATAACATTATAACTTACTGCATTACTATTAGTGGATCCAACATTACCAGTTGAAAATCCAAGTTTAGATTTGTCAAAAGCTTTTGGCATTGTAATTGAAAATGATATATTGTTAATAACTGTATCCCAAGAAGTACCTATTAAATTAAAATACAATTCATCTTTATCTTTTAGTGGGTCTTTTCCAATATTATAAGTATACTTGATAATATATTCTTTTATGCCAGTATTTGTAATATCTGCATCACCTATTGTTAAAGTTTTTACACCATTACCATTAGTGATTTTATAAGGTTCATTAACTTGAATATTACTTATTCTAGCTCGATTAGCTGATTTAGTTCCATCCGTTCTTGTAATTTTATTTATAAGCGGTATTTCTCTTTTTATACCATGTCTAGGTAAATTAAAATAAACACTGATTCTTTCTGTAACATCAAAAGTATTATTTTCATTAACCCGCATATCAATATCATATGCATCAATTACATAGGGATAATTTGTACTTCTTACTGTATTAGTATAAGTATTAGCTAGTAATGCTTCACTTGCAAAACAGTTATATTGAAAAGAATAGACAAAAAGAAAAAGAGTTACAATAAATAAAGATAATCGCTTTAAATTTATTTTCATATAACTCTCTCCTAATTAAAATTCAACTTTAACGTTTTCTCTTTCAGCAGCATCTACTTCAAACATTTCACGTTCTTTAAATCCAAATAAACCTGCAAAAATATTATTTGGGAAAACTAATACTTTATCATTAAATGTTCTTACAACACCATTATAATATTTTCTAGAGTTAGCTATATCTTCTTCAACTCTAGTAAGTTGTTGACTTAGATCTTTGAAGTTTTCATTTGCTTTTAACTCTGGATATGCTTCAGCCAATGCCATTATCTTAACTACACCTTTAGATAATTCTTTATTAGCTTTAATCTTTTCCTCATCACTCATTGAATCATAAGCACCATTACGTAAATTAATAACACTTGCTAAAGTTTCTTTTTCATGAGCTGCATATCCTTTAACTGTTTCTACTATATTAGGAATTAAATCCCATCTTTTCTTTAAGTAAACATCCATGGTAGAGAATGCTTCCTTTACTTTATTATTTAGTCTTACTAAACTGTTATAAGTTGTTAATGCAAAAATAGCAATTAAAACAACTAACCCGATTATAATATATAAAATCATCTTTTTTCCTCCTAATGTTTATATTAATTATCTCTTTTGTTGATATTTTGTGTTAAATTAGTATCTAAATCAACACCTCCTCATACAAGTTAGGATTTCAATATTACAATATCAACAAAATAACTATTGCATCCTACTAAAACAATTATAACACATTAATAAAAAAAAGTTTATAAGTTAATACTTATAAACAAATTAGTTTACTAATTTCTTTATTTTTCTTTTAAGAATCTTTTTAGCTACTTCCAATGCAGTGAAAAAAGAAAAATTCTCGTATCCATTATACCATCTAATTAAGATTTATTATAACAAACAAGATAAACTATATAAATTGTTTTAAATGTAACTTTTTTTCAATCGAAATCCTTTGAGCATCAGCAATTGATTCACCACGTAGATCAATTAACATACGATAATATCCTTCTAACATAAAAACTTTTTCTGGTTCACTTAACTCATCAGGTAAATACTGGATATATAATTGATAAAGATGAGTATATGGTGAAAAACTTTCTCTATTTAATATATAGTTTATGACAAATTTTTTCCTTTTAGATAAAAACCATCTTAGAGAATTAAGCTCTTGATCATCTAATTTTAATGTAAAAGAAAAAGCACCATCTCCTTTGTCTCTTCTGGCCATCACAAGTCTTCTTGAAAAATCATCTATTGCCTGATATATAGTCCATTCTGTTATAGAGCTTAATGGTTCTCCAAATTCATAATTATTTAAACCTAAAAGAAGCATTTCTCCAATTGTTGATTTATACATCTTTAAACTGTTACTTCTCAAATTAATACACCTTCAATTCTAAAATACATTATAACACAAATTATAATCATAATAAGAGAAAAAAGTATTCACTTAACACTAATGCTATTAAACAAAAAAAGTTATGATATAATAAATCTATAAGGATGCGGTTAAATGAAAAATGACATTATAGATATATTTTATAATTCAATTATTCCAGAGGCTAGTAATGGATCAATAGATTGCTTTATGTATTATCATATTTGTTTTAATTCACTAATAGAAGGTAAACTTATTGAGGGAAGTAGTCCAAGTTACATAGATGTTCCGTTATTAGAAATTAGAAATAAAAATGAGTTTAATGATTTATTAGTGGATTATGTACAATTGGCATTGGATTTTTATGATGATCATTACTTTTTTGATGAAGTTTTAAGTGGTGAATATCGAACGAATAAAAATAAATTATGCAAAGAAAAAGTTTTGATGACTCTTTTATGGAGTAATGCTACGATCGAAGACTTTCAAGAACCTTGCCGATTTTTAAGAAGGCAAAAAGCTTATTTAGAAAACAACTTTCTAACAGAAGAAAAAAATATTGGCTTTTCCAAAGTGTTAGGTGGTGAAATATTTACAAACGTATCAAAAACACGCAAACTCAGCTGGGAAAGCCCCTATGCATTTCATTCATCGATTGTTAATGAAAGTGAAGTCCATGATTTACCTACTATTCGTTTTGGTGTAGAAGATAATGTTGTTTTCATTTATTGTATCCATCAAGAAAAGAATAATCGAAAAAGTAAAAAGATAAATCGTAATCTATATAAAGTTAATGAGAATTTTAATTCTCTAGAAGGAGAAGGGAAATTAAAAGATGTGACTCCTTCTTTCCTCGTTGCATTAACGCTATTTATTTTACATTTTCAAAATCTGGGTTACACAAATTTCAAAATAGTCCAATATCTACCAGAAAGATGGATTGATAAGAAAATTGTGATACATAAAAAGGATATCAAATCTGGACACAAAGCTTCCACCTATAACGAAAATATGGAAACGTTAATACGTGTTCAAGAAAACTTAGTACAAAAATTTTGTACAACCTTACTTAGGCTACAATATCATTATGGAAACAGCGTAATAATAAAATCTTTTCCTTTTGAAATAGATTCTTACTTATCATTTACAAGCAATGATTTGTCTTGCTCTAATAATGTTTTATTTCAAGAATTGTCAACATTGTGTACAAGCAGAAAGTCGATTAATCTTTAATTAACCATTATATTAACATAAATTAAATTATTTGTTAAATTTATAATGGGTGATAACTTGGGAGACACTACTGAATTTGAAGCGATGCTAGCAGAATTAGATGATGTTAAAGATATGGGTTATAATACATTACAAGCTGATGAAAAATCCATCCGCAGAACAAAAAACGTTAATTAAAATTCAAGAAGAGCTACAGACAAAAAAGATGATGCTAACTATGTAAATAAAGTAGTGAGCGATTATAAAGCTAAGTTTCAAGAAGAAAGCATAGAAGTAAATAAAAGTTTATAAATATATGCATAACTAGTATAATGTGAAATACTAGTTTTTTTATTGTAACTAAAAAACAATAGCTTAGCTATTGTATAAATACTTATAATGGCGGAGGATGAGAGAATCGAACTCCCAGCAAAAGTTTTGGAGACTCCTATGTTACCATTACACCAATCCTCCAAGTGTTCTCACTAACAATGTTATTCTAACATATATTTGAATATTTATCAAGAATTAAAGAAAAAAACTTATAGACTTATTCTCTATAAGTTTTTTATATTTTTTAATTTAATTACAATAAGTATAATAATAAGTGATACAAGCACAATTGCTGAGACAACACATATTAATAATAAATTATCTTTCGTTTGTTTCTCACTTTTATTTTCTACTGTATTTTCCATTATTGCTTTAGCCAATCTATTAACAGTCACTGTATAAATTAAAGAAGAATTATCTTCGGCTGTAACTTTTATTTCTAATTTATTTTCTCCTTCTTTTAAATCAGGATCTTGAGGGTACTCAACTGTTGCTAAGTCATCTTCTGCTAAAGCTTCAATAGTTAAATGGTCAACTTTATTATCAACATCAAAAGAGTACTCAAATATATCTTTTTTAAATGTGATATTTCCAACACTTAAAATAATATCTTTTAAATAAGCATTATTTGATTTTGTTGGTAAAGTTGTAGTTGTTGCTGAGACTTTTTTAGTTGTCATAACTTTTTTTGTAGTTGGAGTAGTAGGCACTTTATCTAAATAAATATAACCAATTAAATCTCCAGGGGAATTCCAATATGACGCACTTTCTTCACATGCTATTATTTTAGCATTTTTATAGCATTCACGTTCTGTGTCTTCACTAACACTGTTTGCTAAACACTCCTTAAAAGGTGCATAATTTTGATCATAACAAGTTGAATCAGAATCCCATACATAAATCTTGTTACCACTTACTCTTTCAACATAGCCAACATGGCCTAAATTTTTTCCGTTGTTATACCAAGACCATACAACAATAGATTTAGCTCTTGGAGCAGATCCAACTTCAAAACCAGCCTTTTTTGCACTTTCATACCAAGTAGCTGCATTACCCCATCCTGGAAGAGATACACCCGTCTTATCATGCGCTTGTTGCCACGCATACCATGTACAATTCGTTAACATATTGCCATTAAAATTAAACTTTTGCTTATACGGATTTTTAGCATATACATTAGTAGTTCCAAATAGGACTGCTAAAATAAACACTACAACAAGTAATCTAATTTTTTTCATAAACTCACAACTTTCTAAATTCATTATAGCATAACATAATAAAAAGTAGACAAAAATGACTACTAATATGATAATATATAGAGAAAGAAGGAAGTGTAAGTATGTTAAAAAAATCAGAAGCAATTGATAGACTCTTGCGTGAAAATCCGGCTTTAGGTGAAAGAAGGTTTGGCTTGCCAGATATTGGCAAAAGAATAGATGGAGATTTTTTTAATCCAACAGTTCAGGAAATTGCTGATGCTATAGATTTTTATGGTTATGAAGTACGTGATGAATTCATCACTGTAAAAAAAGATATTGATTTAGGTGGTGGAAATCCTACTAATTTTAAGCCTTTTCCTTTATCAATTAAAAGAATGAAAGAGTCTTTAGATACTTCTTTAATGTTTAAATATCCTTATACTGAAGGAGATGATAACATACGAGCAATTCTTTTAGACTATATTGAATCATTAGGATTTAGAAATGATGTTCCTTATTCTTATGATGATATTGACTCTCATGGTTTATGTGTTCATAATATTACTTTCTTGCCTTCAACATCAATCGCTTTTAACATGATAATAAATATTATTGCTAAGCCAGGAGACGTCATTTTAATACCTGGACCAAATTATGGACTTTTCACAATCCGTGCCGAAAGAGCAGGTGCCGAGGTTGAAATACTTCCTTTAGAAGAGGAAGATGGTTGACTTGTAAATCCGAAAAAGTTAGCAAACAAAATAGACGATATAAATGAAGCTTTACAAAAAGTATATAATAGAAGAAAAGGATATGTTCCAAGAGTTATAGCGTTTCTAAATACTAATCCTTCAAATCCAACAGGAAAAGTTATGGGAGAAAGTGAAAGTGAAAGACTAGAACAAATTGCTAAAGTTTGCCAAGAAAGAGGAACATTTATAATCGATGATTTAGTTTATCGTGATGTAACTTTTGAGGAAAAAAATATTGCAAAACCGATATCGACAATCAAAGGAACTTTTAGAAATACAATTTCTTTATTTGGTTTATCAAAAAGTTATGGTCTTGCAAGTCTACGTGCTGGTTTTGTAGTAGCCGATGAAATAATTATAAGAGAACTTATAAATAGAATATTTCAAGGCATGGACTCTGCACCTGATATTGTCGGTCAAGCTCTAGCAGGGGCGTATAATACGACTGAAGAAAGAAATATTGTATATAAGGAGTATTTTGAAGAGTTAAGACATATTTACAAACTTAAATTTAACTTATTACTTTCTTTAGTTGAAGGAATTGATGCAGTTGATATTAAGTATAAGAGTTTAATATTAGAAGAATTAAAAAAAACTAACTTAAGTCAAGAAGAGATCGACCAATTATTAAAAGGAATGCCCTTTGTAAGTATACCCAATAATTTAATTCCAGAAGCAGGTTTTTTTGCTATTCTTGATTTTACAAAGGTAAAGGGGATGAAATATAAAGGCAGTATTATTAATACTGAAAGAGATTTGCTTAAATTTTTTTATAAAACATGCCGTATAAGATTCTTAGTTGGCCAATCCATTTCTTGGCCTAAAAAAGATGAATTAATTGGTCGTATAACTTACGCGCTCGATAATGACTTAATAATTTCATCATTAAAAATGATGCATGAAGCATTAGAGTACTTAACTAGGGGAGATGAATATTTAATTAGATTAAATAGACTTGAAGATCAAGAACAAATGGCCCATATAAAAGTTGACGGTTGGCGTAATGCATATGATAATATAATTTCTGCAAAATATTTAAAAAGCTTAAATTATCAACAACAGACGGAAAGATATATTGCTTCGTTTGAAGAATATAAAGATTTAGTATTAGTTGCTGTTAAAGATTCACAAGTATTAGGATACTCATGTTTTGATATTAAAAGTGATGATAAGTATGATTCTGAACTTGTAAGTTTATATATCAAACCAACAGAATTAAATAAAGGTATAGGGTCATCCTTATTTAAGGAAACAGCTAAATTATTACATGAGAAAAAATGTGATAATATGATAATCTGGTGCTTTAAGGATAATGAAAATGCCAAAGCATTTTATAAAGATTTAGGCGGATCAATTGTTGAAGAAAAAACAGTAACTATTGGCGAAGAGAAATACGAAGAAGTATGTTTCTACTTCGATTTAGATGTTTTAAATGCAAATCCATTTTAAATAATCATGTGATAGGGGGAATAATATGGAAGATGTTTTAACAAAAGAAGAGCAAGAGGAAGTTGCTAGAAAAATTGATGTTATAAGAGCTTACGAGGCAGGTGATGAGTCACTTGTTGATGATGTAATAGATATAATTATTGAAATAGATGATTACATTTCTTATGCTAAAAAGGAAGTCAAAACTTATAAAAGATATTTATTCTACTATAAAGCAGCTTTCTTCTTTACATCAAACGGTGATATTGATGAAAAAAAACTACTTGAATCTGCTAATTCTACACTAAGTTTATACTTCGAATGTTTAGAAATACTAAAAAGGTATTTAAAAACAGGAAATAAAACTGATAATTTTCCTGACTTAGAAGCCGCTTATTTATTGACTATTTATCTATCAACTTTATTATTGAATGTAGCCGACTATTTTGAAGAAATAAACACAAGAAAAAGCGCGATTTCTTTTGGTTATTCGTATGCAAATGATTACCTTGAAGATAAATGTGAAGAAAGAAGAAATATGGTACGAACCCTTGCTGCTGCTATACTTCCAGAAAATAATGTAAATGAAAAAGTTTAAAAAGATATACATTGAAATTACAAATAGTTGTAACTTAAATTGTCCTTTTTGTGCTAAATCAAAACGGAAAAAAGAGTTTATTTCTGTTGAAAACTTTAAAAAAGTGTTAGAAAGTATAAGAGGATATACAGACTATATTTATCTACATATATTAGGTGAACCCTTACTTCATCCCAATATTAATGAATTGATTAACTTAGCTAGCAAAAATTATCAAGTAAATATAACAACTAATGGTTACTTAATTAAATTAATAAAAGATAATAAAAATATTCGTCAACTAAATATATCATTGCATAGTTATAAAGGATCTACAAATAAAGATTTAGATCACTACTTAGATAATATATTTGCTGTTACAGACATTTTAAAAGAACATACATTTATTTCTTATAGATTATGGACTAATTCAAATAATCGTGAATATATAGTAAATAAAATAAATGAAAAATATAAGACTAATATTAATTATAAACATATAAAAAATAATTCAACAATAAGTAACAATGTCTTTATAAGTACGCATGAAGAATTCATTTGGCCAAATGATGCTAATGAAGCTTCGTATCAAGGACCCTGCTATGCATTAAAAGACCATATAGGCATTCTAGTGGATGGAACTGTAATACCTTGTTGTCTCGATTCTGAGGGTTCAATTAATTTGGGGAATATATATAAAGATTCATTATTTACTATAATTAAAAGCGAAAAGTATCAAAATATGTTAAATGGCTTTAAGAACAATTATCGTACTGAGAATTTATGTCAAAAATGTGGTTTTTTAAATAACAAAAACAAGTTCTAAATTTTGAACTTGTTTTATATTGCAACTTTCAACGATTTATTTTGTGAATCATTATTATGCTTTTTATTTATTATTTCTATTATTTCATTTTCAATTTTATTTGTGGCATCAGTAAAGGCAATATCCTGGCTAGAATAAACACTAGCAAAATTTCTTAACACTATAAATCTAATTATATTAACATTTATATCTGATATTGTAGCAAGTTCGTTGCAATAACTTTCTATATCAATCAAATTTGGAATATTTCCCATAATTGTCCCCCTTAAAATTGCCTATATAATAGCACAATTGAATTAACCTTGCAAGTTATTTTTTATTGTAATAATTTTTTTCTTTTCTTTTCCAAAATTCAAGAATTCATCACGAGTTATTGGGAACCCATACTTTAATGAGTCATATATATCATACATACTTAAATTAGGAAGAATTCGTTTAGAAAATCTTTTATTAACTATTTGTAGTGGAGAGGTAATCTTTTTTAATCTGACTTTATATCCACAAGTTAAATTAAGGGCTAGCTCTTCTAAGAAGAAATTATACATCCGTTCATTTTTTATAAATCTTTTCAATAAAATAATCACGTATTCGTACGAAGTTATAATGGCGTCTCTTTCTACAATAAAAAGATTCCAATATTCATTATATTCTTCTTCCTCGATAATATCTAATAGATTAGAATTTGCATTAATTAAATTAGATAAGACATCACCATCATATCTATGATAATTTTGATAAATATGAGTAATTTCATGTACTAAAGATGATAGAATCATCACATTAATAAATAGAACAAAATCGGATTTATTTTCTGTTTCAATATTATAATTATCTATAGCGTCATTAATTAAATTGTCATAATCAATTTCTAGTATCATAGTATACCAATTGTAAAAAGCTAAATTGTCTTTATCTTGAAAGCTTGAAAATCTAATTTTTTTTAAATGCGATTCGATATTAAGAAATTTTAAAAAACTACCAACAAAAAAATTGATATCCTCTTTAGTTAAAATTTTATATTCTAGCATGCTATTTAATTGTTCATCAAAATATAGTAATTTCATATCCTCATCACGGTTGTTTATTATAACTTGTTTTGTCTTAATTTGCAAATTACTATGTTATAATGTTGCTAAGGTGATTTTATGAAAAACTACTATAAATATGAATTAAATATGCTAGTAGCTAATATACTTTCATTAGTGATGATGATAGTGCCAATTGTAATATTAGAAATAATTGGTATAAATGTATATACAAGTCTATCCAATGGTTTTTTGCTTATATCTTTATTGATATATTTTATTATTCACGAACTTCTTCACGCCCTTGGATTTTCCTTATTTGCTAAGAATAAGAAAAGTCTTAAATTTGGTATAAAACTAGAAAAAGGAGTGTTGTATGCTTTATGCCAAGAAAGTATTAGCAAATATGGCATTATAATATCACTTTTACTGCCATTAGTTTTATTATCTTTTGTAGTTTTTCCTATATCATTACTGTTAAAACTAAATTTATTAACGTTACTTTCTATTGCTAACTTTGGTGGTGCTATCGGAGATATATTGATGTTTTTCTTAATAATTAAAGAACCTAAAGATATAGAATATATTGACTATAATTCAGACATCGGAATGTATCTTTTATCTAAAAATGATTTAAGTAATATAAAGTCTTTTGGCTTAAAATTAACTGAGAGTGGGGATTCAAAAAATAAAAGAACTGATGAATCAATAAAAAGATTGTATGTGTCGCGAACATCAGCTATAATATTAGCAGTGCTTATTTTTATAAGTATTGTTTCATTAATTATAGATTAATAAATAAGGAGAAATATTATGTTAGAATTAAAAAATGTCTCTAAGATATACCATACCGCTGGTTTAACGCAAAAGGCTTTAGATGGTATATCAATTAAGTTTAGAGAAAATGAATTTGTATCTATATTAGGTCAATCAGGATCAGGAAAAACAACTATGTTAAACTTAATTGGTGGTCTTGATAATTATGATTCTGGAGATTTAATAATAAATGGTACATCTACTAAAAAATATAAGAGTAGAGATTGGGATATTTATAGAAATCATCGTGTTGGTTTTGTTTTTCAAAGTTATAATCTAATACCCCATCAAACTGCGTTACAAAATGTAGAACTAGCTCTTACTTTATCTGGCGTAGGTAAAGAAGAGAGAAGAAAAAGGAGTAAGGCCGTATTAAAGAAAGTTGGTCTTGAACGTCAGATGAATAAACGTCCTAACCAAATGAGCGGTGGACAAATGCAAAGAATCGCTATAGCACGTGCTTTAGTAAATGATCCAGATATCTTACTTGCTGATGAACCAACAGGTGCCTTAGATTCTGAAACAAGCATTCAAGTTATGAACTTACTTAAAGAAATAGCTAAAGATAAATTAGTAATTATGGTTACACATAACCCTGAACTTGCTGAAAAGTATTCAACAAGAATAGTTCGTTTATTAGATGGAAAAATAACAGATGATTCAAATCCATTTGATGGAAAAGAAGAACCAGTATCCGAAAATAAAAAAACAAGAAAAAGCAAAATGAGTATGTTAACAGCACTTTCCTTATCATTAAATAATTTAATGACAAAAAAAGGAAGAACTATACTTACCGCATTTGCTGGTTCAATTGGTATAATTGGAATTGCTCTTATTTTATCTCTATCAAACGGTATTCAAAACTATATCAACAAAACTGAAAAAGAAACATTAGGTTCATATCCTCTTACAATATCAAAAGAATCAGTTGATATTTCTAGTATGCTTTTATCTTTTATGGATTCAGGAAAAGAAGAAAAATATGACGATGATTTAATTCATTCCAAGAATATAATGGGAGATATGTTCTCAAGTATAACAGAAGATGTTAAAGTGAATGATTTGGCATCATTTAAAAAATATATTGAGAATGATAAAAAAGAAATTAGTGATTATGTAACTGATATAGTTTATGGCTATAATATCCAGCTTAATCTATATAAAAACGATTTAAATAAAATTACAAGAGTTAATCCGACAACTGTCTTAGATGCTATTGGTATGGGTACAGATGGAGTTTCTAGTGTTTACTCAGGATACATGTCTAATTACGATGTATTCACTGAACTTTTAGAAAATGAAGAATTCAATAAAAGTCAGTTTGACTTAGTTGCTGGTTCTTGGCCTAAAGAATATAACGAGTTAGTTATTATTCTTAATGGTAATGGAGAAATATCAGATTATACATTATACAGTTTAGGACTTTTAGATCAAGACGATTTAAAGAAGCAATTTAATAACATGGTTAGTGGTGAAAGTGTTGAGTTTGAGAATAAAACATTCACTAAAGATGAATTGTTAAACTTAAGTTTTAAATTAGTTTTAAATACAGACTTTTATAAGAAAAGTAATGGAGTATGGATTGATAAAAGTAAAGACGACGAATTCATGAAAAAAATAATAAAAAATGCCGATGAATTAAAAGTTGTTGGTATAATAAAACCAAATGAAGAATCTGTTTCTGATTCTGGTTATGGGCTTGTAGGATACACACATTCTTTATGGGAAAAAATCGTAAATGAAATTAATGAAACAGATATTGCTAAAGAACAACTTAAAAACAAAGATAAAAATATTTTCACAGGCAAGAAATTTAGTGAGTCTTCCTCATTTGATATGAGCAGTTTAACAAAAGAGCAAATGATGGCAATTCAAAAAATGTCTAAAGAAGAATTAGCATCATACATGGAGACAATGGCAAGTTTTGCTTCCTCAACTTATGAACAAAACTTAACAAAATTAGGAATTTCTGACCTAGAAAATCCAGATACAATTAATATTTATCCAAAAGATTTTGATGCTAAAGAAAAAATAACAGATATTATTGATGAATATAACAAAGATAAAAATGAAGAAGAGCAATTACAATATACAGATATGTTTGGCTTAATGATGTCATCTGTATCAAGTATTGTTAATGTTGTTTCAACTGTATTAATCGCCTTCGTTGCAATTAGTTTAATTGTATCGAGTATAATGATTGCAATTATAACTTATATTTCGGTAATTGAAAGAACAAAAGAAATTGGTATCTTAAGAGCAATAGGTGCAAGTAAGAAAGATATCTCAAGAGTGTTCAATGCTGAAACATTGATTGAAGGTGCATGTGCTGGATTTATGGGAATATTAGTAACATGCTTAATAAATATTCCAGTAAATATCAT
This sequence comes from uncultured Bacilli bacterium, assembly GCA_910587065.1. Taxonomy (GTDB): domain Bacteria; phylum Bacillota_I; class Bacilli_A; order RF39; family UBA660; genus CAG-582. The sequence continues at coordinate 3,871 of CAJUMA010000017.1, read as the reverse complement.
AATAAAAAATGCCTTAAATATAAGTGGTATAGCATCTCTTCCTTATACAGGTGCAGTTATACTTATCATAATTAGTATAATGTTAACTCTTATAGCTGGTTTAATTCCATCAAGAATGGCAAGTAAAAAAGACCCAGTTGAGGCTTTAAGAACTGAATAGAGAATACGAAAGTATTTTCTTTTTTTGTGCTATAATAAGTTTGTGAAGTATTATGGATAATATGAGGATAGGAAACTTTATTAAGGAATTAAGAAATGAATTGGGATTAAGTCAAGGAGAGTTAGCAGAAAAAGTTTATATAACAAGGGAAGCGATAAGTAAATGGGAAAACGGGAAAAGTATACCAACTTACGATAGTCTTTTAACACTTGCTAGTCTTTTCAATGTGTCTATAGATGAGTTATTATTAGGAGAAAGAAAAAATGACAAAATTAATAAAGAAGAAATAATAAAAAGTATTTATGATGACAAAATTAGTATTACTAATAAATTTCAGAAGAAAACTAAAATATTAATAACAGTTATAGCAAGTTTGGTCATATTATTCTTCATCTTTTTGATGTATTATTTTTTTAATTCTTATGATTCGGTCAAGGTGTATTTAGTAAAAGCAAATGATTCAGAAGTAGTACTTACAGATGGTTTTTTAGTATTAACGAATGAAAAAATATACTTTAGATTGGGAAATATTATTTATAGAAATAAAGAAAAGATAACAAATATTAAAGTATACTATGATTATAAAAATATTAATCATCTTCTTTACTCAACAGATAGAATAGAGGATACATTAATTGTAGATTATCCTGGATATAATGAGTATTTTAAAATTAATAAAAAAAATATGCAACTTGATAATTTATACATGACTTTAACAGAAGAAGGAGTAGAAAAAACAGTAAAACTTAATTTAGAGAATGACTATTCAAATAACCATTTGTTCTTTAGAAAAACTCGTGAAGTTTCAGATGGGAAAAAGATTATTAATAAAAAATCTCCAGATGAAAATGCAGATTTCAAGAAAATAATTAAAGAGAGATTCGAATATAAAGGAGATAAAACTTATAATTACATAATAAAGGAAAAAAATATGGAGTACAACTTCATATTCTATGAAGAAAATCCAAGCAGATTATATATTGATATGAAAGAAAACAATTTAAATTACGTATATAATATTATGATAGATGACAATGAAGTTTTATATTATGTGTTTGATGAAAACAAACAAATTGATGGAGACATATTTAAATTAGATTTAGAAAAAGAAGAAACAACAGAACAAGAAAGAAGATTGTTTCATTTAATAAAAAAAATAAAATAAGCAGCAATAATTTATAAAATAATAAAAATAGGGGGGTGAATATAATTCACTCCCATTTTTATTGATTTTTATGCTATATTGAACGTGCAAGAGAGAAAATATGAATGTAAGAATTAAACGGGTATTAAACTTTAGAAGTTTAATATAGATTTAAAAAAAGAAGGAGGTGAAAAAATGAAAAAAAGAATATTATCTTTTATTGTAGTTGCAGTTTTAGTGCTTGTTCCATTAGGAGCATTAGCAAGTCAATATGAATCAAATGTAACTGTAATGCCAGGCGGAACAGACAAAACGGCAGCAAAGAAATTTACTAAGGGACAATTTCGAATTGTATACGATGTTGATACAATATTCGACGATAGCCTACCAAAAAAAGCTTTATTTGCATTAACAAAAAATGAATTGTTTGGAACTAAAATAAAACAAGTTGAAGAAGCTCCAACTACTTTTCATACAAGAGTAAATGTAGTTTATGGTGATTATTCAGCTGGTACATATTACTACCAAATAGCTGCAAAATCAAATGCTTTTGGAGTTAGCGGAAATAATGAAGCATATGCAGGATTTATAGGTCGCTTAGGACAAATATCATAAAATAATTATTTGAGAAATTAGATATAGTTTCTAATTTCTCTTTCTTTGTATTGACTTAGAACTAAATAAGTTATTATTATAAATATAGAATGGAAGATAAATATGACCAACAAAAAAATATTGAAAATTGAAAACATAGAAAAGAAGTACATTAAGGATAAAAATCGTATTAATGTACTAAACAAATTATCAATAGACTTTGAAATAGGAAAGTTATATGCAATAGTTGGTAAAAGTGGTTCAGGAAAGTCAACACTATTAAAATGCATTGCAGCGTTAACTAGTTTAGACAAAGGAAATATTAAATATTTAGATAAAGAAATAAGCAAATTAAATGATAAGGAATTATCAAAGTTTAGAAACGAAAGTATTGGAATAGTTTTTCAAGACTTCAATTTGCTAGATTTTTTAAATGTTTATGACAATATATTAATGCCATTAGTTATTTCAGGTTCTTCATTATTTACTAATAAAGATAATGATCGAGTAAAAGAATTGATTGATTTTGTTGATTTAAATGAAAGAAGTAACCATTTGCCAAGCGAATTAAGTGGTGGAGAACAACAAAGAGTTGCAATTGCTCGTGCCTTAGTAAATAATCCAAATATAATTTTAGCTGATGAGCCAACTGGAAATCTTGATAGAGAAAATGCTAAAAACATCCTTGAGTTATTAAAAAAAATCTCAAAAGATAAGTGTGTTATTATTGTTACACATGATGATCAAGTATTAAAATATGCTGACATAATTTATAATTTGGAGAAGGGAATATTAACGAAATATGAGCCTAAAAGATAAATTAAATATTATAATAAGTGATAAGTCCAAAAACCGCAAAAGAAAAATAATTGTAAATGTTCTTTTATCAATAATTATATTTGTCTGCTTTAGCCTTACTAGAAGTATAACTCAGTATGCCTTTAATGATTATGTGGAACAAAATGACTTTGATTACTACCATATTGGATCAATTACAGAAGATAAAACCGTTGAAGAAAATATTGACACTATAAAATCAACTCCCCATATTATTGATGTTTTTGAACAAAATGAATGGAGTGAATTTGTATCAACAATAAAACTAGATGATAGAGAATTCCCCGGTGATATTTATCTCATAGGTAAATCCACTGAAATAATGAATAAATTATCTAATAATAAATACGTTGATAAGAATTCAATAGTCTGTCCAAAAATATTTAGTGCTGATGAAATTGAAACAACTCCTTTTTTACATCGCAGTACTTTAACAAATATGGATAAATACATTAATAAAACTCTTGTTGTTGAAGTAAATAATGGTAACGATATCAAAAGACAATATCCTTTAAGAATTGTTGAAACTATAAAAAATGATGCTTCTGGCATAGATCAAGCTCAGTGTTACGCATCTCGTGAATTAGTACTTGAAATGCATAATTATAGTATGGAAGGACATAATAATCAAGTCATAGATACTAAGTTTTATATGGTTGAGTTGGATAGTTATAAAAATGAAGATAAAGTAAGGAAAGACCTTCTACATAAAGGCTTTGATCTTGCTGCAACATTCGAATTTCATGATGATTTATTTAAATTCCTAGCCAATTTTCGATATTACATAATTTATGTTGTATCTTTGTTTGCACTTATATTTTTAGTAAAATTTACAATGTCTAGCATACAGGATAAAACAATGGAATATTCAATTTACAAAACTATTGGACTAACAGACACAGAATATAAATCTTTAATAAATTTAGAGAGTATTTATATTATAATAAAAAGTATAATTTACTCTTTACTATTTATTACTTTTATTTTAACAATTGTGTATATATTAGTTTATAATTATCCATTTATATTTATTGGAATAAAAGTAATACCAGATTTTCTAGCTTTATTCATTTATTACCCATTAGCTATTCTTATTATGTATTTAGCAAATATGGTTGCTTTAAAAAAAATAAAAA
>CAJUMA010000016.1 GCA_910587065.1 uncultured Bacilli bacterium | reverse complement strand
AGCATTTTTTTTTTTTTTTTTAGCAAGCCCTAATCGTCTTGTCAAGTGTTTTTTTGTAATTTTTTACACAAAAAAAGCACCTATGTGCTTTAGTTCTTTATCCATTTAGCTATTAAAACATAATCTTGATTAATCTTTGTTGAAAAGCTAAAGCTCTCGCCGTGATAATACCAACCTACAAAAGTATAACCTATTCTTTTAGGTGCCCCAGGCGATCTGGCACTATCATTTGCGTTTATCATTTGATCATTTATAAATGAACCACCATTTGTATTAAAAGACACTGTGTATTTCTTTTTTGCAGTTGTTTTTCTTTTTGTTGTTTTTACCACCGCAGTAGTGGTTGTTTCCTCTTCTGGTTTTATTGTTACATCAGTATTAACATTTTCACCTTTTTCAATTTCTACAAAAGAATTTAAATAATTTTCATAATCATCACATATAAGTGTAGATTTAAATTGATATTCCGAATCTAGCTTAAAAACTTTTACATTAGAATCATTAAGATTACATACTCTATCTTTTGTATCTTTTATTTCTTCAATTAATTCTTTGTCAATTAATTCTTGGAGAGTTACCGTTTTGGAATCCCCAGTCTCTTTTGGAAGAAATTCATCTGTAAAGTGTTTTTTCCCCGCACTTTCTAAAAGAGCAATTTTTTCTTTCATCTTATCTTCTTCAACGACATTAGTTCTATTGTTTCCAACAATATCTACTATTTTGAATAGGATAAGAGCGATTAAAATCACACTAACTATTCTTAACCCAATTTTTATCCAATTAGTAGAGACTTCTTTATCTTCATACATAAACATCCCCCCGAATCTTAAGTATCTCTAATTCAATTATACAAGTTACAGTATATAATGGCAAGAAAAAAGAGTGAAATTATTCACCCTAATTTTTTATTTCGCGTTTTTGTGGTTTATCAATTAACTGATATCTAACCATTAGTTCTCTAAACATATCTTGATATACAGAAATTGCTTGATCTATTTCATTATTGTTAAATAACGCATGGAAAGTTCTTATGTATGTTTCAAATAACTCCAACGCAACACTTGCATGGTCATTTTCTTCTCTTATACCAAAAGCTATAACTGGTCCAAATGTATCATATTCGTTAACCCATGCAGCACCACCATTTAATTTTGGCATGATAACATCTTTTACATAAGCAAATTCGGTTATATAAGTCTCTCTTTCTGGAAGATTTAATATATCCATAACTGCTGTCATTATGTAATAACCATAGTCTCTAGATGTTCTCATCATTCTTTCTCTTTCTGTTTCGCTTCTTCTAGAATTGAAACACTCAGTAAAGTAATTGCATGCGACCTGTCTAGCCGATACAACTTTAATCCCACTTCTTGAATTATTACAAGGGAATTTTCCTTTAGTATCTACATTCCCCATATATATACAATCTGCACAAAATTTTGTCATTTTAACATTCCCCTTTATTTTACTATGAAATTTGTAACTAATGTCGAATCAGACGCAACATTACTAGTCTCTTCTGATAGCCAAATTCTAGCTTTTAATGAAACTTCTTCATAAGCATCTGTTTCAATACTTTTTAAAAAAAAGTAATAATTATCATTGTCTTCTTCCATTGTTATTTCATTTGTTTTATATATTGTATCATCTATTGATACTCTAATATAATGGATTGGTATAGTACTTCTTTTTTCAACTAATAAGTATAAATTATTAAGTTCGTCAAAGCCATTCCTATTTTTTACAACTATTTCTGTTGGCTCAATTATTGACATAGCTGATGCCTCATCTGCTATTACTAATGATGGAAATTTGCTGATTTTTGTAACTATCGGTAACTTTGTATATCCCTCGTTAAAGAAACCTATTCGTCTATTATGAGCAAAGTTCCAGAATGGAACTGTAACAATTATTGCTGATACAGCTATTACTATTGTTAATATTAAGTATCTACTGCTTTTTTTCATACTTTTATCCCTTCATTTGAGTTGATATTATAGCAATATTTACTAATACTGTCAAATTTATAGGCAATGTAAAAGCACCTGTTTATGGTGCTTAAATAACATATCCTTCAACAAAAAGCTTAAACTTGAATTTTTTACTCATATAGTCCAAATCTGTGTTTGAATCAATCCATAGACGTAAATCTATTTCCTCTTCTTGATTAGTAAGCATTTCGCCACTATAAATTAAAAGTCTATTCTTATTAACTGTTGCATTTTTTAAAGATTTTATCCCACTTTCTTTCTTGGTTGTATTAACATGGTATAAAAGGGCGTCTTTAGATAAAACAGATTCGCTTTGTAATCCTTGATTTTCTTCAATTAAATAGACGTCATAATGAAATCTCTTTTGTTTATTTTCTCTGTTCGATGCGAGAATAGTTAAAGTTAAGGGTTCTAAATTTTTGTAGCTAGATACATCACTCAAAGTATTTGCATCAAAGTTATCAAAATTACCATAATTAACAGTTAAATATGTTGAACCATTTTTAAAAAGGACATTATTTTCAATATTATGGGCAAGTTCGTAATATTTATACGTGGTAAAACAGCTAATAATAATTATGAAAACACATGATGTAATTAAAGCAAAGATTATCTTATTAGCATTTTTCTTGCTTTTTATAAATTCACATAATTCGTTTAAATGTTTAATATATAAGTCGTTTGTTACTTTATCTTTTAGTTCAATATTTTTGTATTCTTTAAATGATTTTTTAAGCTCTTTATAATAAATTGAGTTATCATCTTTATATTTTTCTAAGTAGCTTTCTGACTTACGTAGTACACTTTCTTTTGCCTTATTCATTTTTCTTACCCTTATTCATCCTATTTGCTTCTTCTACTACTGCTCGAAGTTTTTTGTTTTCTTCTTTTTCTCTTATTAATTCAACTTCTTTAATTTGAGGTATTTCCTCTATTTGCTCTTTTATTCTAAATATTTTAATTAACTTTTTTATGTCCATGAGAATAATCCCTAAAGCAGGTATTAATATGATTAAAATCCATCCTGCTCGTGAAGTTATAAAAATCTGCATTTTGCCAATGGAAGGTATAATAAACTTACATTTACCTACCACGTTATCTATTGTTATTAACCCAGCATCTTTATCCATGTTATTGTCGCCTTTAGTTGTGTAATAAATTACTCCATTATTTTTGTAGATATCGACAATTCTATGAGTTACAGTATAGCCCCCTGTATCGATTGTATTTGAATAAAAAGTTATAATATCACCAATTTTTAATTCAGCATCACTTTTTACCTTGGTATCAATTATTACATCATAAACCATAATTGTTGGTTCCATACTAGGGCTTACAATTGTATATATACTGATTGCTGGCTTTTCACCTTTTGTCTTTGCAATTTGATTAGATACAATAAAATATAATAAAAATGTAGCAATTAAAAAAAGAGCAATCAAACAAATATACGATAAAATACTCATTGTTTTAGACAGTACTTCTTTATATCCCATTTTATTCATCTAATTTCACCTATTATAATTATATAAAAAATAGAACAATTTAGCAAAAGAAAAAAGGCTTGTAAACATAGCCTTTACTTTTTACTTTGGGATGCCGATTGAGCTACATAGAATTTAGCATTAAATGCTTTATCCATATTTTGATCAATGGAAGCATTTCTTACAATATTAACCGTGTAATTATGTTTTAATCCAGATGTAGTTGGTCCAGCAAATACACCATTTCCAATTGAAATTATATTCGCTCCGGTTGGTATTGCGATAGGTTCTGTTGTTGTTGCAATTGTTTGACCATTACTAGATTCATTTGTACTTGTAATAGTGTAAAATAACTCCCCATCAGCATATGTATTGTTTGTAATATCTAAAGTAAGTTCGTATTTAAAATTATTTGAACCAGTCACTATTCCAGTTACAATAATTTCTTTGCTACCTATAACCTCTCCTGTATTTACAAATCCAGCATCTATGTTAGCATTACCGTTGTATTCAGTTGATAATGTTCCGCTTGTTACTTCAAATGTTGGTGATGTGTCGCCACCCTTGATTAATGCACCAAAGTATGCGAATGTTGCTCCCACCACTGCTACCAATAATGTTGCGATAGACATAATTGTTAAAAGTATCATATTACCTTTTCCACTGTTCATAGTATCATGTCTCCTTTATTTCTTACCCTACAACTAAATTTTAGCAAATAATTAAACAATATACAATAAAAATGATAAAAAAAACAAAAAAAGATGCTTAAAAATAGCATCTTCTACAAAAAGTGAAAAAGGAAAATATATAAAGTTTATAGTGTGAGTTTGAGTTTATATGTTTATCGTTGTATAGGATTTTTTTATCTTATATTCCTTTTTCGATATCATCTTAACAAAGTTGTATGAAATATTTGTGAAAATATCATTTTTTTAATTTAAAATAGAATGTTGTGTACTCACCCTTTTTAGAATCTATACCATATTCACATTTATGGCTTTCAAGTATTCCTTTTACTATTGATAATCCAATTCCTGACCCGACTATGTTTCGCTTATGTCTCTTTTCTTTTTTATAATACCTATTCCATACCAAACTTTTTTCTTCTTCGGTTAATCCGACTCCTGAATCTGTAATAGATATTAGAACGGAATCAAGTTGTTTTTTTACTGTAACTTTAACTTTTAAGTCATCTCCTGTGTGTTCAATAGCATTGTTAATTAAATTATAGATGACCTGTTCAATTTTGCTTTTATCAGCTTTAACTTTTAAAGATGATGGCATATCAAATTCAAAAGAATATCCTTCTTTTTCTACAACTATGTCGTACCTTTTTAATATTTCTTTAATATTTTTTACAATATCATACTCGGTTATATTTAAGTCGCATTCACCAGCCTGAATTTTTGATAAGTCTAATAAATCATTGACTAAATTATTTAATCTTTCTGTTTCTTCAATAATAACATTTAAATCTTTTTCTCTTTTTTCTGAATCTTTATAAGTTATATCTCTTACCTTTTCTGCATATGCTCGTATCATTGTTAAAGGAGTTTTTAAGTCGTGGGAAACATTAGCTAATAAATCTCTTTTTAGTTCTTCTGTTTTATTCATTTCGCTTGCTGCTACAGTAAGTACATCACATAATTCATCTAATTCTTGGACATTGCTCTTGTCAAATTTAATATTGAAGTTTCCTTTCCCCATCTCTCTTGCTGTTGATATAATTTTTAAAATAGGTTTGTTAAGTCTACGTGATATAAATATTGCTACAATAGATGAAGCAACTATCAAAATAAGAATCAAATAAATTAATTGCTTTTTTAAAAGAGCAGTTGCTGAATTCAAATCTTCAAGAGTGGTATTTAAAAATACATAATTACCATTATTTAAGTTTATTGCGTATAAAATGCTTTTGACATTAGTTTTGGGAGCATATAAAATCATATAATCCTTGTTATTATTTATAAGTTCAGCTTTATATTTTGCTATCTCATAACTGTAATCTCTTAATATGCAACTATTCATTTTTAAATTAAAATCTATTTCAACAGTATCGTGGTAATATTCAATACACATATTATTTGCAAAGGCATATTCTTGTAATAAAGCATCTAAGTTTTCCGTGTTCTTCCTTATATTATCTGCAACTGTATCTATGTTTTCAATAACATTTCTTTCATAAAAAACTTGCAGAAATTGAATTTGAATAACCCATACAGAAATTAATATGACAGCAATAAATACACTTATATACATTAAAGTCTTAATTGTTAAGTTTCTATTCTTCATAGACAAATCTATAACCTACTTTTCTAATTGTCTTAATAGATTTTCGATACTTTCCTAGTTTACTTCTCAATAATTTAATATGAGCATCTATTGTCCGATCATCTGCTTCATAGTCATAACCCCAAATTGATTCAATGATTTTGTCTCTTGTTAACGCTATACTAGGATTACTTAAAAATAATTTAAGTAATTCAAATTGAGTATGAGTAAGGTCTACTAATTCGCCATCAATCATAACTTCACGAGAGGCATTATTTATAGTTATGTTCCCAACTGTTAACGTATCATTGCCACCATTTCTTTTAGTTACCGCTTTAATTCGTGCAATTAATTCTTTTGGTGAAAACGGTTTTGTAACATAATCATCTATACCTAATGAGAAACCTTGCAACTTATCAATTTCTTCCGTTCGAGCAGATAACATAATTACAGGTATATTTTTTAATATTTTAATTTCTCTTAAGGCTTGATATCCATCCATATGAGGCATCATAATATCCATGATTATAAGATCATAATTATTATTTTCCACCAACTCAATGGCTTTTGAACCATTGTCAGCTTCATCACAAGTATAATTTTCTTCTTCTAGATAATCTCTTATAACACTTCTTATTAATTCCTCATCATCAACTATTAAAATATGCATAAAATCACCTACTACTCAATATATTAACTTAATTTTGTGAAAAATAAAAGAAATAAAAGAAAAAGAAGAAAATAACTTATTCTTCTTTTGCTGATGCTAATATTTTATTTACTTCTAAAACATCTTTGTCTGCAATTTTGGTAATTGTTTCAATGTCAATTCCATTATCATTCATAGATATTATCATTTTTTGAGTTCCCTGCTGAATACCTTTAATTTACTTCAAAAAAAAATAAAACTTTTTTCAAGTTTTATTAAATTTAACCTTTTTTTCTAATTAAATATCAAGATCGTCATCCTAACTTTTTTATATTTCCATATTTAGAACTGAACCTAAATCCTAAAAATTCAATTGATTCATTACTCTTATAGATTTTTTATTAAGTTAATATGATAATCACGATTTAAAATAATAGAAATTTCTTTTTTTATGTTTTTATGACTAACCTAAATCGACATTATGATAGACATAGTCTACATCATCTATATTTTCAAGTAGGGAAAGTAATCTTTCAAAAACCTCTAAGTCTTCTCCTTCAAGAGTGCATTTTTCCTTAGCGTACCAACCTACTTCATCAAGAGTATATGTAACTTCTGGTATCATGCTTTCAATAACGTCTTTTACGCTAGATGCATCACTTGGTTTAGCAGTAATTACTACTTCGCCATCTTCACTTTCTAAATCAATTATCTCAATACCCTTATCTAATAGATTCATCATAATTTCATCACCGTTATCAGAAGATATTCCAATAATAGCTAAATAATCATAATTGTAAGCAACTGAATTAGTAACCCCTAGACTTTTATGACATTTATTAAATGCCTCTCTAACAAAAGATACAGTACGATTAACATTGTCAGTAAGACACTTTACTATTAAAGTTGAACTACCAGGTCCAAATCCTTCATATGATAATTCTTGATAATCATCTCCTGCACCACCTTTAGCTTTTTCAATAGCACGATTAATAATATCGCTTGGTACCTGTTGATGTTTAGCTTTTTCAACAACTCTTTTTAAATTAATATTAGTATCTATTTCAGGGTTTCCTTTAGCTGCTTTTGTTATTTCTTTAGCAAATGTTGAATACAATTTTGCTTTGGCGGCACCTGTTTTTTGTATACTTGCTTTTCTTACTTCATAGGCTCTTCCCATAGAATCACTCTCTTTCATTAATAATTATATATTAAATTATATATTTATTTCAATGTTTAATTGTCCTTTCTCTTTAAACTTTTGTATGTTTTTGGTATTCCGGAAATACAATTCTAGATGTCTTCTAATGCTTCTATTGATATAGGCAAACTTAAACATAACATTAATGCCCCATTTCCATTTGTACTATTTACAGTAAAACTATTGTTCTCTTGAGCGCATTTTAATGTTAGACTTGTTATACCAGTAAACATAACTGCTCTAAGTGCTGATGAAAATAATGTGCGATTCGTAGCATAATCTAGATTGTCCTTTTAATAGTCTTGCAAAGCAACTCTGTTTTTTTCTTCTTTTTTCCATCTACACAATCAGAGTCACTTTCACTTACTTCACATTCAACTGTTTTATTAATAGTAAGTTCTACTTCTGTTAAATTTGAATGCTTGAAGATAATGTTTATTGTAAAGTACTAGGCATATAGTCATCCAATGTTTTTTTATCATACTCATTACTCCTTTTATCTTTTGGACGTACTTTCCTATTTTGATTATAGCTTTTTTTTAGCAAGTCCTAATCGTTCTGTCAAGTGTTTTTTTTCAAAAAAAAAGAACCACTTTGGAGTGATTCATATTTGCTACATTTTATCGACAACTTCAATGGCTAAAATATCCAATAAATTTTTTAAGACATTATAAGTTAATCTTGTTAATGCAATGTATGTTTCTTTTAGATTCGTATTAGTTTCTGATTGGATATTATTATTAGTATAAAATCTATTATAAAGACTTGAAAGATCAAAGATAAACTCTGCGATGTATGAAGTAGTTACTTCTTGATAAGCATTTTTTAGATTTTTAGGTAATTCAGTTAGTTTAACAAGAATATCTAAAACATCTGGATTATCAATCTCTTTTAATAATTCATTTCCATTGCTTAATTTATTAATGATTGAGTTCATTCTAGTTGCTGTATAAACTGCATATATTCCTGTCTTACCTTCAAAAGAAGTAAATTTATCAATGTCAAAAATATAATCTGTCTTACGATATGGTAGAAGATCAGCATATTTTAAAGTTGCGACTGTTAGTTTCTTTGCAACTTCTTTTCTTTCTTCTCCAGTTATATCATCTTTTATTTTGGGTTCAATTCTTTCGTATACCATTTTAATAAGTTCTTTTAAACTCATAACACCGCCATCACGAGTTTTAAATGGTTTTCCATCAAGTCCATTAATAGTTCCAAAACCATAAAATTTTAAATCTGTTGTATCAGGAACTAAGCCCGATATTCTGCATCCCCTGAATGTTTGTTCAAAGTGTAAACTTTGTCTTTCATCAACAAAATACCAAATAGCATCTGGATTAAAATCTCTCATTCTTTGCATAATTGTTGCTAAATCTGTTGTATCATAAAGAATTGAGCCATCCGACTTCTTTAGTAATAAAGGAGGCATTTCTTTATTATCATCGGCATTTGCAATAGGCATGATTAACACACCATCACTCATTTCTGTTAAACCTTTATCATTTAAAAATTTAATTACTGGTTCTACATATTCTTTTGCATCACTTTCACCATAAGAAACATCAAAGTGGCAATTTAAGAAATTATAGACTTCTTCACAATCAGGCTTACTAGTATTAACTATGTGACGCCATAGAGCTTTTATCCCAGGAATGCCCTTTTGGAACTGCTCAGTAAACTGGAGAGCTTCAGCAGCATAAGTTGCATCTTCTTTTTTACGTTGGCTAGCTTTTGGATAAATAATACCTAATTCTTCATTTGTAACAGGAGACTCTTTTGGATATTCTCCAGTAAATGTTTCATCAAAATATGGTAAGTCTGGATACATTTCTTTAATTTCGCGAATTACAAGTCCGATAGGCGTTCCAAAGTCTCCCCAGTGAACATCACCAATGGATGTATCCCCAAATACTTTAATAAGTCTTCTCATTGCTTCACCTATATTACAACGCAGATGACCAACATGTAATGTTTTAGCTATATTTGCACCACCATAGTCTAAAACAATAGTTTTTTTATTTTCGCTTTCATCAACAAATTCACTAAAGTTATCTATTGCCTTATTAAGACTTTCTATCAAAACTTCATTAGCAAATGTCACATTTATAAATCCTGGCCCTTGAATGTTTACATTAGTAAATCTTGAGTCAAGAGAAGAAGCTATTTCATTTGCAATGTCACGAGGATTTTTACCATAGGATCTGGCAAATTGCATCGCTACATTTATTTGATATTGACCGTATTCTGGCAGTTTTGATTTCTCTAATTTAACATACTCAATTTTATACCCCAAATCATTGATTGTTTTAGTTAAATACTTTTCTGTATCTCTTATTAAACTCATAAATAATCAAACTCCTTTCTTGAGTCATTTTTATATATTATAAATGTTTAGTAATTGATAATTTATTTAATTCTTTGATTGATGAAATTATTTTATCAACTGTATCAGCTAATTCTGATGCATTTTTTACAGATAAATCTTCTTCAAAGGTTTTAAATACTCTTTCTAATGAACTAGCATCAATGCTGTTATTAGTTAACATATTAATCAGTGTTACTAATGCTTTTAATTCGCATAATATTTCGTAAATGTATCGTATGAAACTATCTTTTTCATTATATATACATCTTAAAGAGAATAAATATTGTTCCATCATCGAAATACTTAATGAGGCATTCATAATTATACCCTCTGGCACTTTCTTTTTAAGATCCTTTATAATTGCTCCTATTGCACTAGAAAGACCATTTTCATCTTTGAGATTTGGTAAACTTTTTATTATCCTACTTAAGTATACAACTATAGTTAGGGTAAAAACATCACTTTCCTTTAAATTATAATCTATGAACTTTTCTGTACCCAAAAGCCCATGATTTAAAAGCATAATTCCCAAATCTACTTTCACTAAAGTATTAATTGTAGGTAAATATACTTGCCCCATACCAGAAAAATTCTTTTCATATAATTCTTGTCTGATAGCCTCTAAAATTGGAGCGGTGTCCATATAACCTTTCTTTGATATTGACATGCAGCCATTTAAAGTTAATAAGTAATTAATGTGAACATCTATATTAGCTTTATATAATTGTTCAAGAGTTTTTATTTGTGTAATATCTTTAGTTGTTTCCATTGTACTTCTCCTTCAACATCAATATTATAGCAAATAATAGCGGATAATTATAGAAAAAAAGACTTTTTAGTCCTTGTTGTAAAATTCTAAAAATTTTTGATAAAGCACATTACATTTTTTTTCGTCCATAGCTTTTTTATTTTTATAATTGTTTGGAATATTTAACGAGAGATATTTATCACTTCCAAATTTATGATATGGTAAAAATTCTATTTTTTCGATATCTGATTTATTAAAATGCTCTTTGATATATTTATTTAGTTCTTCTATAAATTTTATGTTATCGTGAACTTCAGGAACAATTACTTGTCTTATCCAAAATTTCTTATGCTTATTTTTGGCATATTCTAAAAATTTCCATGCTTTTTTTATATCTCCACCTGTTAAATCATGATATCTTTTTTCAGTAATATCTTTTATATCAAAAATAATTAAATCAACATTATCAACTATATGCTCGAACGGTTTGTCAGTAATCCCAGCTGTATCTAAAGCAACATGAATGCCTTCACTCTTTAATTTTAAAATAAAGTCCAGTAGAAACTCATTTTGTAAAAGAGGTTCGCCACCAGAAAGTGTTACACCACCACGTTCTCCAAAGTAGGATTTAAACCTTTTTATTTTTTCTAATAATTCCTCACTGGTATAGTTTAGACCTTGCATATTCCAAGTCTCTGGATTATGACAATACTTACATCTTAGGAGACATTTATTAAAAAATATAACTGTTCGAATTCCCGGACCATCTAATGTAGAGAACGATTCGACTGAATTAACACTAGATTTCATTATATTCGCTCATGAAAAGTTCTTGATATAACTTCTTCTTGTTGTTTTCGAGTTAAACGATTAAATCTTACAGCATATCCTGAAACTCTAATTGTAAGAAGAGGGTATTTATCTGGATTTTCCATTGCATCTATTAACATCTCACGATTTAAAACATTAACATTTAAATGATGTGCACCATTAGAGAAGTATCCATCCATCAGGCTTATAAGATTATCTATTTGTTCTTTTTCTGTTCCACCTAAGCTTTTAGGAACAATTGAGAAGGTATTTGAAATACCATCTTTACATGTACATTCATAATCTAACTTAGCAACACTGTTAAGTGAAGCAATGGCACCACTTGCATCTCTTCCATGCATCGGATTTGCTCCCGGCGCAAATGGAACACCCGATTTCCTTCCATCTGGTGTTGCGCCTGTTTTTGAACCATAAACGACATTTGATGTTATTGTAAGTACAGACATAGTAACCTCAGCATCACGGTATGTCTTATGACTCTTTAATTCATTTGAAAAATACTCGGTTATTTCTTTTGCTATATTATCTACTCGATCATCATCGTTTCCATATTTAGGAAATTCGCCAATTATATCAAAATCAGTAGTAATGCCAGAATCGTTCCTTATTGGTTTTACTTTAGCATACTTTATAGCTGATAGAGAATCAGCAACAACTGATAATCCCGCAATTCCATAAGCCATGTATCTATGAACATCTGTATCATGCAAAGCCATTTGTCCAGCTTCATAAGCATATTTATCGTGCATATAGTGAATTATATTCATGGCATTCGAATAGATATAAGCTACGCTACTTAAAACTTTTTTATAGGAAGACAACACCTTATCATAATCCAAATATTCATCTTCCATTTTAGGAATATCTTTTAAAACTTTTATACATTTTATTTCATCAATTCCTCCATTTATGGAATACAAAAGTGATTTAGCTAAATTACATCTAGCTCCAAAAAATTGCATATCTTTTCCAACTCGCATTGCCGATACACAACAAGCTATAGCATAATCATGGCCATAAATTGGACGCATTAAATCATCATTTTCATATTGTATGGCATCGCTTTTAATACTCATTTTAGATACATACTTTTTAAACGATGTTGGCAAATGTTTACTCCATAGAACTGTCATATTAGGTTCTGGAGATGTATCAAGATTTGTTAGGGTATTTATTAGACGATAACTAGTTTTGGTAACTAAGGTTTCTGTTTCGTTTTTCATTCCACCAATTGATGCTGTTACCCATGTAGGATCTCCTGAAAATAATTCGTCATACTCAGGAGTTCTTAAATGGCGAACAAGTCTTAGTTTAATTATAAATTGATCGATTAATTCTTGGATTTCTTTTTCAGTAATTGTTCCTTTTTTTAAATCTCTTTCAAAATAAATATCCAAAAAAGCATCTACTCTGCCTAAACTCATAGCAGCTCCATTATTTTCTTTTACAGCAGCTAAATACCCTAAATAAGTCCATTCTACGGCTTCAAAAGAATTCTTAGCGGGCCTTGATATATCAAAGCCATAAGATAAAGCCATCTTTTTCATTTCTTCTAAAGATTTGCATTGCATACTTAGTTCTTCACGAGTACGAATTAATTCTTCGCTCATTTCACCTATATAAACGTTACCCCACTCTTTGTTCTTTTCTTCCATTAAATAATCAATACCATATAATGCTACTCTACGATAATCACCAATTATTCTGCCTCTTCCATAAGCATCAGGGAGTCCAGTTAATAAACCACAATGGCGAGCAAGTCTTATATCTTCATCATACACATCAAAAACTCCATCATTATGAGTTTTCCTAAATTTTCGAAAATTATTAAGCATACAGGAATCAACTTTATAATTATAAACTTCTAGTTCTTTTTCAACTAATCTTATACCACCATAAGGATTTAGCATTCTTTTTAGTGGTGCATCAGTTTGAAGTCCGACTATTATTTCATTTTTTTTATCAATATACCCTGGTTTAAAGGAATTAATGCCAGAAAAGTTTTCTGTATCAATATCTAAAACATGTTTTTTTAATTCTTCTTTTAGCAAGTTTTCACATTTTGACCAAACTGTTTTGGTTTTAGTTGTTGGAGTTTCTAGAAATGTTTCATCTCCAATATATGGATGATAGTTTAAATCTATAAAATTTGAGACATCAATATGGTTTGTCCAATTGCCTTCTTTAAAGTTTTCCCATGCATCTTTCATAATTTCACTCTCCTATAATGATTATAATACATTTTGATTTATTAATAATTATCTTAAACAAAATATTACAGTTTGATTTACAAAAAAAATAGAGTATAAAATACCTCTAATTTTTAAGTGATGACTTTATTATTTAATTAACACGATCTACAGAAATTCCAACTATTTGGGCAATTTCTTCAATTGACATTTCCGTTGTAGATAGATTTAAAATTGTATTTTCTTCTGTTATTTTTTGCCTTGTTCTAAGCCTTCCTGTCTGCCTTCTTCAGTGTGTAAGATTTTTTCATATTCATATTTATCCATTACGGTCATAAACTCTTCACTTCTTCCTAAGGTTTTTAGCATTTTGATTAAGGCTTTTCTTCCCGCATCATTACCAGCTAGTTCTTCCATCTCTTCGTATATATCACACATAAGCATGCCATAATCTTTATATATACTTTCTTCCTTAGTGCCAATACGATATCCACTTATATCTTTATCTATAGCATACTCAACTATTCTATTTAAGTAACTTCTTAAATCATCATCTGCCCTAACCATAATGTTTTAAATACTACATCTATTAACAGGTTTACAAATCTTTCTTTCATGTTACCTCATTCATATATCTTATTACCGCTAAAACTCAACTTTACTTCTTTTTAGACACAAAAAAACATTAGCCTGATAAACTAATGTCTTTTTGAGT
Organism: uncultured Bacilli bacterium; assembly: GCA_910587065.1. Taxonomy (GTDB): domain Bacteria; phylum Bacillota_I; class Bacilli_A; order RF39; family UBA660; genus CAG-582. Next base: position 19,487 of record CAJUMA010000016.1, on the reverse strand, counting down.
TTAGAATAAATTTTAAAAATTATTATCAGTAATTTCTAAAATTCTAGAACATTTAGAGTTTTCTTTCTCCATAACACGTGTATACTTAGCCGCAGTTCTAATCTAATGATATTCGCGTATAAAGACTAATTATTAAACCTGGTAATCTATCGAGATAGCAATAACCACGAATCGAAAACTTGTTAGTAAACAGTCTTTTTGTAGTTAACTTTTAGTGTATATAAAATACAATGGCATTCCTTATAGGAATGAAAATAATTACATTTATGTATAGTTTTAATAATAAAAGTATACGTAATTATATAATAATAAATCGTTAACTACATTGTTATGTTACTAAGTACTTTTATTATAAATAATTATGCAAATTTTGTCAATAAGTTAGTCAGAATATTTTGTAAGTCTTGACTAATTAAAGTCAAACACTACTTTGTCATTATCAAGTTTTAATTTTGCATCAAAGCTTTTACCATTTTTGGAAATAAACCCTTCTATTTTAGAAGTTATGCCATCTTTAAGTAATAATTCGGCATTTCTTTTGGAAATCATTCTTCCACATATTGTTGTATTTATCTTAAAATTACATTCTTTATAATTTTTACAGCCATAAGCATAGCGATTCTTCATAACTTCACTTCCACAAAGTGGACATTTACCTATGATATCACCAAAGAAACCAGTATCTTTATCTTTTTCGATTGGTATATCCTTTTTCTTAAATACTAAACTTATTTCATCACATGCAAGTTTAACTGAGTCATCAACAGTCATATCATTATGAAACACTTTTTTCAAAGCTTTACCCATTTCGCTAGTCTTATATTTATCCATTGATATTTCCATCTGCATTAAAGATTCAATTAGAAATTCACCACCAGGGAGAATTGTATAAACATCCTTTTTTAGAGCTATGTATTCAGATTTCCGAGCATTGTCGATTATACCTGTACGAGTTGCTTCTGTCCCTAATTCTAAACCTTCAAAGATTGCTTTATAGTCCTCTGTGTCATCTTCATCTGTGTCAGTTTGTTTTTCTTCGAGTTCTTTTTTATCTTCTTTAAAAGGATTTTTTAGGTAATTATTTAAAGTTTCAATTGTATAATGTTTAGGAGGTGTAGTTTCTTTTTCTTTTGGAACAAAATTAATATTTACAGTATCTCCAATATTTAAATTTGGTAAGATTTTATCTTTCGTTGTTGCTTCATCAAATTTTGTCCATCCAGGAGTCAATATAATTGTACCTTTTAAGTTAAACTCCTCGTAATCCCCCACTTTAATCTTAATCTCAGTTTTTTCAACTTCACAGTCTGATGCACAAAATACAGCAACAAATCTTTTAAAGACTGTTTGATAAACCAAGAATTCTTCTTCTGTAAGATTATTCTTTTCAGGAATTTTATAAGTTGGGGTAAGGGCTGAATGCGATTCGATTTTTGAATCATCAAAGATTGTTTTTTTATCTTTAAATTTTACTGGGTAACCTATTTTAGATATGTTATCTAAAATCTTTTTTATCTTATCCTTTTCGGCTACAGCTAGATATTCGGAATTTGTTCTAGGATATGTTAGATAACCATTTTCATATAAGTGTTGGACAACATCAAGTGATTTATCCATTGACATTTTATATTTTTTTCCTAGATAGTTTTGAAGTTTTGTTAAAGAATATAACTTTGGTGGATTTAATATATCCTTTTTTTGTTTTTTATCTATTACTTTTGCAGTGCTTGCATTATACTTCCCACACAATTCTAATGCAAGTTTGTTATCCTTTTTAGCAAATTTTTCTTTACTATTTAATTCAATACTTTCACCATTAGTAATTTCATTACTCCAAATACCATAGTATATTTCTGGCACGAAATTCTTTATTGCCATGTCACGATCATATATGGCTTTAACAATGGGGATAATAACTCTTCCAACTCTTAGAAGAAATCCTGTTTTTAATGTCGCATATCTTGTTAAATTGACTCCATAAAGCCAATCGATATATGTACGTGCAAAACCCTCATTAGCAAGATTATCGTATTCACTTTCAAGTTTTAATTCATTTAATCCAGTTTGAATAGTTTCACTAGTTTGATCTGGAAGCCAAAGACGAGTTAACTTCTTTTCTCTTTTTAAAGCATTTTCAATTATAAGGCGAACTATAACCTCTCCTTCACGATCAGCATCGCCAGCATTAACTACTTCATTTACATCATCCTGATTTACTAATTTCTCAATTATATTAAATTGTTTAAGAACCCCAGTATCTATTTGTTTTTTTGCATCTTTTTTTAAATTAAATTTAAATTTTTGAGGAAAGCAGGGTAAATTATCCATTTTCCATTTATAATCTGTTACATTATCATCATAATCTTCAACATCAGCTAAAGTAAAAAGATGACCGAAGGCCCAAGATACATAATATTTATCATTCGCATAGTATCCATCATTTTTTTTCATGTTTCCAATTGCACTAACAATATTACGAGCAAGAGATGGTTTTTCGGCAATTATCAGAATCATTTTTTACCTCCATTAGTTTCTTAATATAATTATAACATATTAAGTAATTAATCGTAAGAGCAAGAAAAAAAGCTTGATGAGAGTCAAGCTTTAAATATCTTTTCCTTTGAGCTTTGAAGAGTTTTATAAATTTTTTCGGTTTGATAATTTTTCATATAATCACTAATTGTTTTTGTATAAGACTCGTAATCACATAGGGCGACTATACCTTGAAACAAATTATCTTTAGGTAAAATGTCTTGATGTTTATAAATCAACTCTAAAAACTTGTCAATTTTCTCCTGACTATTGAGCTCTAATCCATAATATAGATGCATTATCTCTTCTAAACTTAAAAATTGTCTAAAATAAAGATTAAAAATAAGTCTACTTATAAATTGATTGTTTAGTAATCGTTCATTAATAATATATTTAACTTCATCTAATGTATAGGAATCAAATAAGATTGCCATATCCTCTTCTTTTTCTTTGGCTTTAGATATATCAATATTTTGAACGAATGTTAGGATATCAAAAGGGCAAAAACGAATTATTACATTATAATTTGTTATAATTTTCTTTATAAAAAAGAGTTTATCATTTTCTTCTATATCGATAATATATCTTAAAATTGTTAATTTCCAAAATAGAGAATCAATTAGATTAAAATTATCATTTGTTGATATTTCTGTAATAATTTTTTCCTTTTCTGAATTTTTTACAATCAATTCAACTATTTCTTTTATATAAGATATAGGGTAATCTCTTTTTACTGATGCCTTTATTATTTGACTGGCTGAGAAAAATAAATTTCCCACATACTCAATACCTAAAATTAATAATTCAAAGTAAGTTGCAACATCAAGCTTTTTTAGTAGTTCTTTATCACACATCAAAAAGTGCAAACTGTTTTTTACAGAGCTTTCTTTTTCAGTAAAATAAATTATTCTTTCTACATCTTCTTGAGTGAATTCTTTTATCTTAAATAAGAACTCTTGTTCATCCATTAAATGAACTAAGTTATTATTAGATCCAAGGATTCCTTTTTCTATATAATTTATAATTAACTTATCAAGTATAGATCTATCAACTAGTGGATCAAAATTAATCACTGTTTTATACTTATCAATAACTGTTTCTAAATTGTTTTCATCTAAATTATCACAAATATTTAACACATCTTTACTACTGGTATATTTTCTTAAATATTCAAGCAATTTTTTTATCATAATACTCTCCCTCTTTAAAAACTTATACTACCATAAAAATATGTTTTTTTCAAATATTTTAATTTAACTCTTCTTTAATTTTGTTCTTAACATAATCAATTATTTCAGTTGTTTTAATATTAATTGATTCTTGTTTATTTCTTAATTTTATTTCTACCTCTCCATTAGTTAAACTTTTACCAATAGTAATTCTTATTGGAATACCGATTAAATCCATATCATTAAACTTAACCCCTGGTCGTTCATCACGATCATCAAGTAAAACTTCAACCCCATTATCTTCTAAGTCATCATGTAACTTATTAGCATAATTTAAAGCTACTTCATCTTTTCCACTAATCAAAACAATTGATACTTGATATGGCGCAATTGACATTGGCAAAATTAATCCCGAATCATCATTGTGTTGTTCACAAACAGCAGCAAGTATCCTCCCAACACCTATTCCATAGCTTCCCATAATAACTGGATTTTCTTTATTTTCCTCATCTAAGTAATTCAAACCTAAATGCTCTGAATATTTTGTTCCAAGTTTAAATAAATTGCCTATCTCAATTCCTTTTTTAAAATATAAAGACCCACCACAGTTTGGGCAAACATCTCCTTCTATTACGCAACTTATATCAGCAGACTCATCATATTTAAAGTCTTTGATATTAACATTTTTATAATGATATCCTTCCTTATTAGCACCGACAACAAAATTTTTCATTGCAAGTATCTCATTATCAATTATTATTTTAGCATTTAAGTCTATTGGTCCGGTGTAGCCTGGAACAGCATTACTCTTGGCAATAAGTTCATCATTAGCAAAATTAATTTCAGATACATTGAATAATTTACAGGCTTTTGATTCGTTAAATTCGCGATCTCCTCTTATGAAAAATACTACTAATTCTTCATTAACATTCATAAGTAAAGCTTTTACTGTTTTAGATGATTTTAGGCCTAAATAAGATGCTACTTCTTCAATAGTCTCTTTGTGTGGAGTTTCGACTAATTCTAAAGTTAGTTCAGCTTCTTTATCATCTATTATTGTATGTTTAGCCACTTCCATATTAGATGCATAATTACAATTATCACATAAAACAAGTGTGTCTTCCCCAATGTCTGTTATTGCTTGGTACTCTTCTGAAAGTGACCCACCCATTGCTCCAACATCCGCACGAACAATCTTGTAATCTATCTTGCACCTATCGAATATTTTGTTATAAGCTTTGAACATTTTGTTGTATGAAATATCAAGACCATCTACATCTTTATCAAATGAATAAGCATCTTTCATAATAAATTCTTTTACTCTGATAAGACCATATCTTGGACGAGCTTCATCTCTAAATTTATCGGCTGTTTGATATAAAGTGAATGGTAAATCTTTATAACTATTTACCATACTCTTAGCAGCAATCGTAAATAATTCTTCATGAGTTGGCCCTAGAACCATGGCATGATTGGCACGATCATTAAGATGAAACATAGAATTACCAAAGGCACTTAGTCTGCCACATGATTCATATATCTCACTTGGTATAAGCGATGGCATTAAAAGTTCTTGTGCTCCTGTTTCATCAATCTCCTCTTTTATAATTTTCTTTATCTTATTTACAACTCTAAGGCCTAAAGGCAGCATCATATAAACTCCTGCACTAGTTTTTTTGATCATTCCACTTCTTACAAGAAGGTTGCCTGATTTAGAATCTTCATCTTTTGCATCTTCTCTTAGCGTATAAAAATAACTTCCTTTTAATTTCATATAAATCTCTCCTTTAAAAAAAGATGATACCCAAGGAGTGCATGATTGCACGGTACCATCCCTTATTTCTCTCTTATTTGATAACGGTTATTACCGAAAATGCTTTACATTTCACTCGGAGGTAGGAATTATTAACACTTATAATCTAGTTTCCACTATCCTAGAATCACTTTATATAGTAATTTAATAACGTTTGCCCTCGTCCTTGATTTACTTTGATATTACTATTATATGTTGCTTTTGTCAAGAATATTATCTAAAACTGTTGTGTATGCCATTTCCCGAGAAACTTACACTCCTAGTATTTCTTTCTCCTGCAAGAGCTCTATCTATAGCTGCACGCATCTCAGGTGGAATGACGCCTGGATTATTCATAGCTGCCGCAAACTTTGAATTTTGATTTCCATAACCACTAAATTGGCCTGGAGCGGAAATTACATCTGTTATGGTATTTCCTCCCCAATTTCCTGATTCTAAGCGATTTAAAATAGCTGAAGCAACCCCCATTGAGTCTGATACAGTGTAAGCATTTCCTTCGGCAGCTTCAGCATATATAGTTGCACAAAATTCTCTATATTCTTGTTCAGATAAATTATAAGCTTGAGCAGGGAAAGTATTAGCTGTTGTCCCTGGAGATAAAGATCCACCTATTGCTCCTCCACTTGATGGTGTTGGTCCGGGAGTTGGCTCTGATTTTGGTTCTTCTGGAGTAGGCATTTGCTCAGAAGGTTGTTGGGGATTTGAGCTAACATCGCTTGGTTGCGAAGTTACACTTGATCCGCCACCTCCTAAAAGATCTGACTCTAAAATACTTTTATCTTTCATGGCTTCAGAATAACATATATTTAATATTTTAGCTGATTCCGAATCTAGTCCTGATACTCCACTGTTAGTAGAAGTTGAACCAATAATAGAGGAAAAAGCATTGTAGATTTCGCCAATAACCATTTGATTTCCTTTTGAATGGAAGGCATCTTGGCATAATTCCATTTCATTACTTAGAGCATTAAGGCTATTTGCAAGTTCGTTAATACTGTTTTGTCCTGCACCTTGGCAAAATTGTATGACTTCATCATAATCGTAATCCACATTTTGATTCATATAATCACCTGTTATTATTATATAATATACCGAATCTTTTTCAAATATAAAAGGAATTAGGTTTACATCCTAACTCCTTCTAAAAAGTAATGTTTCCTGACTGCTCAGTACCAATACTAACTTCCTCTTTAATTTGATTACTTTCTCCTTCAGAAGAAGAATCATTAAATGCCATTGAATCAGAAATTTCAGCAATATCCATATTTATTTGAAAGTCTTCTTCAATAACAATGTCATGTTCACCAACCTCTTCTTCTTCGCTAACAGAGGTATCAGCTTTTTCAACATCATTGATTGGTTGTGAATTCGGATTCATGTTGTTAATTACTAAGTTTTCATTGTTATAAACAGATCCGCTTTCTTCCATACATTTCTCCTTCTACTTTCCACCCAATTATAGTATACCAAAGATAAATTAAAACTAATGCTATTTTTTTGATATTGACATAATTATTTTCCTTTTTTACATTACTCTTATAAAAGTCTTAGTTATATTATTTTCTTTTAAATAATTATTAAATACTTCTTCTACAATATTAATGTATACATATTCATCATGACTAACTCCAAGTAAAAGTTTGTCTTTTAATGTAGTTTCTTTTTCTTTTATTTCATCATATGACATAGTTGGGTTAACATTTTTCTTTATATATAATTTTGTAACATATTCATATAAGTCTTCATAATCTTCATCATTAACCTTAATTAAATCATCCGAATACTCTATCCACTGTAGTTCAATCAATTCTTCTATAATATTAGCATCTAATTCTTCACCAAAGTAAGAATTAAGGTGATTTTGAAAATTATAAACATTAGCAGAAACACTTTCTTGAATATCATAATCAGAACATTCTACTAATACTCTTACTATATTCGTTATTATTGGATATCCCATATTTTCAGTGATTTCTGGATCTTTATAATCATACATAAATGGGTCAGTGGTAAAAATTACATCCAAAGCTTCTTTTAAGTATGTTCCTCTTCCTGCATCATTAAAGGAATAATCTATAGAATAGCCATCTTTCTCAATTTTTAAATGGTTGAATAAGTGTCCTAGTTCGTGCCTAAATATTAATCTTGATCTTGGGTTATGAGCCAAATCAATATCTGTTGAAATTATCATTTTATTATTATTTATATCATAAAAAGCAACTGCCCCATTAGCAATAAAATCAACATTATCTGGTGATCTTACTTCAAACTCTAAACTTTTTATATTATAATCAAAAACCCTAAAATCTAGTGAGTCGTAGTAAGAAGCCATAGTTAATACAAACTCATTTATGTAATAAATATAATCATCAGGTATTGATTTATTTGATTCTATAGATTTAATAACATCATTTTCTAAAACATTTGAATAGCCAAATAGTTTATCAAAATATTTATTATTATATAAAGTTATCATTTTAGATGACTCAAGTAATTCAAAGTCTTCCGTTTCATAAAATCCATTTGCATACGATATATCTGTAATGGTCGATTCATCAATATCATTTGTTACAGATATATCTAATGGCTCATAGCCGTAATAATAAGATTTTGCACTTTGTTCATGACCACACCCTGTTAGGCACGACATAACTAATAATGATGTTATCATTACTTTTTTTATATTATTTTTGACATTAAAACTTAAAAAAGGCATGAACTGATATTTCTCTTTACGTTTGTCGTTATACTTTGCATAGTGTTCTTGTTCAAGAAAAAATACAATATTCTGAAATTCATCTAATGTAGGATAATGATATAAGCCGTTTTCTACTCTTAAAAAGGCAAACTTGTTCTTAGATGAAAACATTTGATAAGTTTTATTGTTGAATTTAAACTTTGCTACTCTTTTAAATATCATGTTAAGCCTCCACATTTTGATGATAACAAAAATATTTAAATTATTCTATATATTAAAGAAAAAAAGCATACACTGTACACTTTCTAATTATCTTCTTCTTGAATCTTTTTATTACGTTTTGCTTCTCTTTCGGCTTTTACTTGCTTTTCAAAGTCTTCAGCATTAAAAACATAAGGAGCTGAATTTTCTTTTACTTTAAAATCTAGAGCTCCAAATAGATTGGAAGAATCCTTTTCTTGCTCTATATCAACATTTGCCACTTCTTTTATATCTATTTTTAATTTAGGGTTTTCGTCTATTTCAATATCTCCAGGATTTTTTACTTCTTTAACATCTATGTCGATTTCTGGATTTTCATCCATTTCGATATCTCCAAGATTCTTTACATCTTTAACATCAATGTTAATCTTTGGATTTTCATCCATTTCAATGTCGCCTAAATTTCTTATCTCTTTTATATCTAACTTTATTTTAGGATTTTCATCCATCTCAATGTCTCCTGGATTCTTTACGTCTTTAACATCTATATCTATGTATGGATTTTCATCTAATACTATATCTAAGTCATTAAATATATCTTGAACTTCTAAATTTATTAGAGGATTCTCATCTAGTTCTATACCAGAACCAGTTTTAACGTCTTTAACATCTATGTCTATAAATGGATTTTCATCTAATTCAATATCTCCAGGATTTTTTACGTCTTTAACATCTATGTTGATTTCTGGATTTTCATCTAATTCAATATCACCTAGACTAATTGATACAGCTGGTTCTCCACAATATTTATCTAAAATTAATGCAATGTCTGTTTCGTCCATGGCACAATCTTTAATAGCATTAACATAATCGCTTACATTTGCTTCAAAAGCAATACAACCTTGTAAGATTATTTTGTAATACAAAAGTGATAGAGTTATTCTTCCTTTTTCTTCTTCGTTAGCTTTGTCTAATGCTACTTGTGCATCAGCATTTAAGTCTTTTATAAGTTCAGCTATTCTTTTATTTGCCGTTTTTAAAAATTTATTCATCACATTCACCCTTTTATTATATTAATTATAACAAATAAGGAGAATATTGTAAATTATAATGTATTACTTCATGAAAAAAAGAAAACAAAGTTTTCTCTTTAGAAATTTAATCCCGAATACTGTGCTGCTTCTTGAGCCTTTAAATCTGCTCTTGCTTCTGAATAACAAGTATTAACAATTCTTGCGGCTCCAACTGCTAACCCTGCAGCTCCACTTCCTGATTGTAATCCTGTACTTTTCCCAATTGCATCAGCAAATCCTTTGTAGATTTTTATAACTGCATTTGCATTGTCTCCACCTTTACAATGGAATTTATCTTGACAATCTTCAAGTTCTTGAGCCAATTTATCTAAATCCGAAACTAGATTATGAATATCAGTTTGTGCACCGTCTTCACAAAATGCGATTACTTCTTCAATATCGTAATCTACAGCTACTCTTCCTGCCATATTTTCTCTTCCTTCCTATTATCCTTTGTAAATATCAATTTGTGCAATTGTATTTGCTACTGCACCTGCCTCTTGAGATTTACTTGTTTTATTTTCATAAACGTATTGAATAACTTGTTCACAAGCATTAATTAATTCTTGATTTTTAGTAATTAAATCTTGTTTCTTTTCTCCAAGACTTTTTACAATTTTATCAATTTGACTTGTTGTACCAGTGTTTTCGCCCATCTTTGTTCTTAAAGTTTGTAAAGATTGGATAACTCCATCAATATCTGTGCAACATTTTTTTACACAGTTATTAACCGCAACGAATTCTTCACCAGCGTTTTCTTTTACTTGAAAAGTTTTAAAACTGTTACGTGGTTCCCAACCGCGAACACTTGATGGATAGCAAATTTCAAATTCCATATTTCATTCTCCTTCTATTATTAATATGAACTGTTCCATATTCTAAATATATTATATTTTATTATTTTTTTAAAGTAAACATTTATTTACATTATACACAGTCGTTGACACTAATAATATGTCAACTTGCTTCCATTACAAATATCAGTATTCTTTACTAAGACATTTTTATCATAGACAGAACCTGTTCGTTTATTTACAAGTATACTGTTTGGTTTACTTTGATACTTTGTTGATACATTTTCTTGGATTATTTTATCAAGCATTTTTGTTACATATTCAACTGTTTTATTTATAGGAATATTTATATCCAATTGGATTCCAAGAGCAGGAAAAGATACTTCACATATAACTTTATACATCATAAGACATTTTCCTCCTCTTCATCACCTTCGTATTGTAACACTTGGGATAGTTTGCCTTTTCCTTTTTCAATTATGTATCCTTCATGATCAAGTAAAGCATCTTTTACTCTAATATCTCGTGTGTTCATATCTATAATCATTTGATTTTCAGCTGTGTTACCTATGCATACTCCGTTTGATTCAATAAACATTTGGACGATTGTTCTGTGTCTTTGAATTTCTTTAATCTCATTAGCCGTATCTACAACTAAAAAGTCAAATAACGATAATTCGCGGGCTTGAGCAAATACATTAACTAACTTATCTGCAATTTTGTCGCCAATAATTCGATATATTTGTGCGGCACCATAAAGAACAATAAGTGATCTAGCAGGAGCTTTATATTTCGATTTATCAACAAGTTTATTATACTTTTCGTACTCTCCTGTTGTATATATAATCATATTATTAATTGTATTTTGAATTTCGCTCATCTCAACATATGTTAGTTTATTATATTTTTCAACCTTGAAGCTATCTTCTGAATCAAAAAAGTAAACTTTTGTTCCTTTTTCTGCTGCAATATCAAGTTGTTGATTCATTACCTTCATGTAATTTCTTAATTGTGTTTTTTTAGAACCAAGAATTAATGTTCCTTGATTTTTTCTTAAGTTAAAGTAAATTGGACTAATTGATGCAACTGAATATCCCATACAAAGATTAGTTATATCTATTATTTCCCTGTTAAGAACATCCATATTTATGGCATTAGGTATCTTTGGAATTTTTGGTGCTTTACTTTGATAAGCTTCGCTTAATTTCTTGCATACATATTTTACCGATTGTTGTAATTTTTCATCATCACATATACTGGCAGTTTGAAATTCATATATTGCATCATTAATTTCAGTAAGACCTCTTCCTTTTAAGTCTTTCGGATTTATACCTTTAGCTTTTATCCCTAATACACTTTCGTATTCCCCTGGTGCAAACTTAAGGACATATTTCTTAAAGGTATTTAATACTTTTGTCTTGTGCAGTGTTGATTCAAGAGATGTTTCAACAAATATTACTCCATATTTTGCTGATTCAATAAAGATATTTTCAAAGTCTTCAAAGACGTCTTGATAATTATCTCTTATAAATCCAATATCATTAATGACTACTAGAAGAAGATTATCTTTCGCTTGGCTGTAGTTTATATAACTTTCATAATTACCTCCGTATTCACGATATCGTGCTCGGCGATCTTTTATTTCTTTTTTTATAAATCTATTTAAGTTCTCTAATTTTACTTTATCGTTAGCATAAACTACATCTCCAACATGTGGTGCTTCTTCAAACATTCCTAGAGTTTCTGCCCCGAAATCACATATGTATATATTTGCTTCTTGAGGTGTATAGTTAGTAATAATTGAATATATCATAGATTGCAATAATTTTTCTTTACCGGATCCAGATAATCCAGCTATATATACATTTGCGTCATTTAAATCCATTTTCAAAACCTGTTGTAATTGTTGGTATGGATTATCGTATTCCCCTATAATAGGAGTTATATGATAAGGTACTCGCTTAAATCCATATTTTGCTTTAATATTATCAACATAAATCATTTCGGGAATTGAATCAAGCCATAATTTACGAGCATTTATGTTTTGTTTATTTGCTAAATCAGACAGATACATGATGATATTTAGAAGTTCTTCGCCATGAACATTAGAGTTTGCTTGATTATCTTGTTCAATTATATCAACAGTGTTTATAACTTCTCCTGTTCTATCTACGACATCTAAAGATGTTTCTATTTTTTTCTTCAAAATACTAGTTGGTTTATATTTTGCTCCAGCATATGCTGATTGTCCTAATCCAAAAAATTCGTTTAGCCCAACTTGGAAATAGAAAGCACCAGTTTGTTTTAAATATGCTGCATCATCGCATTTTATCATATCAACTGAATCTTGTTTATCTTGAACACGTAAGCAAACTTTAAATCTGGAGTTTGACCACATCTGTTCATCAACTACACCTGCAGGTTTTTGGGTTGCAAGTATCAAATGAATACCTAATGAACGACCTATACGAGCAATAGATACTAGTTGGTCAAGAAATTCTGGCTCTTGAGATTTTAACTCAGCAAACTCATCAGAAATTAGGAATAGATGAGATAATGGTTCATCAAGCATTCCTTTTCGATAATATTGTTGATATTTATAAATATTCATGGAGCTGTCATTAAGTTTTTCTCGAGCTTCATTAAACATTCTTTGTCTTCTTTTTGATTCTGCTTCTAGAGATGCTAAACTTCTTCTTATTTCGGATTTATCAAGGTTGGTTATAGTCCCGATAAGATGTGGTAATCTTACTCCTGTTTCTTTGTTTTCAAAGGATCCTGCAAGGCCACCGCCTTTATAGTCAATTAAAACAAATTGAACTTCTAAAGGTGAAAAATTTACACTTAATGATAAAATATATGTTATTATCCATTCTGATTTACCAGATCCAGTTGTTCCAGCTACAAGGCCATGAGGACCATAAGCTTTTTCATGAATATCCATATTGAAAAGATCACCATTTTGATCAATACCGACAGGAACAGATAAACTAACTACAGGATTGTTACTGGCCCATCTATCAAGCGAGTTAAACTGTTCCACATTACCTACACCATACATTTCCATAAATCCTATTGATTTTGGTAATTCGTGCTTTTCTTTTGGAACTTTAACGTAGATGTTTGCAATTTTTTCAACACAGTCTTCAACATTTACTGTTTTATTTAAATCAGCTTTAAATTGTTTTTGCTCGCCAACATTTAACTCATTTCCAAACATTCCTGACGTTTCTTCATTAATATTCATGAATGTTGTGCATTGATTTGGCAAATTAGTTATCCTATCATTTTTAATAATCATTGAAAATCCAAGATTTTCTTTCATATCTAAAATTCTATTTATAACATCTAAATGCCTGCAAGATGCGATATCGTCTGTTATGATTAAATAATAACAACCAAATTTTTTATAGGCAAATTCATCCAACGGTTTGCTGCTTTCGTTATCTTTCTTTCCTTGAGGATTTAAAAATTCTTCTCTTTCATTTATAACGTTCTCTAAATAGCTTGCAACTTTTTTCTTTTCGTCAATAGTGGCAGCAATAAATCTTCTTGTTCTTGAGTTATCCCAACAATGTGGTAAGAATTTTATAAAATTCCAATCATTTGCATGACTTTCACTCGTTAAAATAATAATTTTTAATTCACTATACAAATGGAAAGTCATGATTTGTAAAAGAATACTTTCGAAGAATGGCTGCAAAATCCCATAATTTCCTACAATAGCAGAAATGCGATTTTTTAGAAAAGAAAAATTTAAAGGTGCTTCTTCAACATAATCAAATTTTTTGACTAATTCGTTTAATTCATCTTTTAGTATGTCGTCTTTAATTGAAAAATCTTGTTCATCATATTCAATTTCTATATCGGGTTGAATAAATCCTACACCAATTCTAGCAGTTAAAAAATCATTATCTTCAATTGTTCTTTCCCATAAATTTCTTTTTCGTCGATAAATGATTTGTTGACATTGTTCTAGTGTAACGTTATTTTCTAATAAAATCTGTTTTTGATTGGATATAATATTCAGTATGTCTTTTTCTTTTTTGGCTAGATAGTTTCTGTATGATCTTATACGTATTAATTCTCTTCGCTTATTTTCATGTTTATTCCATCTTCTTGTGACAGTTGGCCAAAATAAAGCACTGACCATCGTAACTGATGTAAGGATTAATGTAGGCATTGAGGCAGCTAATGTTTGATTGCCACTTGCAACATTTGTTAAAGTAGTAAACATTCCGATGACTGATGAAAGCATCATAGTAAGCTGTGGCCCAATTGTTAAAATTGTTGGTTGGATTTGTTGAATTTGACTGTCGGGAGGGGAAGTAAGTTTAATTTTTTGATGAGTTACTGAGGTTTTAAATCTAGGCGATCTTAAAAATTGTTCTTTTGAATCAAATACTTCATACTCTGTTTGTAGGGCAAATGAATCCTTTTTAATTTCTTGTGTTATTGGTGCTCTTTTTTCAAAACTTTCGTTGTTTAGTATCAATTGATTATTTTTTACAGAATTCATAAGAATTATAAAATCACATAGACAAATAATCTTTAAGCCATAAAGATAAATTAAATCGCCATGATTTAATCTTTTTCTTCGTGCAAGTCTGTCATCAACAAAAATATATGAATTGTTTGCACATTCAATGTACCATCTGTCTTTGTCATGATTAATAGTTGCATGTAATGGGTTTATAAATTCAGTCTTATAGCATATATCTGAACTTTCTGCATTACCAATTGTAATTTTACTTTTTTTAGGTTTTACTTCTATAGAACTTAATTCAATTGTTGGAGAGGCAACAAGGATGCTTACACTTCCATCAATTGAGTTCTTTATAATAAATTGTGACAATTCTTCTATTTTGGCTTTTTGAACAAAATTCCCATCATAACTTAATAAGTAATCTTGATTTGGGTACACAACCCAAGAGTTCTCTTCTGCTACTATGTAGCCAATAGTAGTTCCGAGATTGTCTTTAATTAAATAATTCCCTTCTACATTGTCAGGTAAAGGTATTTTAAAAATTTTATTATTTTTTACTCCTACTATTATCACGATAAGCACCCTCTATTTTATTTATTATACCATTAAAAAAGTCTCCAAACAATCAAATATTGATTTATTCTAGGTATTCTTATATAATTTATTTATACTACGGAGGGCACTATGGAAAATGTAACAGAAATCCTAAAAAATTTATTTATTTTCTTTTGTGTATATTCGAGCATTTGTGGTGTTATTTCCATAATTTCTTTGTGGAAAATATTTATAAAAGAGAATCTCCCTGGCTATTTTAGTATTATTCCTTTTTATAATGTGTACTTGTATTATAAAATATGTTCTTTACCTTTTTGGACTATATTCATTCCTGGAATAAATATAATATGCTTGTTTTGTTCAACATATGTTATTACTAGAAAATACAAGTGTAAACGATGGCAGTCTGTATTATCTATATTTTTTCCTTGGTTTTTTATGCCTTATATAGCATTTTCTAATAGAAAAAATATAGATTTTATAGTTGATGATGTGTATGTAAAAAATATTGCTGCTATTGATAAATTAGAAAAAAAATTAGAAACTGATGGAGAAAGCGACTTTGACTTTAATTCTTTAAATTCAGTACAGGAAAATACAGTTGCAAATGAAAATAATCTTATTGACGATATCGAAGAAAATATTGTCGCTGATGAATATATTTTTGATGATATCGAAGAAATTAAGGAATTTGATGTAGAAGTACCTTCAGCGGATGAGTTTGATAACAATGAAATTGTGGAAATTGATGATACTATCTCTATTGATAATTTATCACTTGAGAATGTTGATAATTTGGAAAAAAGAATAGAAATAGAAAGTTCAGCTGAAAAAAAGATTGAAACAGATATTCAAGAATATAAAGTCGAAGGTCCTTCAGAGGAGGCGATCGCTTTTGGTGGTAAACAAAAAATAGAGAATGTCGATTCTGTGCAAACAAAGAACGATAGTTTAAAATGTAGTAGGTGTGGATCAAGTCTTGTTGGTGCAAATGGCTACTGTCCTGGTTGTGGAATGAAAATATAAAAAGATGGCATTAAAGAGTTTCTTTATGTCATCTTTTTTATCCTTTATAAACATTTATATTTGCTATTGTATTGTACACTTCTGTAGCCTCTTCTGCTTTAGAAGATTTATTTTCGTATACATATTCAATTACTTGATTACAAGCTTTTATAAGTTCCGAATTTTTAGTTATTAAATCTTTTTTCTTTTGCATTAAGGCATTTGTTATCTTGTCGATTTGAGCAGTTGTGCCTGTATTTTCTCCCATCTTTGTTTTTAATGTTGTTAGAGAAGATATAATTCCATCTATGTCTGTACCACATTTTCGAACTTGATTGTTTACGTCCACAAAGTGCTCACCAGCATTTTTTTTAATTTGAAAAGTTTTAAAACTATCCCTTGGTTCAAATCCAGAAACACTATTTGGATAACATATTTCATAATCACTCGGTACATATATTGAGTTTGAAATATTATTTGAATTATTAGATATTGAGTTGGTGGATCCATTTTGCGACGAAGTACTACTAGCTATCTTTTCTTGAGGTGTGAGATTTTGTTTACTATCGTTTGTTTGTTCGTTTGAAGACATTTTTTCAGCTTCTTTTTCATTTAGTGGTTCTTTTGTTAAAATTTGTTCTAATTCAGATTGATCTTCAGATTCAAAAAGTAAAGAATTACCATTATCTGTTTCATTTTTTTGAGAATCACTAGTGTTTTCTGAGATGCTTGACATTGATGTATTATTTGAATTCGAATTTAAATATTCTTGCCCTATTATAATTTTTTGACCTGGAATTATATGATCGGCATTTTCTATATTATTATCTGATGCTATTTTTTCATAAATATCTTTATTGGCACTGCCAGTCAAATCATAAAGAATATCAGATAAAGTATCGCCCTCTTTAACAATGTACTCATAGCCGTTTTCCATTTTTTCACCCACTTACTATTCTATAATATAACATTTTTCTTTGGTTATTTCATTTAATTTTCTTTAATTGGTGTTTTTTATACATATATTTGTAAAATTTTAATATTAATGTAGTATAAATATGAAACATTATTGCTTGCATTTTATTATAAATATGTTATAATGAATAAGTAATTTGAATTTTTGATGCAATCTCATATGGGAATGCGCTCATAGCGCAATTGGATAGAGCGTTAGACTACGGATCTAAAGGTTAGGGGTTCGACTCCCTTTGGGCGCACCATTATTCGAGAAGTAGCACAGCTTGGTAGTGCACTTGGTTTGGGACCAAGGGGTCGCAGGTTCGAATCCTGTCTTCTCGACCAGTTTAATATTAAAAGAATCAGAGAAATGATTCTTTTTTTATGTCTGCGACACCATATATTTTCTATTCTTCAATCTTATCAAATAATTTTGTCAGATTGCATTCTTTAATCTGAAAACTTGTACCTCTATCATGAAATTCGCCTTTTTTAGGGCCAGATTTTTCTATACCTATTCGAAATGTTACGCATATTATTCCTAGTTCAACTAGTTTCAAGAAAGTAGTGAAGTCTTTTATTTTGTAAAAATCAATGCTGGTATAGTGGTAAAATTCTTCGCCATCTATTGTTCTTTTTGCCGCATTTATTACAGCTAAATACTTTAGTTTTCTATACAATCGTTCCTTTAATTCTTCAAAGTCCCAGTATACATAATTTTCTACTAATTCCATATTTAAATTGATTATTCTAAGATTAATTCTATTATTCTCATAATCTACATTTAGCCCCATAAGATATTTAGCTGCTATGCAATTGAGACAACTACCATAAACAGTTGCATATAATACTTTGCATTTTGGCAAATCCTTATCTGGGTAGCCATAAGTTTTTACTAATCTTCTTGTTTCATACTGTTCCTTTCCTTTTGGGTTTAAATTAAAAAGTGTGGTGTTTCTAATGCTATAGTGTAATTTTGTTTTTATTTCAATTCCATAAAAATCTGGATTTGGACTTCTATCCTCTTTTTTTCCAATTAAATCTTCAAATGTTTTACCAACACCAGTTGTCCCACCTCTTGTACTTTTTATATACCCCATTTTTTTTACTTCATTAAACTTTTCTTCTAAAAGTTTCATTGATTCATTCATATTATCCCCCCTAAAAAAATGAATGCTTATATATTAGCATCCAGTTTTGAAAAAAAATGTCGCTTTTTGGCGCAGTTACATATTTTTTTACTGCATATTTATTCTTTGTATGATATAATTTTTATAGGTGATAGAATGAGTGCAGGATGTATTTACAACATAGATTTGAAAACCAGCAGCAACGAAACAATTTCTGTATCGTCAGACTATTTTGATCATTTTTTTATAGCAAATCTTGATAATAACGGAGATGAAATAAATTATAAAATTATTGATAATTCCAAAGAATTAGGTGCTAATTTTTTTATGATAAAAATATTGGATGATTTTGCTAAAGAAGATTATAATCTATATAAAAGATTAAATAATAAGAAGGATATAGTGAAAATAAGCTTATCTTTTACTAGTGGACAGAAGCAAGAATTTGAGATTCCCAAAAAAAGAATTGCAAATAATGGTTCAATAGAAAATAAATTTGAGGAAATTTTGGATTTAAATGATGGATTTGGGATAATTGTTACTGATAAATTATTAAGATATAAAAAGGAGCTATTTGTTTAGTTCCTTTTTATTTTGAAAAAAAAAAAAAAAAAACGACATTTTGCGTCGTTGATTTTATAAATGGTGTCCCGTTGGGAATTCGAATCCCAGACCCTCTGATTAAAAGTCAGATGCTCTACCGGCTGAGCTAACGGAACATATGGGTAAAAAAATAAGATGGTTGCCTCGGATGGGTTCGAACCATCGGAATGTCAGAGTCAAAGTCTGATGCCTTACCACTTGGCTACGAGGCAATAAGAAGATGGTGGAGGAACATGGATTTGAACCATGGAACCCGAAAGAACAGATTTACAGTCTGCCGCGTTTGACCACTTCGCTATTCCTCCATAAAGATGGTGCCGACAGAGGGAGTCGAACCCCCAACCTACTGATTACAAGTCAGTTGCGCTGCCAGTTACGCTATGTCGGCACAAAATGGTGGGCGATATAGGACTCGAACCTATGACCCCCTGCTTGTAAGGCAGGTGCTCTAACCAACTGAGCTAATCGCCC
>CAJUMA010000015.1 GCA_910587065.1 uncultured Bacilli bacterium | reverse complement strand
TTTTTGTACAAGTGTTTGGTTATTTTTTACGCATTCTTTTCACTTATTTACTGATATGCTATTTTGAGTTATAAAAAACACCCTTATACAGGATATTTCATATTTTATCTAAGGCAAACTTTTAATTATTTCAACTAACATACCAAATAAGAAAAGAATTAAAAAACAAGTTATAGCAAAACCAATTGCATAAATCACAATTGTTAAAATAAAAGCGTCATCAGAATCTACTTTTTAAAATCCTCACTACTAACAGGATCTAAAGCAACTTTATCTTCATTCATAATACACTCTCCATTCTCTACACTATAACATAAAATATATAAAAAAAGCATATAATATAAACAAAGGTGATAGCTATAAATACATTTATATTAAATATGATAAACAAATTTGGATACTTTGGAATATTTCTTTTAATCATGATTGAAAATTTATTTCCTCCAATTCCTTCAGAAATAATTTTAACATTCTCGGGTTTTATTGCTGATGAAGCTAAATTAAATCTTTTTCTCATTATTATATCAGCAACTTTAGGATCTGTTGTTGGTGCTATAATTCTTTATTATTTAGGCTACTTTTTAAATGATAAAATAATTAAAATACTAAAACTAAACAAAAATAATACCAATAAAACTATAACGGAATTTGAAAAATCTGGTAAAAAATCAGTTCTCTTCGGAAGACTTGCTCCTATAATCCGGAGTTTAATATCTATCCCGGCTGGTATTGCCAAAATGAATATAATGGAATTTACAATTCTTACAACAATAGGTAGTTTTATTTGGAATACTATTCTTATTTTATTAGGCAATATGATTGGTGAAAACTATTTGATTGTTTCTCATATAATAAAAGACTACTATAAACCTTTAATTATTATATTCTTAATTATATATATCTTAAAAAAAATAATAAATAAAAATAAAATTGTAACTATATCTAAATAACCTCCATATAATACACTGAATAGGAGGTTATTTTATTTGAGAAAATTGTTAATAACTATTCTAATTGGTATAATACTTATTACTGCAACAGTTATAGTAGTTATATCAAAAGAAAAAAAGACAGACTCTAAAATAAATAAGATAAGAGTAGCTGAAGTAACCCATTCAACATTCTATGCTCCATGGTATGTAGCCTTAAAAAATGGATATTTTGAAGATTTAGATATTGAAGTTATTTTAACAAGTGGTGCAAATAATGTTGCTGCATCTGTGTTAAGCGGAGATGTAGAAATAGGTTTCTGTGGTCCAGAAGCAACAATTTACGTATACAATGAAAAGAATAATGATTACTTAAAATCATTCGCTGGACTTACAAAACGTGATGGTCAATTCTTAGTTCTAAGAAACGGGATTAATTATCATGATTTCAAAGATATTGATGGTTTAACTATTCTAGCTGGAAGAAGTGCTGGAATGCCACTTCTTAATTTCACTAACGCTTTAAAAAATGAAGAAATAAAAAATGTTAAAATTGATTCTTCAGTAGATTTCGCTAATTTAACTAGTGCATTTATTGCTGGTCAAGGTGATGGTGTTAATCTATTTGAACAAAGTGTTACGATAATACATCAACTCGACCACAAATATATTTATTACATTAATCCAATTTTACAAATATTGTCCTCTTTTTCTAATTCTTTTAAACTCTTCATTAACCTCTACCTCCTCTTATTTTTAAATAACTTCATTTAGATTTTTATTCAATACTTATATAAAGTTAACGATTATCATTATTAAATAAAAACTCGTCATAAAAACGAGTTTTGCTTATTGTAATAAAATTTTTATTTAATTGTTATAAATTCATTATAGATTTTCCAATGTCCGAATCTAGAAAATCTCTAAAGTTTTCTAAATCTTGATTCATCTTTTCTTCCATAAAAGCTGCATATTCATCATAACTCATAAAAATAGCTGATACTTATTTCTGTGATAACATATACACGAAACATCGCAGTTTACTGCCGAGGTTAACATCATAGCAACATATGTTAAAAGTACCCAATCACATTCCCATCTTTTTTTAATACAAGAACTGCATCATACTTTTTTTCTAACGCTAAGTTAGTTCTAATAGTATTTTCAAATTTACTTGTACTTGGCCTTACACCAGTATCTAAAGAAACGTTAAAATCAAAGGAATTAAATATTTTTAATACAGCATCAATATTTCTTCTTCTATTAAAGAGATTTCTATATTATCTTTTTTATAAAAAAACATAAGGAGCTTCCTTTCAAAAGTTAATATATTATACACATGCAACCGAAAAAAATAGATATAAAAAAACAAAAAATATTGCATTTTACGTACTTTTTAAATATAATAAAAATTAAAAGGAAGATAACAAAAAATGGATAAAACTGCATATGAAATTTTAGGAATTAACGAAACTGCAACTGAAGTAGAAGTGAAAAAAGCTTACCACGCACTACTAAATCTTTATCATACTGATAATGCAACTGGAAATAAAGAAAAAGTTACAGATGTTATACTTGTTTACAAACAAGTAATGAAAAAAAATTAATCAAGAAAAAAGGAACAATTTATCAGCAGAAGAATTGCTTGATAGAGAATTAGACATTTATAAAACCTATAATGGTTATGAATCTTTAAAAGATAGCATTGCTAAAATAAAAGAGCAATATATAATTAATATAGAAGCTAACCCTGATAAAAGAGAAACATTTATAAAAGTATTACACGAAAGAATTGAAGAACTCTTTAGTGAAAATTTAAAAATGCAAAACACCAGTGTGGAAGAATTAGTTGAAAATGAAACATTACAATATGAATTAGAAGACGACTATGAATATTTAAAAGATAATATTGCTAAAATAAAAGAACAATACATAAATAATATCAACGCTAATCCTGATAAAAGAAATATATTTATAAATGCATTACATGAAAGGATTGAAGAATTATTTACAGATTATCGTAATTTTATTCAAAATACAAATGCAAGTGAATTAGTTGACAGAGAAACATTACAATATGAACTAGAAGATGAATATGAATATTTAAAAGAAAGTATTAATGAAATTAAGACTAAATATATAAAATTTATGGAAGCAAATCCAAGCATAAAAAATAAATTTATAGAAACAATGCGCGAAAGAATAGAATCATTATTTGCTGAATATCGCAAACGAATTAATGTCGTTAATGAACTTAGGAATTCTAACTTAGAACCAGAGGATAGAGAACTTTTAGAAGGAATATATGACAATATTCTTAATTATGATGAAATTTATCAAGAACTTTATGAAAAATATATATTAAATAATAATAATAATATGGCAGAAGAAACTAAAGAAGATTCAATAGGAAGAACAATATAAAAGATACTAACTCATTAGTATCTTTTTTAATATAGTTCTAAGCAAATGCTTGAACATACCAATATTTCCCACCAAATTTGATTACACTAACATCTAATTTAGTAAAATATTTGCCCGTCATATTGGCATAATGTCCTGGAGAATTTCTCCACCACTTCTATCCTAAAATATTCAAAAGTTGGTACTAAAGCACCTAAATCTATTTTATCTTCTACTAATATTTTTTCTTCTTGTATTGTTTCTGTTGTTTTATCTTTATTACTTCTAAACTCCAAAAAGTTAAGACATACTCATGATAAAATAAAAGACACTAAAATTACTAATACAACTATAATTTTCTTTTTCATAATACTACCTAACAAAACTTAGTTATAACATATTTTTCCTCCTTGATACACTCTATTCCGTATATTTTCTTATTTGAACATTTATTTTTATTACACTAAATAAAGATAATAAAACTATAACTACAAGTAAAGCTCCTCCTAAATATAAAATACTTTCTAACTCCAAAGTAAATATATCAAAGAATCCCGATAAAACTCCATAGTATACTTTATTTAAAGAAGTACATATTATTTGAACAACAATAACTCCTATAAAAAAAGCTAAAAAACATAGCAACAAAGTGTCACAAAAATACGGAAATACAATATTAGCATTACTAACACCTAAATATTTTAAGACCTTATTATCTTTCTCATGATTATCTATGGAATTATTATAATAATTAACAATAATGATTACTCCAACAATCATAAATACAACAAATAGAGTATTACCTATTATCTTTAATCTTGCTATTAAAATATTTAATTTCTGGATGTTTTCACTGTAAATACCAAGCGATGTTACTCTATCATTTCCTCCCATCTTCTTAACTTTATATAGAATCTCTCTATCATTAGAATTAATTAAATATTTTACTTCTATCTTATTCTTAACTCCTATATAATCATCAAACTCACTCGTTACATAAATATAATTATTATTTATGACACTATTTTTAAACATTGAATAATAATTTATTAGACCATAGTTATTGACCAGTTCCGCATTTTTAAATTTATTAAACATCTCTAAATTTTGTTTAAGAATTCCTGATACCACTACTTTTTTTTCATTAAAGAAAATTGCCTTATTTAAAATATCCTCTTTATTTTCATAGAAAACTAATTCATTATTTTCATTCATCGCGCCATACTTACTAATCCACTCAAAAAGATATTCACTTATCATTACTTCATTTTCTTTAAGAGGAGTGCGTCCAATAACCTCATCATTGTTCATTATTGTCTTATTATTGAGTATAATAACACTTGGATTTAAAGCCTCATTACTATAAAAAAAGTTTTCTTTTATGTAATCATGGTTCAAATGTAAAGATTCACCACCTAAATAATAGTTATAAGCTGTATCATAATTAATTCCTGCATCATCTAGTTTTTTAGAAGCTACATCTAAACCCGATGTTATATTTAGTCTATATTCCTCATTTTTTAACATTTGTTTAACTTCTAACGAATCTAAATCTATTTTTTTAAGAACAAAAGAACCTAAAAACATCACCATAACAATAACCATAAAAGCTAAATTCAAGCTAAATAAACCTAAATTATCTAGAATCCGATTTTTAGTTATTTTAAATAAGTTAGTAAAACTACATTTTTTCTGTTCTTTTCTTATTATAGCATATCTATTAAATCTTTTTTGTCCTGTAAGACCTACTATTTCTCCCTTAGACATTTTAATAGTGCGATCAGCATACTTTAAAACACTTTTTTTATGGCTTACTACAACTACTAAAATTTCTTCACTTATTTTCTTTAGGATTTTAAGAATTGCTTCTTCCGATTCATTATCAAGAGATTCCGTTGGTTCATCACAAAGCAATATACTAACATCCCTATTTAAAGATCTAGCTATCGCAACTCTCCTTGCTTCTCCACCAGAGATTTCATGAGTTTTTTTCTTTTTTAGTTCCTTTATTCCTAAAGAAAATAATAGTTCATTCGTTCGTTTATTGTCAATAAAATTAACATTATCCAAAACATTTAAATCACTAATTAAATTATAATCTTGAAAAATCATTCCTACTAAATCGATATAACCTTTATATTCCTTTATATTTTTTTTATTGTAACTAATCATACCCTCAGTAGGTTTTAAAATGCCACTAATTAAATTTAACAAAGTTGACTTTCCACTACCACTTTTACCTTCAAACAAAATTAACCCCTTATCTGGTAAAGTTAAATTGATATTTTTTACTCCAACTGTACCATCCTTATAGACTTTCTTCAAATCTTTAATTACTAACATATAAATCACCTAATTATTTTTTAAATATAGAATTGCATTCTTTTTCTTTAATCTAAGTTTTAAAAATCCATACGAAATAGAAAGAATAAATAAAACCATTAATAAAGTAAAGCTTAGATAAACTACATTAACTTTAAAAGGATGCAAATAAAACGAAACAAATTGAGACATATAATTATTACCTAAAACAATAAATAAAATAAATATTAAAATAGCAAACAATAAAGAAACACCAAAATATATTAAAGATATTTTTTTAATTATTTTATTCATATTAGCTTTTGTTAGCCCTAAGCCCAAAAGTATAGCAAATTTATCTCTACTCTTTTTATAGATATTTTCAAAATACATCATAATAATATATATAATAATAACAATTAAAATTGGTAGCAAAAGGATTAAAGCTTGACCTAATAAAAATGCATAAAAGATTACAGAACTTGCATAAGCATAAGGCGTACCTGTTAGTTCTAGTGATCCAATATCCCCATTTGCTATCATCCAATATAAGTTATGATGTTTTTCTTTATTAACTTTAGCCAAATACTCAATCTGTTTACTTTTATTTTTTTCAAACATAATCGCATTAAACTTACTTCGCTCAACCTCTTCCTTGTAATGTCCTTCAATATAATCAAAAAAATCTGAAGTAATTAATACACAAGAAGAAAAAGCATCAATCTTATACGAAAATAAGGAATAAAATATATCCTTTTTTAAATTCGTCTCCGCATTCATATAAAAACTTTCTTCTTTTAAAGAATTAAACTTATCTATGTCATCTTGTTTAATAATTCCTGATATCTTAACTACCACATCACCTAACATTACATACTTACCAATAAGTTCATTTATATCTTTTGGTTTTAAAAGTTCATTATTAGGAGTATATATACCATAATAAATAATTTTTTCAGCAAGTATTTCGTATATTAATATTTCATCTTTTTCTCTTGGTTTATCACCAATTAAATCCCCCGTTAAAAAATCATCATTATAACTAAAGAATAAATATTCAGAGTCAACTCTATAATAATTTTCTTCTACAGAGCTTTTAGTCATTTCTGTAGGAACATTGATATTCAAACCTAAATATTTATTACCAGTCGAGTACTCCATACCATTAGGGGCTGTATAGATAATTTCTTCATCTAATAAAAAAGATCTTGGTATATATCCTTCTTCTACAAAAAGTACTGAATTATTTTCATGCTCCAAAGTATCAGCAAGTATTCTTGGATAATCATATTTTGTTATAACTCCCATAATTAAAATAAGAGATAAAAAGACAGACAAAATAATCGTTGCAAATAAATAGTTTAATTTTTTTGAAAATAAAATATCTTTTGCAATGACATTAATAAATTTTTTGTTAATAACAAAAGATTCATTATTCTTCTTTAGCTTTATACTTCCTTTTTTTAACACTTTATCATCAATTACTTTACCATCATCAAGAGTAATAATTCTATCAGCATATTCTTCTATATCACCATCATGACTAGAAACAACAACTAACATAGACTTACTTAAATATTTTAAAATTTTAAATATATTTTCGCGATTTTCTTCATCTAAAGAAGCATCAGGTTCATCACATAAAAGTACTTTTGGATCTTTAATAATAGCACGAGCAATAGCAACTCTTCTCTTTTCACCACCACTTAAGTTTCTTACTAGTTTATCTTTTAGATCAAGTATATTTAATTTTTTTAACAATTCATCATCTATATCATGATTCTCATAAATATTTAAATTATCTTTTACTGACAAATTCAAAAAAAGATTAGCATCCTGAAAAATAACACTTATATCATTTTTCATATATTCTTCTACTTTTGTTTTATCAAGTACTCGATCATTAAAATAAACGCATCCTGATGAAGGACTTTCAAGTGTACTCATAATATTAAGTAAAGTTGATTTACCTGAGCCTGAATCTCCCCTTAAAAAAACTAAACCTGTCTCTGAAAATTCAAGGTTAATATCATCAAGAGCAACAATAGATTTCTTATAAACTTTACTTACACTATTTAACTTTAACATTAGTATCACCCTAAACTCATTATAGCATAGTTTTTTCAACACAATTAAAAAATAAGCATTATTTTGCTTATTTAATTAAATTTAAAATAACTTTAGCTTCACCTTTATCTAAAACTAATTCTTTACCATTTAATATAATGTGAATCTCATCATCATAGACTTCTAAATAATATTTATTACCATTAACAGTCATAAGATAATCAGGGTTTCCATCACAAGTTTCTTCGAAATATGTTCCATCACTAACTAATTTAAACACATTATTTACTTGATCTCTTGAACCAGTGAATACTTCAGACCCTGTTTTATTATTTGTTATTAAAACATAATTATCATTTGTCTTATTTCCATCACCATCTAATGAAATTATATTCCCAGTAATACTAGCACTTGGCTTAAATAAAGATTTAAAAAAGTCTTTTGTACGAGCAAGAACTTCCCTTAAATCTCTCGACTTTTGTCCGGGATATACTTTTTCTGTCGCATCAATACCATAAGCCTCTAAGCCTAAAGAGGAGGCAATATATAAAGCTCTTGATAAATGATATCCTTGTGTTACAACAATAATCTTCTTTGCTCCAAATATATCTTTCGCTCTTTTTAAACTATCATATGTTGACAGACCCGCATGATCCATAAATATACTAGATGATGGGACATGATTGATAACAGCGTATCTTTTCATAACATTTACTTCATCATAATATTCCTTAGAGTGATCACCTGACATAAGTAATAACAAATTATTATTATCATTGTATAAAGAAACAGCTTTATCAAGTCTTTCCTTTAACATGTCGCTTGGTCCACCATTTTTTAACCCTGCCCCTAAAACTAATACACAATCAACATCACTCAAATTTTTAGCATCATACAAAGAAATAAAACTATGTCTTGTTTCACTAATAATGAATATATTTATTGCAAGAACAATAGAACAACCAAATATAATAATTGAAATAAATAATTTTAATAAATTTTTTAACTTCCCCATTATACTCACCTATTATATTCTATCATATTTTTATTTATTAATATAGACACTTATGAAAAAATAATATCTTCTTGTCCCAATAACATCAAAACCTCTTTTAAATTCATAAGTCATATATTTTCGTTTATCTAATACCGCACTTTGAATATTTATCTCTATTGCATCTCTTCCCACAAAAGAAACTTTTATTTTATCAACAAAATTTTTTATAAGGTCCTCTACATAATTTTTACTTTTCATATATTTATTTATATATTTATCAACATTAAAAATTATAGAAAGTTTACTTTCTTTCATCCTATTTTCTAGCAATTCTTTTTCTTTATTATATTCATCATTTCGTATTTTAAATTCCTTATTACTTAAACACTCACGTATATTTAACTCTAAAAGTTTTTCTTTTTTTGCATCTATTTTTTTTATTTCATACTCTAATATATTAATCTCTTTATCTAAATTATACTTTTTATAAAGAGTATTCAATAATTTTTTTAAGGCTTGGATATTAATCTTAAAATTGTTTTTAACTATATAAAAAAGTTCACTTTCTCTCACACTCAATTTACAAATAGGACAAAACCAAATAATTTCACTTTTGTTTTTACTCATTTTCCTTCTATTAAAAGTATGGTTGCATTCACACTTTATTTTATTACTAAGAGCATATTTAGATTTACTATAACTATCAGAAAATGCCCGTTTATTTAGTTTTAAGCGTTCATTAGCTATATTAAAAAGATACTCATCAATTATAGGTGGAATACTTTCAGTGTTCTCGTACATAACCCATTCACTTTCTTCAAAGCGCTTAACTTTTTTGGACATATAATCAATTACTTCACTTTTTCTACCACAGTAAAATCCCTTGTATTTTGGATTGCTTATCATTCGTGAAAGTGTCGTAACATTCCATTTTTTATTTAAAGATGTTTTAATTCCCTCTTCATTAAAGATTCGCATAATCTGATTTAAGGAAAGTTTATCTATAGCATACATTGTAAATAATCTCTTTACAACTTCACTTTCACTTTCATTAATAATTAAATGAGCACCCTTTTTATCATAACCATAAAGTAAATTATTACCTAAAATAACTCCATTTTTAATGGATCTTTGCATACCAAACTTAACTCTTTCAGATAATCTCCTTACTTCATCTTGAGCCATTGATGCCATTATGGTAAGTCTTAACTCGGAATCCGGTAAAATAGTGTTTATGTTGTCATTATAAAAATAAACACCAACGCCAAAACTAAGTAGTATACGAGTATATTTTATACTATCTAAAGTGTTACGCGAAAATCTTGAAATCTCTTTTGTAATTATTAAATCAAATTTGCCCATCCTAGCATCATCAATCATTTTCATAAAATTATCTCTTTTATAATCTGTTGTTCCACTGATACCAGTATCTACATAACCAGTAATAAAAATCCAATTTTTATTATTTTTAATCATTTCTTCAAAGTGATTAATTTGATTTTTTAAAGAATTAATTTGTTCATCATGTTCTGTTGAAACTCTTGAATAGTATGTTACTCGTAAATTCATCGAGTTTATATTAATACCTTTACAAAGACTACTTCTAATTTTATATAAGTCCATAACTTTTCCTCATTAAAAAATATGCAAACAAGATAAATATTTGCATACTTTATAATTAGAAATTATCTAGCTCTACTCTTCACCTCTAAAGTTTGATCTATATTTTCATCATCCAACTCTTTGATAAGTCCTTCTGCATCAATTAAAGTTTCTTCACTTGAAACCTCACTTGCTAAAGTAGTATCTGGTTTATCTATTTTAAATTTATGAGCTATAGCTAAAAATTCATCAAATGTAAAAACTAAATTTTCTTCATATCCATACTCTTTTAACCATTCCCTCACTTTAGGAATATTTTCCGAAGTTGTACAAACACCTAAAAATCTTTCAGGATTATTTTTAAAGTTAAAAGATTTCATAGCCGCATATTTAGTTAATTCTTGATCTTCATCACTCGCTCTTAAAACAAATAAACAGCCAGCTGGCAAAGAACTCTGAAAAGCATATAAGTCTGTGAAAAAAGATAATGTTCTATTTATTGTAGAGGGTGTTGTTACCGATATTTCATCTTCTAAGTCAGTACTACTATCATATCCATCATATCTTGAGCTAGAAGAAGAGATTCCATTATTTTTTAAAATCTCTTTGGCATAATAAATAGTAGTACCATGAAATCTTATAGTAGTATCATCGCCCAAAATACTCGCAATTTTGTCGCTAAATTCATCAATAATATTTTTACGATAACTAATATCGCTCGGATTATTAGGGCGTATAAACTGTGCCTTTAAAATAAGCTGTTCTAAATTATACTTCCATCTATTTACTTCATCACTTGCCTTAGAGTATTCTAAAGTATCTTCACCATGTAATTCTTTTGCTCTCGCCAAATTCTCTTCTGCTTTCTTTAAAAATCCTTCATACATAGTCTTATCATTAGATAAAACCTCTTTCACTTTTTTATAATCATTATACTCATTTTCATGTCCTAACTTTTGACATTCTCTTTTTAATTTCCATTCATCAAATAACTTCATACTAATTCTCCTATAAACATTATAAAATAAACATAAGTCATTTTACAATATCATTAGTTAATTTACTCAATAATTCATCTTGTACTTTAGAAAAAGTGGAATAGCTTATTTCATTTTCATTATACAAATTATGATTAATAATAAGTGCTAATTTTATAATTATTTCATCTTTCATCATGCTTAATTATATGCTTTTTTATCCTTATTATTGCAAGAAAAAAAGGGACTAGCCCTTATTTACAAATATATCCATGATTTTATCGATATCATTTATACTGACGGGTTTAGATAAATATTCATCAAAGCCTTCATTCAAATATTTATCACGCGAACCATCTACAGCATCAGCCGTTAATGTAACAATTGGATTTTTAAAGCCCATATCTTTTAAATGATGAAGAGTCTCTACTCCGTCCATCTCTGGCATCATTATATCCATGAATATTAAATCATAATTAGTAGTTTTTACTTTTTCAATTGCGCTAGCTCCCGATAGAGCTGAATCAATTTCTAAAAAATCATAATGCGAAAGAAGTTTTTCCGCTATTTTAATATTTATTTTATTATCATCAACAATTAAAACTTTCTTTTTTTCAGCACTTTTTTTAACAATTGGTATTTCAACAGTATTTGTCTTAACCTCTTCCTTTTTCTTTAATTTCTTATTTAAAAAAGTTAATAAAACACGATATAATTCACTTTTTTCAATTGGTTTAGCCAAATAATCATCAAATCCTTCAGCTAAATACTTTTCTTTCATACCAGATATTGCATTAGCAGTTAAAGCAACAACTGGCATATCATAAATAACACTTTCTCTTATAAGTTTTAATGTTTCAACACCACTCATTCTCGGCATCATTACATCAAGTAAGATTAAATCATAGGTATTGCCCATTTTAACTTTTTCAACTGCTTCAAAACCGCTTTCACAAAAGTCCGCTTCAATTCCATAATTAGATAAAAGTTTTAAAGCGACTTTTATATTTACTTTATTATCATCTACTACTAACACTTTAGATTCAGTAAAATCGAATAACTTAATTTGCATTGTATTAACTAATTCTTGAGACTCTACATCCTCAGGTTTATTCATCTTAATAACTTTTTGACTTAAATAAACAGTAAATTTAGATCCTTCACCATATTTACTTTGAACAACTATTTTTCCTCCCATCATTTCAACAAAACGTTTCGTGATAGCAAGACCTAAGCCAGTACCTTCAAGTGTTGTATTCTTATCTTCATCAAGGCGTTGAAATTTAGTAAACAATTTATCAATCTGTTCTGGTTTTATTCCTCTACCTGTATCTTCAACAGATATAACAAATTTTGTATACTCCCCTTCATTCAAACAATTAACAAAGAAAGTTATACTACCTTCTTCAGTATATTTAACAGCATTCGTTAAAATGTTAGTAATAATTTGTCTTACCTTACCCCCATCACCATAAACCATGTAAGGTATATCAGAACCAAATTTAACGACTAAATCAATTGGCTTTTCACCAATTCTTGGTTTAACAAGTTTGGCAACATTTTCAAAAGTCTCAACCGGATTATACTCTGTTTCAACAATTTCCATCTTATCTGCCTCAATTTTCGAAATATCCAAAATACCATTAACAATTTCTAGTAAGTTTTCGCTTGCGAGCTTAATATCCTTCGCATCACTTTTAGCATCTTCTAAAGTTTTATCTTCTATAATACAATCAGAAAAACCAACTATCGCATTTAAAGGAGTTCTTATCTCATGCGACATACTACTTAAAAAATCTGACTTTGCTCTATTCGCTTTTTCAGCTGATAACTTTGCTTCATTTAAAGCAGCTATCATTTTAACATCGGGATTTTCGATGGTAAAATACATTATTAAATCAACATAAGAAGCAATTGCTGTCGTTATTAAAACACTAGGATCAACTTTTCTTATAAGAATAGCTAATAAAAATAAAGGTATTAAAGAAAACAAAGGAGTATACTTCTTCCTTACAACATGTTTAAAATTTTTGAAAGTATAAAATACCATTACTAACACATAAAAAACTATAACAATAATCAAAAAAGAAATACTTAATCCATAAGAAAACATAACACCATTAGTATTGTATATTTCTATTGGTAACACAAAAATAATAAAAACACATACCATATTAAACAATTTATAACTAGTCAGTGAACTATTAAAAAAGTCATATTTGGAATTAGGTTTTGATATATGTACAATATATTCTGTAAATAAAGCACTATATAGAAGCAATGTTGAAAGATAAAACTTATTTAATATCCATAATATATAATAAACATCCTGAATATCACAAAAATACGTAATTAGAATTATAGATATATCAAATAATAAAGAAAAAAAAGTTACTATAAGCTGCTTACTATAAATCTTTGTTTCTCTATTATCTATACGAATTTTTGAATAGAACATAACAAGTAACAATATTATTATCGCCATACCCATTGTTTGAAAATAAACGCTATTCATTGAAATCACCTTACTATCATAATAAAAGTACCATAATTATAAAAAATTGTAAATTAAAACACCAAAGTTATTGGTGCATTATACATTTTATTATTTTTTTTGTTTCTAATCTGTTTGTACAAGGATAAAAAAGCAAATAATTTTGATCATAAAAATTACAAACTTCATTTAATATTGCCTTAACATCAATATTGTTTTTTCTAATTATTTCATCATATTCTTCAAGAACTTCTAAAATAATTTTTCTAACATCATCTGATTTACCCTTACTCGTAGTGCTTATTAATTCGTTATTATCACTATAAATAGATAATTCATTTAAAATTCTATTCTTTATTTTTAAAGGAATATAAGACATTAATATTTCTTCAAATACACTATTTAACAAACATAAATATTCAGGAACACTATAATGTATATCAAATTCCTTTTGTCCACTGAATCTTGAAAATATATTTTTAGTTACTCCAGGAACATAACGAGCATTTGGAATCTCACTTATTGCTAATTTTAAATATCTATCAAAAGAACTAGATATTCCCAGTCCTAAAAAATCTGGTATTCCACAAACGTATATTTGCAAGTTCGGATTGTCTAAATAAAACTGATATAATAAACTTTTAAGATCAGCAAAGTCTTCTTTAAAACTAGAAAAAAGTTTTAACTTATCAGAAACATTTCCTTTTCTTATTCGATCTGTAAAACTTCCTGTTAATCCATTATAGATTATAATATTATCGCTCAACTTAACAAAATCGCCAAAGCCAAGATCGCTCTTATCACGCATTTCTTCATATTTTTGCAAATCCTCTTGTGAAAAATTCGCATACTTCCCAAGTTTTGCCATAATATCATCAATCAATAAACTATTAATTTCTTGATGGGAAATATTGCTTTTATACCACCCTATTATTTTTCTTTCTTCATTACGTCTAACTCTTGCATAATTATAAATATTAAAACTTTTAGAATTAGATACTTCGCTTCTCATCAAAAAAGGCAACATTTCATCACATTTTGAATATCCTGAAGAAATAGAATTACCAACACTCGCAATTGATACATTTTCTATATTTAACATATCAAACAATTTTATTAGTTTTTCTGATAAATATTTGTCTTCTTCCCTAAATTTTCGAAGAAAATCATTATAGTTATGTTCAGTTATTATCATACCATTCACTTCTCCTTTCCAAAGATAATTTCTTGTTTTTTTCTACTAAAGAAGATAAGCGATTAAAAGAATCCTCTTTAGCATCAGCAAGAGACATAGTCCTTGGGACAATATAAGGTTCATCAATCCTTAAAATAGGATTTGTTGAATAATCACTTGTTAATGCCATATTAACTATAGGCCTTCTTAAAACTTGAGATAAATAAACATGACTAACTCCCTGAAAGTCTTTCAAATTATTTTGTGTTTTATTATAAGTTCCTTCAGGGAATATTAAAACATTGAAATAATTTGAAAGTAATATAAATAAGTCTTTCATTGAAGAACGACGACTCCTTAATACCTCTCTTTTTACAAAAGCCGATTGGGCAGTTCTAAAAAGTATACCAGGCTTTTGTTCTAATATTTCCATTTTTACTAGTGGATGCCAACAACTGCTTAATCCCTTCAAAGCACATAAAAGGAAAATCATATCTTTATCACAAAGATGATTACATACATATATAAAACCTTTTTCTTTTGGAATATTTTCCATACCCAATATAATTGGATCATATTTTGAATAAAATATTTTAGAATAAATGTTTGCGATTAAATTAATAATACTTTCGCGATTATTCATATTCCTTTCATCAAAAGGAAAAGACTTATAATAATCAATTAAAGAATCATAATAAGCATCTTTTTCCTCTAAAGACATCTCTTCTTTTTCTTTTACAGATAAAATGTGCATAGATGTTAATGAATTGCTTTTAGTTTCTCTAGATGCAATAATTTTTTGAACATTAACATACACATCAGGAATATCATCCGCTCTTATAATATTATCATTCTCTAAACTTTCATTATTTAAAGTATTCATACAAATAACATCCATATGTTTAGAAAGCAAATTTATATTTTCGACAGCGTCTTCGACCATTATTGTAATATTTAATTTTTGGCATGCTTGCAGTTTTGACTCGGCACTATTATCAAGATCACAATAAACTATATCATCAATTTTAATTCCATTCAACTTCAATCCTAATTCAAAAAGTAATCTAACTCCTATACCCCTATAACTTTTTTCCAAAGCGCACGCTTTAGAAGTAATAATAAAAACTTTATTGCCATCGGCCCTCAATTTATCTATAGTTTCTTTTGTCCAAGTTCTTGGACGATATAATAAAGAATATTTTATTACAAATTTTTCCCAAAAATCTAATTCAATTTCTTTTGAGCAACCAAAAACATCCTTTATTCCATAACCATCTGGATTAATGACATCTAAATTATATTCTTTTTTCATAAAATCAATAACTTGATTAGATAATTGAAATAATTCTGTGTCATAAATAACACCATCGGCATCAAATCCAATATTATAACCCATTACAACCCCTCCTCGTAACTAAATCATCGAAACGTATTCTACCATAAATTCTTATATTTGCCAAATTTATTTTACTTTACTTTCTCTAAACAATACAAAAATGCCACCAATGACACTAAATAAATCAAATATGGCTGATGAATATGACATTATGTAAACATCATATATAAGCCACATAAGTATTGAAAAAGATAAAGATAATCTAAATTTAAAAGTATCTTCATTATTAATAAATATAGTAAATACAGTTGTACCAATTATAGGTAAATATCCAACTATACCTAGATTATTAAACATAATAGATAAAACTACCATAAAACCTAAAATCATATATTTTATATAATTGTTTAATTTTTGCTTATAGGCAAATATATTTCTTAATAAACTTAAAGAATTTATAACTACACCTGTAATACCTTTTAAAATAATATTACTTATTATAAACATAAATATTTGAAAAGATTGTAAAATAACGCACCTTTTATCACTTTTAACATAACTTGCTAAAACCATAAATACTGAACCAATTAATGCAATTATATTCGCAATTACTACATATGCCATTTATATTCACCAAGAGTATTTTAACATATTATCTAAAATGAGTTAAGACATTTGACTTTTTAATCCTCGCATTTTCATTTTCTCATCAATATTCTTGTCATAAGCTTTTATTGCTTCTAAAACTTCCTCTATTTCTTTTCTTTCGCTAAATTCTCCATTAAAGTAGCTCATTGCTTCATCTGAAGGACCAGTCATAAATCCTTTGCTTTCTATTAATTTATAAATATCATCTAACTTATAAATATGACTAATTGGATATAATAAAACTAAGTTTCCCTCATTAGATTCATGCCAAACTTTAAAATATCTTTTAATTGGATCTTCTTTTTGTAAAGTATATGCACCTTCCTTAAGAAATCTTTTTAATCCAAACTCTCTAAGGGTAATAATATTATAACTCATATAATCTGTATCAGTTTCATAAAGAACATATTTTTTTACACTTTTACCTTTAAAGAAAGTTACAAAGAAAGGAATTTTTATTTCAAAAGGAAATATTGCTTCATCTCCCCGATAAACACAGTTATAAGCTAGTATCATATTTTCTAAAGTATTTGCATTATATTGATAATACAAAATTATTCCATTTCTGTTATCATCTCTAGCATTATCATCCAACTTTTTCTTTTCAAAACGTTCAGCAACAAAGCCATTCTCTTTTTGAACTACAAGATTTCCGCTTTTATGCTTCCAAACATCAAAACCATCATATTCAGCATAAAGAATATTATAATCTTCATCCAGTGTAACCATTTGATGCCCAATATACTCGCCATCAAATGTTAACAAAGTAATTGCATAACCACTAGAATAAAACCACCTAGTTTCCCCTTCATACTCATATTCGAAGAAAGAATCACTTACATCTCCAAATAGCTCATAGATAAAATTTAACAAATATGGCTTAGCTTTTATTTCTTCAACTGACATTTTTCTAATACTAATCATAAAATCACCAACTTTTCCCCCTATTATAATAAATATTTAAAAAAAGGGCAATACACCTAATTGATTTTCATTACACTTAGAGAACCAAATGCAACTAAATTAGTTAAAGAAGGATATGGCTTTATAGCAGACTCTATTGGCCTATACTCAGGAGTTGTACCATATACAGCATTCAATGCTAAAAAAAGTTATATTGAAAAAAATCAAGACATAATACAAAAATTCTATAAAGGTATAGAAAAAGGGCTAGAATATGTCGATACACATACTCCAGAAGAAATCGCCGATGTAATAATATCAGAATTCCCTGATACAAGTAAAAACGATCTAGTAACAATGATTACAAATTATAAAAATGCCGATTCATGGTTTAAAACACCTAAAATAGAAGAAGAAGCATTTAAAAATCTACAAAACATTATGATAGATAATA
The DNA here is from genome assembly GCA_910587065.1 of uncultured Bacilli bacterium. Classification (GTDB taxonomy): domain Bacteria; phylum Bacillota_I; class Bacilli_A; order RF39; family UBA660; genus CAG-582. The sequence goes on along the minus strand of CAJUMA010000015.1, from coordinate 17,405 downwards.
AAGATTTAGAAAGTTACGTGGATTATAAAAATCTAATTTATGAACTTAATTAATATATGTAATATTACTAAAATATATCATACAAAATCGAAAGAGATAAAAGCCTTAGATAACATATCTATCGCTATTGAAGATAATAAAATAATAAGTATAGTTGGCCCATCAGGATGTGGCAAATCAACTCTTTTAAATATAATAACAGGATCAGAACAACCAAGTACTGGCACAATCAGAGAAAATCGTAAATTAAATATCGGATATATGATGCAAACAGATGCCCTACTTCCATGGCTAACTGTCTTTGAAAATGCTTGTCTAGGACTAGATTTAAAAAAAATAAAAACTAAAGAATCAATTAATTATGTAAATGATTTATTAAAAAAATATGGTTTATATGAATTTAAAGATGAATATCCAAATAATCTCTCTGGTGGTATGCGTCAAAGACTAGCTCTTATTAGAGTTCTAGCTATTAGACCAAATATCTTACTACTAGATGAACCATTCTCTAAACTTGATTGTGAAACAAGAAAAAATATAAGCAATGATGTATATAAAATCATCAAAGAATTAAATATTACACCTATTCTTATCACTCATGATATCGAAGAAGCCATAAGTTTAAGTGATAATATAATATTACTTACGAAAAGACCGGGTAGAATAAAAGCTATATATAAACTAAACTTTGATGAGACTATTTTACCAAGTACTAGAAAAAAAGATGAAATATTTGATACTTTATATGATGATATATGGAGAAACATAGATCATGACTGAAGAACATAAACTATATTTAAAGAAAATAAGAATAAATAAAATACTCATAAGACTAAGTCAATTTTCATTACTCATTTCTTTCTTAGTTTTATGGGAATTACTATCACGTTTTAATATTATTAATTCGTTTATCTTTTCATCTCCATCAAAAGTGCTAACAACTTTAATTAATTTAATTCATGATAATAATTTATTTATTCATATTTATACAACGTCCATAGAAGTTCTTATATCATTTATTTTATCTTTTATCATTGCTTTTATATTTGCTTTACTACTGTATTCATTTAAAACTCTAAAAAGTATTTTAGATCCATTTATAGTAGCAATTAATAGTTTACCAAAAGTCGCTTTAGGTCCTTTAATCATCATTTGGTTAGGGGCATCAACTAAATCCATAATATTTAATTCGCTTTTAATAAGTGTTATCGTTACAAGCATAACTATCTTAAATGGTATGGAAGCATGTGATAAAGACTTAATAAAACTATTTAAAGTATTTGGAGCAAATAAACTAAATATATTAACTAAATTAATAGTTCCATCAGCGAAATCCGAAATAGTTTCGTCACTAAAAATAAATATTTCTATGTCATTAATCGGAGTTATAATGGGAGAGTTCTTAAGTTGCAAAAAAGGTATAGGTTATTTAATTCTTTATGGTACTCAAGTATTTAATTTATCTCTAGTTATGTGTGGTATTTTAATATTATCTTTATTATCTTTCATCTTTAATATACTTATCAATATATTAGAAAAGAAGCTTTTAAAATAAGCTTCTTTTTATTTTATTTTTCTATGTTCATTATAAACTTATATACATAATATAATTTCTTAAAAGATAATTTTTTTATTCTATTTAACACTAAAAAGAAAAAACTACCTTAGTAGCCTTTCTTTAACATTATCTTCACCTAAAACTGGATTATCTATTCGCAAATGTTCATAAATAAACAAAAATAATTCTTGATTATCAACAAATGGACTTTTCCTCATCCCTTTTCTAACTTCTTCATCAAACATATCATAAAAATCCATCTTCAACTGTTGTAAACGCGACGTTGTAACAAATTTATAAATAACTATTTTATTAAATTCAGATACGTTATAACCAAACCCATAAAAAGAAGACATAAAGGAAAGATGAATATCTAAAAAGTAACTAGCATTTTCTTCTGGTACAAGATTAGAAAGAATTGCCCCCAAATCTAAAAGTCTACTAAACTTTCCAAGCGCATATCCTCTATTCTTTCTATAAAAAACATCACGTAACTCATCTTCCCCAAAAGAATAATAACAATCTTTATCAAATAGACCTTGAAGTAAATTGTTTTTCTCACAAACACATATTCTTTTATAAACACGTTGCCACAATGTTAAAAACAAATCAAAAAATTCCTTGTACAAGTCCTTATACTCATCATTTAAAATATCTAATGTTCCTTGTTTGACATACTCTAAATAATCATCTAAAGAACCGTCAAAATCATTTTCAATAACACTGTTAAAAAATACCCAAACTTTACCTTTCTGTTTTTCAAGAAAACTTCTACATTCATAATCTCTTTCTATTTTCAAAGTGTCATATAAAATCCTTGCTTTGACAATTTCCTTTTCCTGAGTACCTACTTTCCTTAACTCTTTATAATAAGTACTTAATACTTGATAAGCACTTTCTATCTCTCCATAAGAATTTTCATCAATTTTGCCGCATAAAAACATTGTATTATATTTTTTATAATATCTATCTACAACTTTTTTACTAGATGAAAAATCAAGTTTAAAAACAGAAAAAGCCTCCGAAACGGTCATTACAAAATCTCCCCTTTTAAATAATTAATTATAAATTAATTTTATTATTTATCAAACTTTCCATATCTTCTTTAATAGGTTTTTCGCCACTAATAATCTTATCGACACAATTATACAACACTCTTAATCTTAATTTATCCTTTGGATACATGTCGACAAACATTAAATTAATTGAACAGCCTGAATCAATAAACAAAGTAAGTTCACTTGAATCATCTAAAAAACAAACAGAAAGCATCGAAATAGATTTATATGGAATAGTATATATTTGCTTTCTATTCTTTCCATTATCAAATAAAACAAGCTTTTTATCCGTAAAAATACCAAAATCTCTTTCTGTTTTATAAACAGCTAAAACAGTCTCACTCTTTATATATTGAATTGCATAAGCAGGCAAGTCTTTCTTATCAAAAGCTTGAGAAAACTTAAAAGACGCTTTAATATTTTTAAAACTAGAATAACTCATTACTTCACTTCCTTAAATCTAATATCCTTATTATAACGTATTTTTATAATTAATAAAACTAATTCTTTTGACACTTTCTAAACACTTAATCTGTTATTTTTTCCTAATTATACAATAGGCATGCTAAAATAATTATGGTGATATTTATGAAAATAGGTATTGATATTGATGATACGATAACTGATTCATACGACATAATTACAGCGTCTTATGCTTACTGTACAAAGTCTAGTCAAAAACTATTTATAAATAACAAACTATCTTATCTTGATTTAGAAAAAAAATATCCTAATTTTAAGGATTATACAATTAAATCATTCAGTAAAATAATGCCCTATGCTAAAGTAAAATATCAAGCAAAAGAAGTAATTGATAAACTTCATGAAATGGGCTATATAATTGAATTAGTTTCTGCAAGAAACACTACAGAATATGAAGATCCTTATGGTATTACTTACGATTATTTAAAAAAACACAATATCTATTTTGACAACTTAACGGTAAGTGTTACTAACAAAGGAAAATTTTGTAAGGAAAACAATATTAAATTTTTAATTGATGATTCAATTGATAATCTAAATAATGCAAAAAGCTATGGTATAAAACCAATTATATTTAACAATGTATTTAATGAAAATAATGTAAGTTTCACAAGAGTAAACTCTTGGATTGATATTTTGAATTTATTTAATCACATCTAAAAAGAGGACTTCAAAATCCTCTTTTTTAATGATGATGTGTATGTTCTTCTTTTACAAATTCAACATGACAAGACTCATCTTCACACTTTGTTTTCGAATCCTCTATTTCAATGGTAACATGAGATATCCCATGCTCCAATATCTCTTCTTTAACTTGCCTTTTTAATTTATTAATATCTTTTTCATCCGTTATAATATGCATTGTAGCAAAGATATTTGCATTATCCATACTCCATATGTGCATATGATGAACACCCTTAACTCCCTTTATATTAAGAATATGTTCTTTAAGTTCAAAAACACTTATATTATTTGGTATTTTTTCTAAAAACAAATCAAGAACTTCTTTAATATTATGAAGACAGTTAATTAAAATAAATATAGCTACACCAATTGACATTATAGCATCAATTAAAGAAATATCTGTAAATTTCATAATAATTGAACCAATTAAAACAACTATCCATCCTAATACATCTTCAAACATATGCAAATTGACTGCTCGTTGATTTAAAGAATCTCCTTCTCTTGTTAAATAGGCAGCTAAAAAATTAATAACAGATCCAAAAATAGCGAATATAATCATTCCATTATAATTGATTGTAACTGGGTTTATAATTCTTCTAACCGAACTTATTATAACTAAAATAGAACCTACAGTTAAAATCATCGTAGTAATAAAAGCACCTAAAACGGAATATCTTAAATAACCGAATGTATATACTTGATCAGGCTCTTTTTTACTCTTTTTCTCAAGAAAATATGAAACACCAATAGATAAAGCATCGCCCATATCATGAATTGAATCACTCATTATGGCAACACTTCCTGTAAAAAATCCTCCAAAAAATTCAAATATAGAAAAAAACAAATTTAATATAAATGCAAACAATATATTTTTTTCTGTTTTCATAAAACACCTCCATAATCATTATATCATTAATATTTATATACAGGTTTAAAATTTTAATGATATAATTTATTTAGGTGATAAAATGGATATTAAAAAACATATGTTAAAAAATGAAGAAAACTTATCAAAATACGCTACCAAAGATACAGATGCAATTAGATTATTTGGTAATCTATCTAATGATATAAGACCAAACTATTTTCGTGATATTGATCGTATAATTTATAGTTTATCTTATACACGTTATATAGATAAAACCCAAGTATTTTCCAATAAGCAAAATGACCATATTTCTAAAAGAATAATTCATGTTCAATTAGTCAGTAAAATTGCAAGAACAATCGGACGTGCCCTTGATTTAAACGAAGATTTAATTGAAGCAATTGCTTTAGGACACGATATTGGGCACGTTCCCTTTGGGCATGTCGGTGAAAGGTATTTAGATGCTATATCGATGCGTTATAATGAAGGACACTTTATGCACAATGTCCAATCAGTTAGAGAACTTATGTATTTAGAAGACAACGGTGAAGGAAAAAATTTATGCATACAAACACTTGATGGCATTCTTTGTCACAACGGCGAATTTGTCCAAGAAAAATATCGTCCAAGAAAGAAAACAAAAGATGATTTCTTAACTGACTATAATAATTGTTATAAAGATATTACCTATATAAAAAAATTAGTACCTATGACTTTAGAAGGCTGTGTTGTAAGAATAAGTGATATTATCGGTTATTTGGGTCGAGACATTGAAGATGCTGTTAGACTTGGTGTATTTAGTTTTGATGAAATTCCAGAGTCAATTAAAAATATACTGGGAAGTACAAATAAAGATATTGTGGGAACCATCACGCAAGATATAATTAATAATTCTATTGGTAAAGATTATATATCAATGTCAAAAGATATTTATAACGCTGTTAAAGATCTAAAACATTTTAATCAAGAGCATATTTATGATAAAGCTAACACTGATAAAGATCGTAAAAAAATTGAAGAAATGTTTAATAAACTATTCGATTACCTATTCAAAGTACTAGAAAATAAAATAAATGACCCAGATAATAATATCTACAAAATATATTTAGACAATATGAATGATGAATACAAAAAAAATACCAGCAATGCTCGAATCGTGATAGACTATATCTCCGGTATGACCGATGAATATTTTATAAGTGAATTTAGTAAAATAAAATAATGCCAAAAAGGCATTTTTTATTTTTGCTAAATATATTAATTGAATAAATATAATTCTTTGCGTTATATTTTAATTAGTGAGAAGCAGATTGTCTCTTGGATATGATTCTTACCACAATTGTTTGGCATCTTTATTCAGAAGAATAAAGATGTTTTTTGTTACTAAAAAATATAAGTACCAAAATAGAAATCACTAATACAAAAATGGTTAAATCCTTGATGTTGACCACTATATCACCTTTTTTACGGCAATAAAACCAAAACACCCAAATTTTTCACCCAAGGTATTTGAAAGGTAATAAACATCTTTTCCGTCCTCACGGTTTGCTATCTTATTAATAGACCTTTTTATAATAATTTGTCGAACATTGTTAGACAATAAAAAAAGAAGCATTATTTTGCTTCTTCTTGAGCCCTTGTTTCACGAACAACTGTAATTTTAATTGTTCCAGGATATTGCATTTCATCTTCAATCTTTGTTTTTAATTCACGAGCAATTTTGAAGCTCTCTAAATCATCTACTTCATCAGGTTTTACAATAACGCGTATTTCGCGTCCTGCTTGCATTGCATATGATTTATCAACACCCTTAAATGAATTACCTATACTTTCAAGTTGTTCTAAACGTTTTACATAATTTTCCATAGAGTCATTTCTTGCTCCTGGTCTAGCAGCACTTAGGGTATCAGCTATTTGAACTAAACAAGAAATTACGCTAGTTTGATTTGTATCTCCATGATGTGATGCGATTGAATTTATAACAACTTCATCCTCATGAAACTTCTTAGCTACATCTACACCAATATCAACATGACTTCCTTCAACTTCAAAATCGATTGCTTTTCCAATATCATGTAATAAGCCAGCACGTTTAGCAAGTAAAACATTTTCACCTAACTCACCAGCCATTATTCCACATAGGTTAGCTACCTCAATTGAATGTTGTAAAGCATTTTGGCCATAACTAGTTCGGAAATTAAGTTTACCAATTGTTTGAACCAATTCTGGATCTATTTTTGATAACCCTAATTGATAAACAGCATCACGACCTATCTCCATTACTCTTGTATTCATGTCTTTAACTACTTTATCGTACAACTCTTCAATTCTTGTTGGATGTATACGACCATCTTTAATTAAAGTTTCTATAGTCTGTTTAGCTATCTCCCTTCTATAGGGATCAAATGAAGATATAACTATAGCCTCAGGTGTATCATCAATAATTAAATCTACTCCTGTAACAGCTTCTAACGTACGTATATTTCTACCCTCACGACCAATTAAACGACCCTTCATTTCATCGTTAGGTAAACTTATTGTTGAAACAGTTTGAATACTAGTAACATCATTGGAATATTTTTCCATTGAATTAACAAGTAGATTCTTAGCCTTTTCATCAACTTCTAACTTAGCTTCTGCTTCTTTTTCCTTGATATATTCAGCTATTTCAACTTCCATATTACTTTCTACTCGCTTCATGATTTCATCATGAGCCTTTTCTTTTGAAAATTTAGCAATTGTCTCTAATTTTTCTAATTCTTCTTTAAGAAGTTCGTCCATTTTACTTTCCTTCTCTTGGACTTGTTTTTGTAAAGCACTTAAATTATTATCTTTTTGTTCTAACATTGAATCACGATTTTGTAACATTTCTTCTCGTTTATCTAAAGATTGTTCGCGAGAAAGTAATCGTTCTTCACTAGCTAATACCTCGGCCTTTTTCTCTTTTATTTCTTTTTCAGTTTCTTGTTTTAACTTATAACTTTCTTCTTTTAACTCAGCTAAAGCATCTCTTTTATGCCTTTCTGCTTCACGACTTGCGTCTTTCAATAATTTATCAGCTTTTTTTCTAGCACTAGCGCCAAATAATATAGTTACAAAAACTACAATAACAGCACCAATTACAAGACCAATGAGAAGAGCTATAATGGACATCGTATTAAATTCCATATTCTCCTCTTTTCTATTTATAGAAAACTTCACACAATTGAAGTTATATATCTATAATTAAATTATAGTTTAAAATAAGAATTTTTACAAGAAAAAGAGAAAATCATTTAAGTCATCTTGTATTCTCATCATTTTTTTTATTTGCAAAATTTAAATATGGATTTTTCAACAATCTTTTTTGTCTTCCAAGAAAATGAAACGATTCATGATTAACTTGGCTATCAATTTGATTTATAAAATTTAGATAATCCGAAGCTTCATACTTTGTTGTATAATCAATTTTTCCAAAGTTTTCATAATAAAGACCATTACGATAGGAAAGAGCAAATCCATCAAAGTATAATTTTAAATTTTCCTCAGTTGCTAAAAAGCAACCATTTTTCATTAAATTCTCAGCGAAATCCCGTCTTTCTTTAGTTAAAGTCATATAAGCTCCAACATTACATCCCCCAAGTAAAGGAATTCCTATTCGATTAAAATTATTTTCTCTCATTAAAAGAAACTGACTATAAGTAATATCAATAATATACCTTTTATCTCCCAAAGTAATAAGGCACGCTTGGTGATACCCACCTTTCTCATAAACATTAATATTTTCATAAAAAGCAGGAGGGATAGTAATTATTCTAGAATACATCCGCATAGCCTGTGCCAAATAATTTATATACATAGATCTTAAACATATTTCTCCCTCAAATAAATGTTCTTTCCCGTATTATACTACTTTAATTCTTACTATCAAGAAAAAAGATTAATCATAAAATTAATCTTTAAAGTCATAATGTTCTCTAATTAAACTTTCAACTTGTGATGCAATATCGGGATTGTTTTTTAGGAAAATCTTCGCATTTTCTTTTCCTTGACCAATCTTTTCCCCATTATAGGCATACCAAGCACCGCTTTTTTCAATAATACCTAAATCTGCTGCAATATCAATAAGTTCACCCTCATGTGACACACCTTCACCATACATAATATCAACAACAGCTGTTTTAAATGGTGGAGCAACCTTATTTTTGACAACTTTAATGTTGGTTCTATTTCCAATAACAGAGTCACCTAGCTTTATTTGTTCACCACGTCTAACATCTAATCTTACTGAAGCATAGAATTTTAATGCTCTTCCACCTGGAGTTGTTTCGGGATTTCCAAACATTATTCCAACTTTTTCACGAAGTTGATTTATAAAAATAGCCGTAGTATTTGTCTTATTAATAATACCACCCAATTTTCTTAAAGCTTGACTCATAAGTCTTGCTTGTAAGCCAACGTGTGAGTCTCCCATTTCACCTTCAATTTCAGCTTGTGGAACTAGTGCTGCTACAGAGTCAATAACAACTATTGAAACAGCATTACTCCTTACTAAGGCTTCACATATTTCTAATGCTTGCTCTCCTGTGTCAGGCTGTGAGAGTAATAATTCTTCAATATTAACACCTAAATTTTTAGCATAAACAGGATCAAGTGCATGTTCAGCATCTATAAATGCTGCTCTTCCACCTTTTTTTTGTACTTCTGCAACGGCTTGAAGAGCAATCGTCGTTTTACCCGAAGATTCTGGACCAAATACTTCTATTATTCTTCCCTTTGGAAAACCACCTACTCCTAAAGCAACATCTAACGCTAATGAACCTGATGGTGTCGTCTCAATTTCAATATGCGAATCACTTCCAAGTTTCATTATAGCACCTTTACCAAATTGTTTTTCTATTTCTGCCATTACTTGTTCTAAGGCTTTATCTTTATCATCTGTATTAGTTTCTATTTTTTTCATCTTGTCTCTCCTATTTCTAAATTAATTTTAATAAATAATTATAACTTTGTCAATATTTTTTTCGAACAAATGTACAATTAAATTCTTTTTCCTCAAAAACTAACCTTATCCCTCTAAAATATATATTACCCATACATTTTCCTTTTGCTTTAAAAATTAAAAAAATATTTGATAGAATTAAAATATTTTTTATCTTATTCTTCGAATAATACTTTATTTTCTTTGGCTAACCTTTTTTCTCCTTCTTCACTATCCAACTGTACTGTGTTGAATAAGACTTTTCCATTGCTAGCGCTTCTTCATAAGATACACTTTGTACTTCATCGGGCATTAAATCGACATTCATTTTCTCATCTCCAATGCTGTATATTATAAATGAAGGAAAACCAAAAATAAAAACTAACAAAAAAAGACTTCAAACAAGCCTTATTTCTCTTCTAAAAAATCTTTATTAACTAAATAATACTGAATACCTGATATTATTGATAAAACTGTTGCAGCATACATAAGTCCTTCAGCAACATTAATATTTAAAAGTTCAAATGGTAGGTTATAAAAGAAAACTAATGTTAAGCCTATCATCATACATATTGTTTTAAGTTTTCCAAGAAGACTCGCACCAACTGCTTTTCCTTTATTTCCTGCTACCATCTTAATAGAATCAACAAATATATCTCTTGTGATAATAATTACGGGAATAACTACATTGATAAAGCCATTACAAGCTAAAACGATTAATACACCATTAACTAATACTTTATCAGCTATTGCATCCATTACTTTTCCAAAATCTGTAACTAAACCTTTTTTTCTCGCTATGTTGCCATCCAAAAAGTCCGTTAATGAAGCAACTAAAAAAATAACACCACCAACAATATATTCTAAATTAATAGTAATACTTCCAAATACTTGATAACTTGGCCAAGATAAACCACACATATCAAAAGGAAATATTAATAATACTAATAACATTATTGAAAGAATTATTCTAAAAACAGTAATTTTATTTGGTAAATTCATATTCTACCTCCACATTTAAAACACCTATTAAATTTGAACTGCTATTATCAATAGTTATTTGTTTAATACTCCAAACAATAGCACAAATAACCAATATTATTACAACAATCCCCGTAATTATATAAGGCATTGTCTTCTCTTTAGGATATACTCTCGTATAAGGCGAGAATATTCTATCTTCATCTTCTTTTTCTTTATTCTTTTCTCTAACTTGTTTTTCTATTTCCGCCATTGGTATCTTCGATGTATAGTCAAACATATATTCATTAAACTTATTAATAACAGTCTCCGTATTTACGCCTAAATATTTGGCATAATTAACCATATCCTGTTTAAGTACATATATGTCTTCAAAAGACCCAATCGAACCATTTTCAATTTGCTCTAATACAATTACTGGAATGTTCAAATCTTTGCTAGCTTCTTCTATTGAAACCCCAGAACTTTCTCGAGTATTCTTAAGAGCTTCTCCTGCTTCTATCAGAATCAATCATCTCCTAAAATTATTAAGAAATAATATCTAATAAGCCATGTTCTGTACCTAAAAAGGCGATAAACATTTATCTACACTTACGTGTCCTTTGGTCCCTTATCTTTCGTTTCCAAAGACTCTCCTACCAAATTTGGATTTCTCGCTTGCGGGGTTTACCACGTTCCACCTACTTCGTTTCCAAAGTAGCTCGTCTCTTTGGCACTTTTATACCTAATTTAACCATGGTTAGGTTATTTCGGAGCCGTTAAGTAAAACTTACCTAGAGTTATTTATTCCTCTAGCACAAACACTACAGTCATCACAGACTGTGCGAGCATGGACTTTCCTCAACATAATTCTATGCAGCGTTTATCTAAGATATTATTCTTCTTTACCGTATACAACTTTTTCCAAGTTGCTAATTCTTTTAAGAAGATCCACATTATTGAAATTATTTTTCCCTGTACCACCAGTTGCACTAGACTCATTAGCCGAATCAATAATGTTTTTCATTTTACGATATTCAGCTTTTAACTTGGTATTATCATCAACCAACATTTTATTCTCATTTTGTAATTTCTTAATGATACTAGCAAATTCTGTATAATCTCTTATAACCATATCAAGAAATTTATCAACTTCTTGAGGACGATACCCTTTTGCATCAATCTTAAACTCTTTATCTAAAATTTCTTGAGGAGTTAAAAATAACTTTTCATTATACATATGCGTCACCCTTCTTATATATATAATTCTAAAATATTTTAGTATAAAAGTCAACGATTAGGAAAAAAGCAAATTAACCATAAAAAAACTTCCTAAATTTTTTCGGAAGTCTTTTTTAATAATTCTACTGCTTTATCAATACTACATAACATACTATCAAACAACTTATTAATCTCCTCCATTTCATCACCAAGATAAATATACTTGATATTTTTTTCATTTAAAAGAGATTCGACAAATCATTCAATAACTTGATAATATTTTAAAATAGAATCAGCTATATTATAACCTATTAATTTTTTATTTTGCATAATCCATTCTGCATCACTTTCATTATCATGATGAGCAACTTCTACTAATAATCCAAAAGGAATATACATATCATTTGCTTCTCCTAAAGCCCCATTAGCATACTTAACTCCACGATTAGCTCCAGGCTTATCTTTATAAGGATAGATACTCATGAGCCCCTTTTGAATAGCATTTGCTATACTTACAGTTTGACTATTTTGCGTATCAATCCATGTTTCAATACCATACTTATCATGATCAATTGAAGCATTTGAATGAATTGCTATTTTTAAATCAACTCCATAATAATTAGAATCCCTATTCCAAAGATTAATATTGCCTGCGGGGTTATTGCGATAAACCTTTACTCCCTTTGCTTCAAGCCTTTCTTGAATATAGTTTGATAAATCATTCATCTCATCCATTTCGTTAGTAAAACCAACACTTTTAACACCTAAATTACCATGTTGATTGGAAGGACTTAAATAAACTTTTAGTTTATCTTTTACTCCAACATTAATATCATACGTTGATATAACACTATCTAAATAACCATCTTTCATCGAAACTGTTTTTAAAGTAACATTTTCATTTATAACAATTGGTTCAGTATAAAGTATTCCAAAACTTTCAGGACTTTTACCATCAAGGGTGTAATAAATCTTAGCACCTTCATCATTTGATATTAATTCCAACTTTGTTCCTTTTTTTACATATTTCCAATTATTTGAAATATATACTGGACTTAATTGAATTAAATCACTCATCGTAATATTAACGCCTGTCCTCTTCTCATAATTATCATACTTTGCAATTACTTCTAAAGTATACGAATCGCCTACACTAAAAAGATTCTTAGATAATACAACAGTTTTCTTCTTTGTATTACTTTTTCTAACAACTTTGCCATCCTTAATTACATTTATTTCATATATACTCGCATTATCTCCCCCTTCATAACTTAAGGTTAAATCATTAAAAGGAACAATTTCTTCATTACTTAAATTATTAATAACAACATCACTAACAGGATTCATATTATTAAATAAATGAATTTCATCAACCAACTCGCCATTAACACTTAAAGTAGCAACTAACTCTTTTTCTAATCCTTCATAATAACTTTTACTAATTATATACTCATTACTAGTAATATTTTTGCCTATAATTTGTTCATCACCAGACTTAACTGTTAAATAATAGTCTTTATCTTCCAAATCACCTAATATATTTATTAAATAATCTTCATCATTTAAAAGAATACTTGCCTCATCATCAAAAGTAGGTTCATTCCAAGTAAACTTATATTCTTTTTCACAAGGGCGATAATCACCCAATTTATCATAAGCATAAACCATTAAAGAGTATTCTTCATTATTCTTTAAATTTGTTAAACTAAAATTATTAAGTTCATTTTCTGTATCAAGTTCGAAAACTTTTCGATTTTCCGAATTACGGATCTCAATAACATAGTGATCTGCTGCCTTAACTTTAGTAAATTTTAACTTATATTCTGTATAATTATTTGTTAAGTCTATTATTTCAAAGTTCACAAGTATTTTATTGCCATGAAGAAGAATATAGACACTTATAATAGTAGCTATAATAAAGACAAATGTTACTATCATTGTTTTTTTTAATTTACTACTCATCAAACCAACTCCATTATCTTAATTATATATAAAAATGAACTATAAATCTATCATTTAGTTAAAAATTCTATCGCTTTTATCAACCCAAGTTTACCATATTCATATGTAAGTCCCCCTTGCATATAAGCAATATAAGGCGGTCTAATAGGTCCATCACAGGAAAGTTCAATACTACTTCCTTGAGTAAAAGCCCCGGCAGCCATAATTACTTGATCAGTATATCCTGGCATATCCCAAGGAATTGGTGTGACTTTGGAATCCACTGGCGAACCTGCTTGTATTCCTTGAACAAACTTTATAAGTAACTTTTCATTATTAAATTCAATATTTTGAACAATATCAGCACGTACACTATTAAATTTAGGGCTTACTTTATATCCTAACTCTTCAAGTAAAGCACTTGTTAAAACTGCTGTTTTTAAAGAAGATGCAACTACTGATGGCGCAAAAAATAAACCTTGTAATATTTGTTTATTAACACCTAATGTTGGTCCAACTTCTCTTCCCTCTCCAGGAAGTGTAAGCCTTTCTCCTACTAAGTCAATTAGTTTTTTCTTACCAACTACATAAGCTCCATTAGGTGCAATTCCCCCACCTAAATTCTTAATCAAAGAACCAACGCAAATATCAGCCCCAACTTCAATCGGATTTATCCTTTCAACAAATTCACAATAACAATTATCAACCATAATAATTACATCTTTGTTTATTCGCTTTATTAAATCAACAACTCTTTTTATCTTGTCTATTGTTAAACTATCTCTAGTTGAATATCCTTTACTTCTTTGTATTTCAATAACTTTAGGAGTATTATGACTCAAATAATCAGCTATTTTTTCATAGTCAAAATCATTATCTACTAAATCTATTTCCTCATAATTTACACCAAAAGATGCAAGTGATGATGGATTTTCTTTTATACCAATAACCTCATGAAGCGTGTCATATGGATTTCCACTTATAGATAAAAGAGTATCATTTGGTCTCAAAAGAGCAAAAAGAGTAACCGATAAAGCATGAGAGCCTGAGACAAATTGATTTCTAACAAGAGCATCTTCTGATGCAAATACACACTTATAAATATTTTCAATTGTCTCTCTTCCAATATCATTATAACCATAACCAGTTGTTTCTGTAAAAGCACTCTCACTCAAATTAGATTCTTGCATAGCATTAAGTACCTTTTCACTAAAAAAAAGACAAGTCTCATCTATTTTTTTAAATGTTGATGAACATTTATCTTCACATTTACTTACTAAATTCTGTATTTCTTCTCTTTTCATATTATTTCTCTAACTCCTTTACAACAACTACTTCACCATTTTTATAATTTTTAATATTATCAACAATATATTTTACAAGTTCACATTTATCAAGCAATTCTTTTTGATTTGTTCTTTCTAATTCTTGTTTTAAAAAAACTGGATTCATACTATTCACTGCATCTGTATTAATCCAACCTGGACAAATAGATACAATTACTAAATCTTTTTTTTCTTCCTCAATGGCTAAAGCAAAGTCTTTAGTAAGCATATTTATTCCCGCTTTTGAGGCATCATAATCGTAAGATAATGATGTATGAGCATCAATGGCATTATTACTACTAATATTTATTATGATCCCATTTTTATTCATCTTATCTATCGCATACTTAATAACTAAAAATGTTCCAACAACATTAGTCTCTAAAACACTCATAAATTCTTTTTTTGTCTTATCTTGATAAGAATTATCTTTTGCTATACCTGCATTGTTAATTAGTATATCTATATCACCAATATTAAATAATACTTTATCAACTTCATTTTCATCTCTTATATCACATTTAATCGCTCTTACATTAGAATATTCATCTTCCAGTAAAAGAGCATTGTCAATACTTTTGTTATATAAGGCATAAACTGTGTAGCCTGAGTTTGCTAAGTACTTACTGAACTCTAGTCCAAGGCCACTACATCCGCCAGTCACTACTGCTATCATAATAATCCCACCAAACTAAATATATTATACAATAATTATCAAAATAATACGTAATTTTTTGAAAAAGAAAAGAAGAATTTAATCTTCTTTAAATTCAAGTAAATTATTTACTTCTTCAATAGTAATATTTGCGTATGCAGCTATTTTTTCAATTGCAACACCATCTTTATACATTGGCATTATCATTTCTCTTTTACCTTGTTCAATCCCCTGTTCAATGCCTTGTTTAATACCTTGTTCTAACCCTTCTTGTCTTGCTCCCTTTAGTCTTGTCTTTCTTATCTTCTCTGCTTCTACTTCGGCATCATATAATCCTAACATGGTATTGTCTTTACTCAGTCTTGCTATTTCATCTACTATATTTCCCATTACTTCATCATCCCCTGATATCTTTTTTGCATATTCTTTTGTTTCTGATTTTAAGATTAAGCAAAATTTTTCAAATCTTGTTAATTTCTTAGCATCTTTATTATAACATCTATTCCAGATGTTAAAAAGACATACATGATATTTTACTGTAGAATCTTCATCTATCTCATGGGTCTCTTCTTCTAGAAAAACAAATTTATAAATATCTTTTCTATGTTTAAAATGATAAAAGTCATTAAAGTTTATCTGTATTACCTGACCTGCATCATAATAATCTTCTCCTTAACGCTTTAAACATACAGTCATATGTAGCTGGTAATAAGATTTCATCATTCATCTTACTCCTCTTTTCTAAGAAGGAGTCTATTTCCTTCTAATACTCTTATTACCGATGAATTTCTCAATTACTTTTTTTACAGAACAAAAAAATAAGAGTTTTACTCTTACTTTTATCATATTATTTATACACAAGAGTACCAGATAGATAAAATTTATCAGCCCTTGTCGATACACCATTACCTATTGGTCCTGAAACTACATATCTTAGTTGAAATATAATTGAACTTCCCGAAACTTTACAATTTGTATAAGTATCTGCATAACGTGAAATACTATCTGTATTAGACATATAATTTCCACTAAGTGAAGTTTCTAATTCGTTTTTGTACCATCTAGCATCACTTCCTCTACTAAAGCTAAAATCGTGATCATTACTGGTTTCAATCGTTGAACTATAATTTCCTCTTAACTTAAGTTCACAAGCTACCACTTCACTTGGTGTAAAACCTAAATTTGCAGAAAAAGATACTGTTTCATTTTTGTCTGCTAAACCTACCCATGTTCCATATTTAAATGTTCTTGAAGAAG
Source organism: uncultured Bacilli bacterium (assembly GCA_910587065.1). Classification (GTDB taxonomy): domain Bacteria; phylum Bacillota_I; class Bacilli_A; order RF39; family UBA660; genus CAG-582. The sequence continues at coordinate 432 of CAJUMA010000015.1, read as the reverse complement.
ATACAGTTGCTGCTACGCGATTAAATGTATATGCTTTATATCCACCACCAGTACCTGTTATTCCTAGTATTGTATTTCCTGTTATTAACTTATCGGCTGTTAGTCCTATTATTTTTGCTAATGATTCATATGTTATGTATCTTTCGGATACTCCTGTCATTCCTCCATAATTTGCTGATGGATAGTAGCCTGTTTCTACTCCAAAATATACTCTATTGCTGTATAACCATGCTTTATCTTGGGCTACATTTCCACTATCAGATCTACTAGGCATAGATCCAGTTATTTTACTTCCATTTACATAGGCGATCTTTCCACTTAAGATATTTCCAGCTACGGCATTCGCATCACTTGTGTATGTGCCTGATATTCCAAATATACTTTTTCCTTTTGCTATATTGGCAGCAACTAAGTTTGCATCTCCTTTTATGG
>CAJUMA010000014.1 GCA_910587065.1 uncultured Bacilli bacterium | reverse complement strand
GCATTTTTTTTTTTTTTTTTAGCAAGCCCTAATCGTCTTGTCAAGTGTTTTTTTTACATAAAAAAAGAACACGATCTGTGTTCTAATCATCTTCAAAGAAATCATCAAAGAATGCATCATCTGACACTTTATTAGGTTGTACTGATTGAACATTATTTGTTGATTGTGGTTGTTGTACTGATGAAACTACTGTATTTTGTGGTTGCACTACAGTTGGTTCAACTTTTTCCACTGTATTAACTTGTTCAATAGGTTTAGCGCTCATCTGAATTTGTTCTTTTGTTTCTTCTTCTCTTGGAGATGTTGCTATATCAGCACTAGGACTAACTAAATTATTTTCTGGAATAACATTCTTTATATTAGTTTCAAATTTTATTTCTTCTACTTTTGGTTGTGCTGCTTGCGAAGACGGTCCAACTATTATAGGTTCTTCTGGTAACTTAGGAGCAACTGATGTTGTATCAATTGGATTTTCTACCATGATACTAGGTTTTGTTTCTGGCATTACAGGTTCATTTTTCTTTATTAAGTCTTCAAAGTTTTGAACAGTTCCTGTATCTTTTTTCTCATCAGTTTGCACTGGTATCTCTGGTGCTTTAATTGGAGTTGTTTCTACCAATTCATCAGAAGTATTAATTAAGTCTTTATCAATAAATTTATTTTCTTTTACGTTTGATTGTTCATTGAATGGATTAAAGCCAATATCCCTAACTGGTTCTGCTTTAATCTCTTTAATAGATGCTGGATTAACCATGTTTACTATAGGCTCTTGAACTTGAGTAGTTCCTATTTGATTAGTCAAGTTTCCATTAAGTATGTCATTAGAAGATGGTATACTTGGACTTGGTGAGGAAACTACACTAGCATTTGGTTGTGCATTAGATGGAACAGATGCTCCACCATTTTTCTTTGCTTCTTCCTCGGCTTTTTCTTGAGCTTCTAATTCTGCAATTTTAGCATCTATTCTTTTTACTAAATCATCAACATCAAATGATGGCATAGATGGTTTTTTAGGTAAAGCACTACTTCCTGGCATTGGAAAATTTGGATTTCCTGAGATTAATGGATTGCCTACGTTTCCAGGATTAACTGAGTTAATAGGCGTATTTAAGTTATTAGCGGCAGCAGCCTTTTGAGCATTTCGAGCAGCCATAAACTCTTCAAATGTCGGAATTTTAGGAGGTGTTCCCATTCCACCAAAACCACCACCCGCAAGCGATGCAAAACTTGGAGCGCCACCACCTGGTAAGCCAGCTGATGCTCCATTTTTATCATCAATTCCCATTTTACTACGCTTACGAACTTTAACGAATTCAATAACATCAAATAATTTAATTTCTTTTTTCTCTCTTGAGTAAAGTTCGGCCTTTCCAAATTGTGATGATCCCCAGTCGACCGTGTAAGCTTGTACTAATTGAGTCTTAAAGGGATGCTGTCTATTTCTTAAAATGATAACTTCGTTCATTTTCATTTTCTGTAAGTCAGAAATTGTTACTAATGGATGAGATTCTGTTTTATCATCTTTTTTGCTCTTAACTTCTCCACATAATTTTGAGATTTCTTCAAGAGCAGCTAACTCAGTTGTTAGTATGTATATTAAATTACCACAATTAGACCGAATTGTCTCAGCATCATCTTTGCCATATACATCATTTAACTGAGCGAAATTTTGAATAATAAATGTAAATCTTATTAATCTTGAACGAGCAGCTGTAACCATTGTTGTTACGTCTTTAAGGGCTGGCATATTTGCAAACTCATCAAGAATAAAGTTAGTTCTTACAGGTAGTTTACCACCATTTTCTTGAGCTACAGAAATAAGTGTTTCATAACATTGTTTAATAAATATTGTAGCTAGAGCATGATAAGTTGTTTTTTCATCATGAATAATCATAAATACAGCTGTTTTTTCTTTACCTATATCACGCATGTTAAAGTCCGAATAAGATAGCATCTCTGATAAATTCTCGCGTGATGAGAAGATACGAATTTTTTGACGGAAAGTTGAAAGGATTCCACCCTTAGTTTCTGTTGGTGAATTAATCGTGTTACTTGCAAATGTGTAAGCACTAGATTGTTCACCTTTCATTTTAAAGTACTCTTGAATGTACGTTGAGCCTGCTCCAAATTTATCTTCTCCAACAGTTGTCATATAACCAATTGAATTTAAATTAACTTCTTCTTCTTTGGCGTCTTCTAGTAACCCTAAAGTACATCCAGCAAAGTAGTCAGATGATGAATTTTGCCAAAATGGATCTTGAGCTTGTTTATCTTTTACGATATTGTTAGCAACGTCATCTAAAAGTTCGATTGCCTTATCAACATTACCCTCTTTATAAAGTCTATATGGTAACGTTAAAGGATTCCAAGCATTTCCCATTTGTGGATCACGGAAATTAAGTACAATTATTTTATAACCACGAGCTTTTAATAGCTCCGCATGATCTTTGTATATTTCACCCTTTGGATCAGTGAATACCATACTTTCTCCATGCTTAACTAAACTGTATGTAAGTGGGTCTACAACAGCACTTGTTTTACCTGATCCAGTAACTCCGATAACTAGTGTATGATATTCACCATCATCGACCCACATATCTTTACCATTGTTAATTAAAACAATGCCTCCCGCTGGAGCAGTTTCATCTTTTACTCCAACTTTTACAACTTTATAGGCTTTTTTCATTTCTTTTTCTTTAAGCCATCTTGAGTATCCTTTTTCTTCTTTACTACCTATTTCAAAACCAATACCGCTTTTTCTCTCAAAAATAGAAGATGACACACTAAAGAAGATGGCAACTAAAACAGAAATAAAGACCACTAGAGTGCCAGCAATATATTTTCCAGTAAAGGCTTCAAAAGGCATTAATCCATAAAAAATACCATCATTTATTAACGAAAAAACATTTAGGACTGCTATAGCACTAAAATAAAGTAAAAACAAACAAAAAACGCCAAAAATAGCTAAATCTTTAGCTGATACTTTTATTTTCATAGTAGCCCTTCCTTCTTTATATTTTATTATACCTTAAATTAGGGAATATTTCTATACTTATTTATTAGCATTAAGTATTTTTACTGATGCATAAATAATTCCAATTAGAAGTGTAACTCCGATTATAGAAAACATAATTTTTCCAATTAAACTATTTCTTTTTCTAGTTTCTATTTTTTTTTCTTCCTGTTTTTCTTTTTTTCTTGCTTCTTCAACATCTTTAGAAACAGTAGTAGTTGTTTCTTCTTCTACACTAAGTCCAGAATCATCGTGATCAGTTTCATCATCAATAATTATTCCAGCATTATCATTTTCAGTTACTTTAGTGGTTGTTGTTTGTGTAACTGATCCAACTATTCTATTGATTGACTCTTCTGTTAGAGTTTTATTTGTCGTTGTGTTTTTATTTGTTGTAACACTAACTAATACTTCTAATGAATTATCATCATTGAGTATATTTACCTCTGCTGATACATTATAATAACCTATTTTATCACCAATTACAACCCCATAAACGAATTGATAAGGTCCGTATGGGGCATCACTAATGGTTAATTCAAAGTTATTGCTTTTTTCTAAGATATAATCTTTAGAATATTCTGTAGCATCTTCAAGATGGATTTCAATTTCTTCGATTTTTTCTAAATCAATATTTTCCTCGAAGGCCGTTTTTACGTTAACTTGATTATAAGTATTTATTGCGTTGACATTTCCATAAAATGAGAAAAAAGCAAAAACAAATGTAAACGTTAAGAATATTTTTTTCATATTAGTCAACTCCTTTATATCTTAAATATATTGTAAAACTAGTGTAGTTACTTTTAACAACTTTATGCGTTTTTTTACCACTGGAAGCATGGAACCAAGAACCATTTCCCGCATATATTCCCGTATGATTGTAGTTATCACCCGTACTACCACCTAATCTTTTCAAACCTATATCTCCAGGTTTTAATTCAGATGCACTTATTTGAATAAAATCCTTACCTATCTTGTCAGTTATTACTTGAGTCGTTAATCTTCCAGGATTTCCGCCAAGTCCAGTCCATAAAGCCCATTGGACAAATCCAGCACAGTCTAAGCCAGCTTCTGGTATTCCTCTTAATCCTGAACCGAAAGGATGTGAACCATAACTATAAGGAACTTCTGCTGCTACTGCGGCAGCAGCAGCTTCAATAATTGCTTTTCTTGCATCGCTTAAATTTTCAAAGTCTTCAACTGTTCCAATAATACTTCCCGTTTGCTCTTGATCTGTATCTCCATAGGGATCATCAATTTCTCCAGTTAGCGGATCTTCTAAATTATCTCTTTCAACGACGTCTAAGAAACCTCCAATAATTGGACCAAATATAATACAAACACATATTACTGTTAGAAATAATGGTGTTATTATACCAATAGTGGCCATTATTATTGTCTTTTTTAATTTTTTCGTATCTTTTTTTAATTTGTTTGCTGATTCAATAGTTCCCGCAATATCCCCATTTTTAGCAGCACCAACAGCATCTAAGGCATCATTTACTCCATCGGCAATACCAGCTTCATCTAATTCCTTACTTATTGCTTCAACTCCTGGAACTTTTTCTAATTGGTCAGATACTACGCCAATTGTTTTATCAACTGGAGCTGAATTAACTATTTGAGAATCTTTGCCAATTGACTCACCATGGGTAAAGTAAGCAGCAGCACCTCTTCCAACGGCTTTTAAAGTTTTTTTAGTGCTAGAGTCTTCTAACTCTCCATTTTCATTTATTTGTTTTCCTGCATCAACTTTAGTCTCAGGATTTATACCATTTTCTTGGCTATTTGATTCTTCGTTAGATGAAGGAACACGGCCGATGGGATTTTCCATTTCTTGTGGACTAGCTGGTTCTTGTACAGGATTTTCTAATAAACTATTATCATTTTTCTTTATGGGTATTTCTAAAGTACTTGACTCTAAGTTTTGAGCATTATTTAAAGTGGGAGCTATAGTATTGTTCTCAAGAGTTTTATTTACTGTTTCAGTTAATTTATTTGGATCCATACTACGTTCTCCCTTCTTTTTTATTTACCGTTATCAATTATTTTTATATCCCATACAGCATTTTCAATAATTGTATACTTATTTCCTTCTGAATCAATAATATCATAGCCATTTTTATATTCTTGACTTTTGCGATATTCTTTGATTTTATTGTTTAAAGTATTTATCGTGATAGTTTTTTCTACATACTTTTTATATTTATCAACACTTTCATACTTTGATTGGTTTTCATTTGTAAGCATTTTATATGCTTCTTCAGGATTTTTTATTTTTTTTTGCATAAAATATCTATAATACTCATTTAGAATATCAATTAATTCAATTTCAACATTAATATATTCATTTGCCTTATACTCTTTTTTTACATAAGGAGTCTCTCCCATGGCTTCTGGATTATAAGTAACACTTTCTCTTTTATTATTTACATAGTAAAGTACGAAAGCTAAAGTTAAAAAGATTAGAGCTATAATTACAAGTGCTTTATTTTCCGTTAGAAACTTTTTAACTTTTTCCATTACACACCTCTTCATAAATAGTTTTATCAATTGGTTTTAAACTGAAAGCTGAAGTATTACCATCTAAAACAATTTCGTAATACTTTTCATTTATAAGTGATCCAGTATTAGCACTTATCTCTTCTCCTTCAACACTAAAAGAATATACACCATCTTTAATATCTTTTAAACACATTATTTTTGATTGATAGGAAATAGATAAATCACTTTGGGGTAAAACTTTTTTTATATTTTCTTTATTTAAATCATTATCTCTTATATAGGATTCATCTAAGATTTGAAGAACTGATTCATAATCGTGCATATTTATATAAGAGTAATATTTGGTTATAGCATTTTTTACCGTATAATAACGACTTCTGTCAATTATTTTATTAGAGTTAGTTGCTGTAATATTTTCTTCTTGCTCTTTCTTTTCTACGGGTGTAAATATCGCGATTATGATTACTGCAAGTAATATAACAATACCAATTATAGCCCAAATTGTTAGGACTTTTTTTTGGGATTCATTAATACTAAACATAATACCTCCTATAATCCAAATGCGACATATCGCATATTTACCATGGAACTTGCGTTATACATAGCATAAGCCACCTGGTCTTCATCATTTGTTGGAGTACACCTAGAGTCTCCTTTACTTGTACATTCGGGGCCACTGTTGCAAACACGATTAACAGTCGATGAACGTGATGAACTCATGTATTTGTTTATATAAGGATAATACTTGCATCCACCTAATGACCAACTACCGGGGTTATACCATACAGCTCCAATATAAGCATACTTTTTCATCATATCAACAACAGTATTATAGCCTGCTACTGCTCTTGCAAAACCTTTTATACCATCACTTAAACTTGAGTAACGGTGACAGGCTCCCACTCCTTTTCCATTGGCACAACCTATACCCCAATAGTTATTGGTGTTACCTCCAGGACTCATACCTTCTTTTGCACCACGAATAACAACTAATTCAGGATTTACATTGTTAGCAACAGAAACATCATAAACGAGTTCTGCATTAGCAACAAACACATTCATAAATGTTTGGGAACATGTATTATTTACACAGTAAGCTCTTAATTTTGCCACAAATTCTTCTTTAGATAAAGTTGTTTCATGAACAGAAAAATCACCTTCTGCAACTTTTGGTCGAGGGTTACTAGCATCTTGTTCACCTAATGGGTCAACAGCATGTAATATATCGTTCCCCCCTTTTCTTAATTCATAATGCAAGCATGCTACATTTGTTTTACCTGTTCTACCAACTTTACCAATCAGTTGTCCTTTATCAACAGTTGCTCCCACACTGACGCTTGGATCTATACTGGCAAGATGAGCATATACAGTATAGTCGTTATTTGGATGAGCTATAATTATAGTGTTTCCATAACCTTCATTACATTCATAGTCGCCAACTGTACAAGAAGAAACAACACTTATAACTTCACCACGATAAACAGCTATAACGTTTGTTACGCCTTCAATACCTGCTATATCAATGCCATAGTGTTCTTCAACTTCTCCTGTAACGGGATTTTCACGAGTTCCAAATCCGGAAATAACATCAGTGCTAGCAGGTTCTTTATCAGCATAAATTACCCCATTTCTCTCTTCTGTTTCATCACTACCAATTGGCCAATAGAAACTTTTTCTAGCTGCTGTTTGTTCCTCTGCTTCATTATATTTAAATCCATCAAGTGGTGTATAACCGATATCAAAACCATAATCATTTAAAATACTTAGAATATCAGCAATTATATCTCTTCTTGCTAGAATTGCTTCTCCTTCATAATAATTAACAGTTTCTGTTCCTAAAGATTCTAGTGAATTTTCACAAACTTTATTAGTCATACAGTCAACACCAGCCGGGTCTAAAATTGTTTCTTTAAAATGACTTTGTAAATGTGCTTTATTATCAAAATATTGATTATAACTTAAAAAATCAAAGAATCTATCTGTATTAAGACTTGGATCATCATTATAAACATACATAGTTTTTTCAGCATAAGAGCCGTCATAACTTTTACATGTTACATAGTTTTCATCTATGGGATTTCTTCCTAAAAAAGCAAGAACTAAACCTCTTTGAAACCAAGGAAGTGTTTCATCATACTGAAGTTTACTGATGTAATACGTCCAAAATCCCATACTGTTATTTGAGATATGATCTGTACACTTTTCTCCTCTTTTGGGTAATGTTGTTGGTTTTCCTTGACTACACTTAGGATAAGTATCTCCCGAATCTGTTTTTACATAAGTTGGTGTTCCATAAACACCATAACAATCAGTTGTGTAAGCAATTAAGTTTTGGATTAGCATTTTAATCGTGTCTTTTTCTTCAGCAAAGTAATTAAGCATATCTTCTCTTGTATAATCAATATCCATTTCTGGATCTTCTAAATCCATTTCATCTATTTTATATGCCGAATCTCCTGATGCTGGATCAAAAAATTCGGAATACTCGGCCCCATCATCGGCAAAAAGAGATGGGTTTATTTCAAAAAATACTGTTTCTAGAATAATATCATCAATATACTCATATTCCTTAGTACCAGGGACAAAAATCCCTTTTTTTTCATATTTAGCTAAAGCTTTATAAAACTTTTTATAAAACTTTTCTTGACTTTTTAAGACTGTAAATTCACACTCATTATCTACTCCACCATCTTCACGACGACATAAATCTTCCCAGAAAGTTTTCTTTTGTTCATAAAAATCGTCCCAGTTAAATTCCGAATACTTAAAATCATACGCGAAAGCTGTTGAAATAGAAAGAAAAAAGGTAATTACAAAAAAGGTATAATATTTTATACCTTTACGAATTAACGTTTTATTTCTTCCTTTTTGTGAATTCATTCACTAATCACCACCTAATACTATAATCCTCCCGCTGAACCAAATGAATCTAATTCATCTTGAGTAAGAATAACATTAATATTCATACGGCGAGAACCGCAGATGAATAAAGCTTGTCCTTGCGTATATTGTTTAATAGCTTCTTTTTCAGATTCATTTAAATCAACTAGTTTAGCTAAGTCTTCAACCGCTTGTTTACGTAGACCCATAACTAAATAGTAAGAAGCATTATCGAATATTGCTTTACCATGCATTATTACTCGTTCATCAGCAAAGTCTGTAGGTTGTTGGGTAATAATTATTGTTCCAGTATTGTATTTTCTTGCACGTCTTTGCATTTGTGCTAAATATTCTGCTCCTAACTCATTGTTACCAGCTAATAAAATATGAGCTTCGTCAACCATCATAACTGTGTTAACTGATTTATCTAAACATAAACCCCATGCATATTTTAAGATATTAAAAAATAAGGCATTACGAATATTTGCATCACTGTTCATTACTTCTTTTATGTTAAATACAATAAAGTCTGTGTCTGTTTTAACTGTTGTATGTCCATTAAAGTAATATCTTAATTCATTAACAAATGGTCTTACACGTAACTCAAGGCGTTCCATAACATCTCTTTCACGAGTAGCTTCTGGCATTGAAAGTAGTTTCCCTTTAATTGTTGTATAAACATCATCAAAAGTTGGATAACTTTCTGGAGTAAAATTAGCAAAGTTTGTATCAAAATCAATTCCAAAACGTTTATAAGTTTCTTGAACTATTTCAGAAAACATTGCTAAAACATCTTCTTCAATGGCTGGAGAATAATATTTCATGAAAGCCTTAATTGATTGAAGTGCTCTTGTTAATACTGTATAGCCTAATCCTTGTGATAATTCTTCTTCATCAGAATCAACTATTACTTCAAGAGGATTGATAAGACCAAATGACCCACCTTTACCTAAATCAACATTAACTCCGCCATTTGCTTTACATAGATGCTCAAGTTCACCTTCAGGATCAATAGCAACAATTTGGTAGCCATTACGAATATGATTTCGAAGTTGTAACTTAGCTGCTGTTGATTTACCTGACCCAGAAGTTCCTAGAATAATCATGTTTGCATTATTTCTGTTATGTTCTTTTCTTATTTGATATAAGAACTGATTAAATAATATTACTCCGCCTGAGTTATCAACACCAAAAAGAGTTGATAGACCTGGGTCTTTTATACTATCAAAAACAAATGGATACATAGCCGCTATAGTTGGTGCTGGAATTGGTATTCCGATACGATCTTCCACGTCTTGTTTTGGAAAGATTGGTAACATACTCTTTAGAATTTTTTCTTGTTCAAACATCATTGGAATTGCACGCATACTTAATGATGTTAAGAAATTCTTTACTTGTAACTTTCTTGCATCAAGTTCATCTTTGGTATCGGCAGTAATCATGATATGTAATTGAAAATCAAATATTTTTGATTGAGTGGCAGCTAACATATTAACGAAAGATTCCATAGTTTCATAATCTATTCTTATTCTTTCCTTTAAAGTGTGGTCATTTTCTTTTTGATATGCTTCTTTTAATTCGGCAATTTCTTTATTAATTGTTTTTGTCATTGTAGAAAACGCGATTGGAATGTGTTTTACTACAACCTTTGCTCCAGGAATATTTGTGATATTACTTAAAAATCCATAACCAATAGCATTAGGATATTCAAGCACGGTAAGTATCGTTGCATATTTATCACTTATCATAAATTCATTAATTTTAAAATTAAGTCCTTTTGGAGCAATCTCTGATTTTGCAGTTATCTTAGACATCAGTCATCACCGTCCCAAACTCTACTTTTTTTGAATCATTAAAGAAACTATCTAATAATACCCTAACATCTTCATCTGTTAGTTGTCTTGCATTTAAGCCAGCGGAGGCAAATCCGCCAATGATATTATGGATTCTCTTTTGAATTCTTTCTCTTTCTTTTGCATTATCTTTAAATAAAAGATAATATTCTGTATCTACAGCATTTATCTCTGGTCCGATAAACATATCTATCTTTTTTAAATCTTGTAAAATAAGTTTTCTTTTTTGAGGAGTTTGTTCTTCGTTAAACTTAATTTCAAGTTCTGAACGATAAAGATTTATATCAACTGGTCTATCACAGCAAATAAGCCAAAATTCATAATCCATTGTATTATAAAAATTTCTTAAAGCTGTTATAGTTAAATCTTGAGTTTCAGAATCAGTGATAAAGATATTTTTGGGTTCAATTCTTACTCCTGTAACAATTTGGTCTCCTTCTAAAAGTCCACCTGGAACTGTTATATATCCACCTTGAATGCTTTTAATAGGTAACCAATCTTCTGTATATTTGCTATTATCACTTTTCGATTGTTTGTTCTTCTTCGACATGAGTCATGCACCATCCTTTCCAGTAATATGTTCTTCTTTTGCTAAAGTAACCATAAATATTAGCTGTTAAGTTCCAAACATTTCGATGATTTGGTACAGGAGATACCATCGCTGCACTTATTAAAAGTGGCGTTAGTATAATACCAATATCTTGTAATGTTTCAGCATTTATTACCATTAGAAGAGCTAATGTTATAGTCCCTCCAATAGCAACTATGATCATATCAACTGGTGTAAACAAACCAAGTATCAACATTGATCTTTTTGAGTTAGCCGGAATCAAATATTGATTCATATTAATTCCTCCTTTTTATTTCTTTTAAACATTTTATTTACTGCCTGACGAGGCACTTCCACCACCGGAAGAATTAGAGCCGTTTCCGCCACTTCCACCGCTAGAGCCGCCACTTGAGGCGTTAAAATTCTTCGTTTTATTCTTTTCTTGTTCACTAAGAGCAGCTGCGTAAACTTTAGCATTAGTTAACTTATCAATGACAGAATTTAATTCCTTAATGTCAGCACCAGATAAGTGACCAAGTTCAGCTTTAAATCTTAAATCTTGAACACTTGCTAAGATATTTGTAGCATCAGGCACAGCACCAGATGGAGCCTTCTTTAATTTATCAAGAACATCGTCTAAAGCATTAGTAGCAAACTTAGATGATGCATCATAGCTTAATTCTTTAGCTATAATGTCATTTCTTTCAGCTTTTGCTGCATCTAAGTTATCTTTAAGAGCTTTGTATTCTGAATATTTACTAACTTTTTCATCATAAATTTTCTTTCTCTTCCAGTAATCCTCCATAGCTCTGTTATATTCACCCATTGACATTGTACCTTGTACTGGTTCTCTTTCGGTAAATGCCCCTGGATCAGTTGTTTGAGACATAGTATTTAATGTTTGCTGTAAGTCATCAATTTTCTTTGTTATACTTTTCGTTTTATCTTTAGTATTTGCTTTAACCCCAGTTAAGCCATCAAGAATACCAGCTAATGATTGTGCTGTTGCTTGTGTAGCCGAATAATCTCCACTTAAGCGATTACGATATTGTTCTCTTTCGTAATCTCTTTCTTCTTTTCTTTCATCTCTTTCAATTCTTCTAGCCATTCTATTTGCATCATGGTAATCACTTCTAACTTCATGAATAAATCTTGCATTTTCGCTTCCTGTATCGTACAAATCATTCAAGTAATTTTGTTTATTAGTTGCATATGCTTGAAGTTTAGAACTTTCATTGAATTGTTTGTTAGCAGCATCTGCACCAGCCACAGTTCCTTGACGAAGATTTTTAGCATCAAAATGTTCTAATTTATTTGAAGTCCCAAGTCCTGTTACAAGTCCACGTACACCCGAACCTAAAGCAGAATATGCACTTCTCAACTTATGTTCATTGCCAGTAGCATCAGTTGCAGCATATTTATTTTTTTCGTATTGACTTCCAAATCTACTTCTAAAGCCACCATAACCAGCGGATGCTTTAGAAGCCCCCCACATAAATGCTTTATTATCTTCAAGCCTACTTGTAACTCCTTTTTTCAAGGCTGTTGCAGGATTAGGGCTAAATGGCACTTTTAAGTTCATACCTTGGAGTAAGTTGCCACCAACCGAGAATAATTCTTTAAATAAAGTTGGAGCATCTTGTCCAAATTTTAAGATACCTAAAATCAATATTACAGTTGCAAAAGATTTTGTTAATAAACCAGCTGTACTACTATCTTGTGATTGAAATATAACTGCAATAAATGTTGGCACCATTTTAATAACTTCGAGAGCAAAGAATATTACAGCAACACGAACAAACAATTCTAAATATGTTTTTTTCATATGATCAAACCAAGTGTCAAAACTTTTCTTAGTTTGAGGAAATATTCTTAAGATTACTGGTATTGGTGAAATAAGTTGTAAGACACCTAGTTTAACAGCTCGGGTTCCAATATCTATCGCGTATATGAAGAAGACATAGGCTACTGCTAGTCCAGCAATTGATGAGAGTAATGGATAATAATCCATCGTATCAAATACCCAGTTTCTAAGTTTTTGTCTTTTCCAAGTAAGAGATGCAATCCATCCGCCATCTCCTGACCATTCACTTATTGCTTCAACATATAAATTACAAGTTTTTGTATGTTCTTCTCCATCAGCAGCAGCTGTTTGGGCAAGACAATCTTCTTCGGCACTTGATTTTATTTTGCCATTTTCATCAAAGAAAGTATTATAATCTGTTCCTTTAGGATGATAAAATGCGAGGTAAACCATTATTGCAACATTTTTTCCCGGGTCACCAGAAGAAGCTCCATTTGTTCCTGTTATTATTGCACCAATTGTATTATTTTCTAAAACATGAAACTGAAACATTGCCATGTATCTATAAACAAGTGGCAAAACGATAAGTAAAACTATTGATATTAGTGTGTCTTTGACAACTTGGCTCATCGCCCCTTTACCTTTTCCATCAGGATCAATTATAAGCATGATAAGTTGGTACGCAAAAATAAATACCATTATAATTGATAGTACCATATATATTCTTTGAGATATTGTTTCATATAAAGTAGCACCAGCTGTACCACCACCAAATAAATCTATTTGGGAAACAGCATAAAATATATTATAAGAAACTATTAATAAGGCATAGCAAACTGTATCTAAAACACTTATGAAAACTATCATTAAGGCCCCGATTAACCAGTCACCAATCATTGGAAAAATCATATAGCTCCACTCCTTGAAAGTACATTAGTCGTCACTAATGCACAGCATTAGACTATAATACACTAATATAATTATAAAATAAAGTCCTTTTTTTTACAATAGTATCTACATTTCTTTAACATTTTTTTAGAAAAAAAAGATAATCCGAAGATTACCTTAATTATAATTTACGAATTACGCGCTTATAAACTTCTTCATGTATTTCATCTATAGTTTTAACATCGCTTAATTCTATAGGGTCAGAATGTTTTTTTAAACATTCTATTGTCTCAAAATTATATTTACTTGCTAATTCAAGATAAGCAAGTTCAGCATTTCTTAAATGATTTTCATCTTTTTCATGTTCATCAAGTTCTTCATCTCGCGATTTTTTGATAATCACCGTATAAATAGTTGGAACATGGAGAAACATTCTTATATCATCTTCAGGTAAACTAAACATTTCTAACTCTAGTTTAGCATTCCAAGTATAGAAGTCATCTCTTTCCTCTGATGTTCTAATTTTTCCTCCTTGGTGTCCCATGTTAGAATAGATATACCTATCCATAACAACATTACCCGTTTCTAAGAGGGATTCAACTTTTGGGGCATTATAAGCACGGTCAATAGCATAATAAGCTCCTGCAATCTTAGCTGGAACATTTGGCGCTCCTTCAGGAAACCACCCACATCCTAATTCATCTGCAAGTATATCTATTGTTTTATTAACTAATTTTTCATCAAATTCTTTATCTTTATGGCTTGCTATATAAAGTTCTTTTAATTTCGAAATTGTATCAATTCGATGACGATTTATTAATTCTCTTGCTATCCATGGCTTTCCTAAATAAGGTAACCCTACTATTTCTCCAGTTGGAGATTCATAATTTGGATAACCAAAATAATATGATTTTTCTCCTTCACTAGTTAATCTTTCGGCAAGCATTTCTGATTGAGTTTTTTTACCTGAGCAATCTGTTCCCTCTACAACTATTATTTTTCCCTTTGTCATAATCTTCCTTCTTTCTTCTTGCTATGTTAATATTTGTGTAGTTTGGATTATTAGTGACATCTTCTATTGTCGTTACAAATTCTGGTAGTGTTAAATCGGGATTTTCTTTTGTAAGATTTACTTCTAATAACATTAAGCCATCATCAAAGATATCTAGTTTATAATATTGATTTGCATAAACAAATGTAAATCGCTCTTTTTCGACAGTTAATGTATCACTTGATTTTGATGAAAGTAATATTTCATATTCTTTTTCATCAAGTATTTTCTCTTTTAGAATTTCACGTTTTCCGTTTTCCTTCTTTTTTATAACTGCTAAATGATAAGAAGAATCACTTCCTTGATCTATTTTTCTAATACGATACTCTAAAGAATCATCTGTATTACCTAAATAAGATTGAGTAATAGTAACATGTCCATTGCCAACATAGTTCTTTAAAACATCATCAAGTACACCACTTACTAAAAATTTCTTTTGTTCTCTTATACGAGTTGGTTTTCCGAGCATGTTTGCAATTATATTAATTACTTCTTCTTGTTTATCTTCCATTTCTTCTCTAGGTTGTATCACCCTTAGATTATCATGTCCTAGGTAAGAGTTCAAGAGATTTTTTCGTAAATCTGCTGCCTCTTCAGCATTTTTTTCATACCTTGCTTTATTATTTTCTTTTGTAAAGTATTCTTCTTTGCCTTCTAAAAATAACACAACATCATAATTTAGAAGCAAAGTTCTTTTTCTAACCCCTGCTCCTTTTAGGACTTTATCCATACATTCTTCTTTAACATAAGCATATCCGTCCAGAGTTCCTCTGTCAAAAAGAATAATAGTTTTGTCATTTCCAATATGCATTGCTGCATATTCATATAAGCTTTCTTTACTTAATTGTTTTCTTAAAACTAGTTCTTGAAAAACTAAAGGATCTAGTGCATTATCTCCGACTGGAGCAATACCTGAATTTATAAATTCAGTTGCGGTTTCAGGAACAACTAACACATGATATCCTTGTTCAGAAAACCTTTCTACTACTGAGTTTATGACAGACGTCTTTCCGCTACTGGGAATTCCAGTTAAAACAACTTTTAACATATAATTATAATACCTTTCTTATTTGTTTATTTTTTATATCACAAGTATGTAATGATGCATGTGTGACAGAAAATTGTGTTTTGTTCATATCAAGTGGAATATCATTTAAAATATAATAAAGCATATTGATAATGCCCCTGTGTGTTACTAATAATGTATCATCTTCTAAAGATGCAAAATAATCTAAATTATCTTTAATTCGCTGATACAAGTTTTTAAGAGACTCGCCATCTGGATAAACAGTATCAACAGTAACTTTATCTTTAGCGTATTCAGGATATAAAGAAGCAGCAACAATTTCTTCCATACCATTTAAGTGCCCTTTGTTTTGTTCTTTTAAAATATCACTTGTCTCAAAATTAGTTGCACCAATTATAGGAGTTACAATTTCAGCAGTTTGGATGGCTCTTCTAACATTTGAGGCAATTACTTTTTTTATTTTTATATTATTATTTTGTTTTATTTTAGATGCTGTATTAACAACTTGATATATACCTTCTTTAGTTAAGGGTATATCACTCCAACCACCAATGTATTTTTCGTTATCTAGCCCATGTCTTAATAAATAAATCATTTAATCCTCCCTAAAGTCTTTTGCTTTTTTTCTAATACTCTCTTCTTTAAACACTCGTGGCAAAGAGATATATAATTATCTCCAACTAATATTTCATCTTTCTTTTCAGTATTAAGTGAGTAGCTATACACAGATGGCTTATTACAATCCTCACAAAATCCGCGAATTATTGTTATTTCATCTGATACTGATAAAATAGCAGGCATTAAGCCAAAGGGGACTTGTTCGCTTGTCATGTTTAAACCAGCTATATAAAAATCTACTCCTAACATCACTGACATATCGACCAACACGGATGCCTCTCCAGTTAAAAATTCTGCTTCATCAATTAAAACCGTTTTATAACCATTTTCAAGAACTATTTTTTGAATATCTTCCACAGTATCAACATATAATGAAGGGATTTCAAAATTTGGATATTTTCGCGATTTTATCGCATTGCCATCCCGGGTATCTACCTTAGGCTTAAAGGCCGCAACAATACTTTTATTCCAAATACGCTTATAGATTTCAATCAAATAAGCACTTTTATCACAAAACATTGGACCAGTAAAACTTTTAATCACTTTCTAACCTCCATAAAAATATTTTAGTATGCGTCTTTATCACGCTTACCAAAATAAGTATAATGTGTCTTATATACACTTGTCAAGATAAATAAAAAAATATTACAAAAGATTTGCAATATTTTATTTTTTTAATAACTCATTTAATTCTTTTAAGTAACTATTTTCTCGATTATATTTTTTCATGAAAGCACTTTCTTGCATAAATACTTCTTTTGCAAATTCAGTTCCGTTAATTTGCGGATAAAATGTTCTTAAGTATGTTGCTCTCGCATCAATTAAGTCTACTCCTTGAATTAAACTTTTAGGATGCCCTACAACATAACTTGTTAAGTTATATCTAGTCATAACAGCTATTTTTCTAATTATTTTATCGTCTTTAAAATCTGTAAAAGCAGCAAAGCCAGTAATGATTGCAATTATACTTTCTTTACTAACGCCATATCGTGCTGCAAAAAAAATAATATATTCAATTTTTTCTGGTTGTTTATATAATATTAAAAAATTATCACTTATGCAGGTATTTGCCTGAGTCTTGCTAAAACCTAACTCTAGCAAATTACTATAGGCATTGTTTAAGTCTTCTTTAGAAACATTTTTTATCATATTGGTCTTTAAGCATTTTATTACTTTTTGTAAAGAGAGTCTTTTTTCAACCGCGAACTTTAATGTTTTATATAAAACATCAGGTTGAACTAGAGTATTATTTTTACTGTAATTTATGACCATATCTTTAAAATCACTTCTCTTAAAAAAAGGAAAATAGTCAAAGAGGATATTATATTCCCTACTACCATATAATAAGATAGATGAATTATTATTAATAATTTTCTTTAATTCTTCTGTTTCTATACCACACTCTAGATAAAATGATATATTGTCACTTAATGCACTCGGTTGCATTTCTCCAATAGGTAAATCAGTTCTTAAAATATATGCAATTTTTTCATCTTCAAGCCCTAACTTTTTAAGTGTTTTTCTGTTTTCTTCTACTCTTTTTTCCAAAGGTAATTCTTTCTGTTCTAATCTTTGTTGTTCTAAATATTTTTGATAATACTCTTCTAGATTCCCATCCGAAAATGTTTGAAACATGGATTTAGGATGATAAGTTGCAAGGTTTCTAAGCATGTCTTCACTGTAACCTAAAGACAACATTTTATTCTCATAGTTAATATAATATTCTCTAAATTCTTCTACTGTTTTAAAATTATCTTTATATCTATTAAAAGAAAATATTAACATTCTAATTTGCTTATCATTAAAATTAAAATAAGAGAAGAAAGATTCCAGTATATCGTTATTAAATTTTCCCATTATTAACCATTCTCCTTTTTTGGAAGTGATAAAATATATTTAATATTTGTACTTTTATTAAATCTTTTTTCAAAAACAGCTTTTGAAGTAAAGACCATGTTAAAGTAGATTTCTTCTTTAAGGCTTGAATAATATCTTAATAAATATTCGGCACGATCACTTGTCAAATCTGCGCTTTGAATAATATTTTTAGGTTTTCTAACAATATACTCCAAAAGATTATATTTTTCATATATTTTAAATTTACCGTCTAAGTTTTCTTTTCCTAAAGTTAAATATATTTTACTTTCAATAATTATTTTCTTTGTTTCTTCAACAGAACAGCCATATTTTATTGGGATCATAAATTTATCAAATAAATTTTTTGAAGACATAGTTAAAATTGAAGGTGAATTACTTATTATAGTTGCTGCTTCTTCTTTAGCAAATCCTAAATCTAATAAATTTTGAAAACCTTTATCAAAGTCCTCTTCAGGAAGATGCGCTATTGTGAAAGATTTAGTAATCCCTTTAAAAAATTTGAATAAATCTAATTTATTCTTCGCCGCCCATTTTATTATTCTATCTAATTCTTTTACATCAACTAATCTACGTTCACGTATTGTACATTTTTGTAATTTACCAAAATCTTCAAGAATTAGACCAACACTTAATAGTTCCTTTAAAACATCTTTATAATAATCTTCTCCTCTTTCAAGAAACATCACATGCATTGTTTCTATATTTGTGATATCAGCATCAGTTAAACCACACCTATGATAAAATTTAATATTCTCTTCTAACGCTTCTTTACTCATAAATATAATTTCTGAATTTATAGAAAAAATGTAGTCTATTCTTTTCTCCTTTAGTCCTAAATCAGTTAGAATCTCTCTTATGCCATCAAAATCAAATTCATTGTTTTCTTGTACACTTACGCCATCTCTTGGTAAAGAATTTACATATTCTTCAAATTCACTTTTTAATTTTCCATGACAAAACCTATGAAACATGGCTCGAGGATACCTGCAAGCTAATTCTTTTATTTGATACTCACTATATCCTTTTTTAACCATTTGGTCATGATAATAATTATAACTCTCTTCTACTTTATTAAGTCTATCTCTTATTTTTTTTAATCTGACTATCATTTTTCTTATTTGAGCATTAGTGAATCCCAAATTATAAAGAGTTTCAACTAGTGGATTTAACTGCTCATTTGGTATATACATGATTACCCTCTTATATGAAGTGAAGGCTCATAATCTATTTTATTAGATGATTCATCCATATAAATAAGATTCTTAGCTAAAGTTGTTTCGCCATTTGCATCATACAATATTTCACCGTCGTTAAGTAAGATTTTTATATTTGGACCACTCGATTTGATAATTCCACTTCTAATAGTTGAAATCATTATATTATAATTTAATTCTTTTAGACAAGAAACTCTCAAAGCATCTAATACATCTTCTATATCACTTAAATCATCATTTGCAACAATTGTTAACTTAATATTTATGCCATCAAATAATGATGGTTCATAAAATAAATCAAATGGATTTACATGTATTAAATAACTATTCATAATTAGAGCTTCAACTCTTGCGTCATTTTTTATAATACTCAACATATTAGAAAGTATCTCCGATAATCTTTTGTGTTTCTCATTATCAATACAAAATACCATTTTATCCACCCCTCAATTTGAGTGCTATTGTATCACAAAAGAGATTTTTGTTCAAATTAAACATCATTTGTTAATTTATTGCAAAAAGAAAACAAGTGATTACTTGTCATAATATTTTGTCCAATGCCAACTCTAGTTCGTTAAAATTGGCTAATACCCTGATTTTCTTAGCAATATAAAAACTGCAATTCATTTTGCAGTTTAATATTAATATATTTTTTTTACAATTCCTTTTCCAACAGTTTTGCCACCTTCAATTTTATTTGAGTTGTAAGCAAAATTAACTTGTGAGTAGTGATAAATATTTCCTTTAAATTTACTACATTTTTGTTCTATTAATTCTAATTTTAATTTATCTAGTAAATATATAATTTCTCCAAGCATTATATCATGTATAGTATTAATTAATAAATTAATGAAGTTAATAATTTTTGAAAACATTATCACATAGAAAATTTCCATTTACTCATGAAAAAAGCAAGTATTTCTACTTGCTTAATGCTTCTATAAGATCAGCTTTCTTCATTGAAGATGTAACTTCGATTCCAGCTGCAGTTGCCATTTCTTTTAATTCAGCAACAGTTAATTTTGTAATATCAGCAGTTTCTTCCTTTGGAGCAGCAGCAACTTCTTTATTTGCTTTGGCTGATGAAGCAGCTACATTTTTTCCAGAAAGTGCGTCTTTAGCAATTGTTACAAATGATGTGAATAATTTAGGATTATCAATAGCTACTTCTGATAACATTTTTCTGTTGATTTCAACACCAGCTTTTGAAAGTCCATTTATAAACTTAGAGTATGAAATATCATTCATACGACAAGCGGCATTAATTCTTGTAATCCATAGTTTTCTGAAGTTTCTTTTATTTTGTTTTCTATCACGATAAGCATAAGCTCCACTGTGAAATAATTGTTCTTGTGCTGTCTTATATAATCTATGTTTTGAGCCAAAATAACCTTTGGCATTCTTTAATACTTTTCTACGTCTGTTTTTTGCAACAGCTCCACCTTTAACTCTTGTCATTATCCCTCACCATTAGATGACTTTCTTAAGTCTGTCTGCTATTCCTTTCGCTAATTGTCCTTTGTTTCTTCTTTGTCTAATTTGTTTAGAAGAATCTTTGGCAGTTTGGTGATTTCCACCACTTTTTTTGTAAGTTAGTAAGCCACTTTTATGTTTTTTGATTACTTTTGCTGTAGCTTGATGTGTCTTTTGTTTTGGCATATATTATTTCCTCCTATATCTCTTTTTTGGGGTTTAGCATCATCATCATAGTCTTTCCCTCTAGCTTAGGATTACTTTCGATTTCTGCATAATCCTTTAAACTTTCGGCAAATCTTAACATTGTCTCTTTACCTAAATCAGTATGAGCAAGTTCACGCCCTCTAAAACGAATTGTAACTTTAATCTTATGTCCTTTTTCAAGATAATTTTGAGCATTTCTTCTACGAGTTTCAAAATCATGAATATCAATTTTATAAGATAATTGATACTCTTTCGTTTCTTTCATATTCTCTCTTTGTTTTTTTAATGCTTCTTTTTGTTTTTTACTTTTTTCGTACTTAAACTTATTGTAATCCATTATTTTGGCAACAGGACGATCACTTCCTGGGTTCATAAGTACTAAATCAAGACCCGCAAAGTTGGCAATTGTCAAAGCATCTTGGATCTTCTTTGTTCCCATCTGTTCACCATTTGGGCCAATAACCATAAGTTCAGGCACTTTAATTTGATTATTAATTACTAAATCATCGTTTTTTTTGTTTACGTTTCCTATGATAACGCACCTCCAGTGTAATATAATAAAAAGTGAATACAAATGTATCCACTTAAAATCCAATTAATAAACATAAATAAAACAAAAATATATTTATTATCCCTTGGCTTTTTACCTAGTTGCACTTCTTGCCACTCAGGTGGATGTGGATACATCTCTTTCCTTTTTAAAACAATATGATTATACCATATATTTAAGAACTGTCAAGTACTAATTTTGATTTTGTTGTTTTGATATCTAACATTCTAACCTTCAAAATCTTTATATAAGTCCGATTTTAATTAAGCAACACGAATAAAGTGTTTCCCGTTTGAACCACCAACCTAGATATTTTTCATAAAGAGCTGAAGTTATTGCGGCATCAGTATAACCATATAAATAAAGATGTATAAAAGTTATTCCTGTAACGTCTTTCGACTATTAAATCAAAAAGTATTTTAATAATCTTTTTAATCGAATAATTTAGATTTTATTAAAAAAATAAAAGTCACCACTTGAAGCGATGACGTTGTCTAATCTTTTACTAATTTTTTTAATATTATCTTTGATATTTCATAAATTATAAGACTGATTAAATTTAATAGAACTACTATTGTAATAATGTTTATAGGTAATGTCTCTACACTTATAATATTTCCAATCGGAGTTGCAAAAACTAATAGTTCAATAAGGATAACGACCAATAAACCATAATTTAAAGTCTTGTTTGAGAATATTCCTTGTTTCACTACTAATTCTTTTAAGTTTCTACATACTACTGCATAAATTATTTCTTGCATTACCAGTGAAAGTAGTGCAAGAGATCCTGCAACCTCACTAGAAAAATATTTTAAACTAACAAAATAAGTAATAAGAACAAAAATAGTTTCAATTACCGAAGAAGTTATAATTGATCCATATACAAAAGGAGTAAATATTGGTTTATCCAATCCTCGTGGTGTTTTATTCATAACGTTTTTTTCTGCTTTTTCAAAAGAAAGGCATATACTTGGTATAGAATCAGTCACTAAATCAATAAATAAAATATGTATTGGTATAAGTATCGTATTCCCCGTAATCATTCCAACTAAAACAGTAAATATCTCAGCAAAATTACTCGATAATGAATAAACGACATTGTTTCGTATATTAGCAAATATTCGTCTACCTTCTTCAACCGCGACAACGATTGTTGAAAATGAATCATCTAAAAGTATTACATCAGCAACTGACTTAGTAACTTCTGTTCCTGTTATCCCCATGCCAACACCAACATGAGCATCCTTTATGGCTGGGGCATCGTTTACTCCATCTCCAGTCATAGCAACAACTTTCCCACGTTTTTGCCAGGCATTTACAATACGAAGTTTATGTTCTGGACTTACACGTGCATAAACATTATATTTATCAACTACATCAACTAACTCTTCATCTGTATATTTATCAAGTGATGAACCTAATATTCCTTCTTTATTATCTTTTATTATTCCAACTGAAGAAGCTATCGCACAAGCGGTATCTAAAGAATCTCCAGTAATCATAATCGGTCTTATTCCTGCGCTTAAACATTTTTTAACAGAATCAGAAACTGATTCTCTTGGTGGATCAATAATTCCTACTAGTCCTACAAAAATAAGATTTTCTTCTTCCTTTAAAACAGCCTTACTATTTTTGGGAACGGTTTTTAATTCTTTGTAAGCAAAGCCAATTACTCTTAAAGCTTCCTCTGCTAATTTTTTTTCTGAAGCTCTTATTTCACTTATATAACTTTTTGTTAACTTAGCTTTTTTACCGTTTTTAATGATATAAGAACAACAATCTAAAAGATTTTCCAAACTTCCTTTAACTAAAAGATAATTAATTCCATCTATTTTATTAACCGATGACATCATTTTTCTTGTTGAATCGAAAGGAGCATCAACTAAACGAGTATATTTATTTTTAAATTCACTTATATTTATTTCCTTTTTAAAGTATTCATATAAACATGTTTCTGTTGGATCGCCAAGAAAGCCCTCTTTAGAAATTGTTGCATCATTTGCAAGTATAGCACAGTTTCTAAACATCTCTTGGCTTGTTACTTCTGTTTTAACAACGGTCATTTTATTTTGCGTTATTGTTCCTGTTTTATCAGAACATATTATATCTGTTGAACCTAATGTCTCAACTGCTGTCATTTGCCGTACAATGGTATTTTTTTTAGCAAGCACTCCTGCTCCTGTAGACAAAGTAATTGTAATTACGGCTGGTAATCCCTCTGGTATTGCTGCTACAGCTAAAGATACACATAACATAATTATCTCAAGAATTTCATAACCATTTAAAACACCATAAATAAATATGCCAATTAAAATAATAAATATTAAAATTGTAATTTTCTTGGATATTTCTTTTATTTTTAATTGAAGTGGTGTTTCTACCTCATACGGTGTGTTCAAGGAAATAGCAATTCTTCCTAACTCTGTATTCATTCCTGTCCTAACAACAATAGCTTCAACATGTCCATTAGTTATACTTGAACCCGAAAATAACATATTTATTTGATCTTGAATCTGTGCACTTTTAATTTTTAATGTTTTATTTGTTTTAGATACAGGCGTTGATTCTCCTGTTAAAGCTGCTTCATCAACCAAAACATTGCTTTCACTGATAATTCGTGCATCAACTGGAACCTTATCGCCTGCTTCTAATAATATAATATCTCCTGGAACTAAATATTTTGAATCAATTACTTTAATTTGCCCTTTTCTTTTTACTTTAACCTTAGTAACTGAATATTTCTTTAAACCTTCCAAAGTAACTTCGGCTTTTGCTTCTTGAACAAATCCCATAATTGCATTAATTAAAACAACCACAAGAATAACGATTGTATCTGTATAATCATTCGAATATAAAAAACCATATATCCCCATAATAACAGCAACAATAAGCAAGATAATAATCATCATATCATTAAATTGATAAAAAAATATTTTGAGTTTACTTTTTCCTTTTTTTTCTGTTAAAGTGTTAGTCCCATTGATACTAAGACGTTTACTTGCCTCAACTTCCGATAAACCTTCTTCACTTACCTTTAGTTCTTTATAAATAGTCTTTAAATCCTCTAAAAAATAATTCATATTATCACCATACTCATTTTATCATACTAATATTTATTTTTATGCTAAATAGCAAATATTATTTCTTAATTGACAAAAAAAGACTAATCATTTACTACTTTGATTAATCCTTTTTCAACTTCTTCAAGTGCTCTTCCTATTTCTCTTTTTGAAACATATTCATTTTCCTTAATTTGATAATGATTTGTTTCATGCATTTGTTTGCTACGTGTACTTGCAATATGAACTAGAATATACTTAGAGCCAACAGTATTTAGTATTTTATCTATAGATGGATAAATCATTTTATTCACTCTCCTATTAATACTATACTATAATATAACATTTAATAAAATACATTGGACAGCTAATTTACATTATATTGATGTTAATAATTGTTTTCACTTCTGGAACATCTACCTGATAGAATCATACTACAGATTATAAACATTATAATAATCACTTTACTTCTTCCCTTCTATAAGATACATATATAGTTTGGCGCTTTTTGTCGAATTTATTACACGTAATTAAAATTAATGAGTCTTTATTTTTATCACGATAAATAGATAGTCTCCCATCTTTGAGCTCATTATATTTGAAAGAAAGTATATATTTATAATTCTCTCCTTTATAATTTAGTTCAATTTCACTGCCAATTTTTAACTTATCTAAATTGTTAAAAAAGGATATTTTTGATGTTCCGCGATGAGCAGCAAGTATAATCATACTGTTTTTTTCCTCTAAAGGAATAGACTCTTTTAAGTAATAAATATTTTTACTTAGATCATTTAATGGAGATTCTTTAGAATAAAAGCCACGATTTAATTTTATATCTTTTATATTTAAAATACCTAAATACTCATAATGATTTTCTTTTTCTTCAAAACTCTTATTTTCTTGGTAATATGCGATAATATTATCTTCATTCTTATTTTTTATATTTTTAGTATCTATTATATTATATCCTTCTAGGCAAGAAAGAATTAGGATAAAAGCACAGATTATTAACGAAAAAATTTTATTTAGCATTTCTTATTTTTAATAAGCCTATAGCACTAAGTATATAAAAGATTAGAGAAAAAGCATTAGCATCTGTTGCGGGTACTTCAACTTCTACTGGTTCATTATCTAAATTTTTTATATTAATTTCATTATCTATTTGTTCAGCTTCAATAGATAGTATTTCGTTTTTATTTAAATTATTAGTATCTTCTTGTGAGGGCAGAAAATTTTCGTCCCTTGATGTGTCTCCTTTTTCAGTTTCTTCTTTATTGTCCGAGATTACTGGATCTTCTGGATGCGTTAAGTTACTTGTAGCATCATCTTTTGGTATATTTATAAATTCTTGAGTTCCTTCATCACCTTTTTCATTATTTGTATTTTCTAAATTTTTATCAGCTTGTTCTGGTATATTCGGTCTTTCTGAGTCTTCTTTTGCATTTTCATCTTTATCAGGAATTTCTTCCTCAGATTTATTCATTTCTCCCTTTATTTCTTCTTTAGAATTGGTTTCATCAATTAATTCATCTTTTGGTAAATCTTCTTTATTTTGATTTCCTTCATTTGGCATTTCTCCATTAGATGAATTCTCTTCTTCTTTTGTTTCTTCTTTATCCTCATCATTTTTGGAGTCACTTTCTTCAGGAGATTCATCGCCTACATTTGATTTGTTATCCTCATTTTCTGTAGTTTCTTTATCTACATCTGATGGGTCTTCTTTATTTTCTGGCTCTTCGGGAATTTCGTGCTTTGAATCTTCTTCGGATGTTGATGGTACTTCTGTTTTGTTATCTTCTTTTATATCTTCTTTTTCAGTTGAATTATTATCCTCATCTTCTTTCGAATTACTTGTTTCTTCATTTTCTTCTTTATCATTTCCATTAGAATCACCAACTTCAGTTGGATTTTGATTTACATTTTCTTTAGGATCTTCCTCTGTAGTTTCTTTATCTACGTCAGTTGTTTCTTCCTCTTTATCTCCAACTTCGGGAGAATTTGTTTCATCAGGTGTTTCTTCTTTTGAACTTTCATTATCGTTAGAATCACCACCACTTTCTGAAATTTCATCTTTTGGGTTTTCTATCTTCTCTTGACCATGAAATTCAAAACCAATACTTTTTAAATCTATATTCCCTGGTTCAAACATATCTTGATATTTATCACTTTGATAATAGCTATAACTTTTGCTGTAGTGTCTAAAACTACGAGTCAAATATAAAAAATATGTTCCAGTGGCACGAGCTGTTATAATAAACTCATTATTGGAAATTCTTTTTAAAGTTATTTTATCAGATGAAAGCAAAGCTCTGTAGTTTCCTAAAACATCATTAGTATCTGTAAGCGTTATAGATTCTTCGAGATATAAGTTTTTTATATTTTCATAATCCTTAAATGAAGGAGCTTTCATATTTTTATCGACAATATAGTTTAGTTCAGCAATTTCATCTTCAAAGGGATATATTGGATTAGTAGAACTTATTGAAGATACAAAATAGTGTTCAATATTAGGCGCTTGTATTTGCCATATTAAATATTGAGTAATGGCATACCATTTAGAATCTGTGTGATCATAATTTTCATCTTTATAACCATATCCATAGTAAGCAAGAGCTTCTATTCTTTTTGCAACCGACAAAGATAAATATGTGGGACGATTAGTTTCTGTATTTAAGTGATCTTGATTTAAAGCACCTCTAATTGGAGCCCAAGATTCAATACAATAAACTATGTTATTGTCAGTTGTTTTACGGTAAACTGTTGCTTGACTGTGGAAGTTATGATACTCAAATTTTTCTTCTTCAGTATCATTTCGGTGTTTATAAAAATATACACCATTAATTTTTTCGGCTTCATAAAATGTCCCATTATAGGTTTGATAAGCTAATACATCTTTTGCTAAAAACATTGTTAGCATTAATACTATTATTTTTAATATTTTTGAATTCATTTTATCCTTTCTTTATACTGCTTATCCTTTAAAAACAAAAAAGAGAGATATATAAATATACTTCTCACCCATTTACTACAATTATTTATGTTAGTTCATTTATTCCTCTTTGTCAAGAAAAAAAGAAAGAACTTCAATTAGAAGTTCTTAGGGCATGATTCATACACATTTTCACAAGTATCACATTCTTCACATGAAAATACTGGAGTATAAGTATGACGGTATACATGACGATTTACTATTTTAGTATTTATTGGCATAACATGAGGTACTTCATGAACGATTACTCTTTCACATACTCTTGTCATTGGGCATTCATAAATTGGTGGACATGGAACAGCGCATGAATCAACACCTTGATTCATTTGTTGATAATCAGGTTGCATTTCATTTTCTATACATCTTGAATTCATAAATACATTCCTTTCTACTTTATTTTATGCAGTTATAAAAAAAAGGAACTATATTAATAATTCCTAATGCAATTTTCTTTCTTTGCAGTTCATTTCTTTTTCTAATTCTTCTTGTATCAAATGATGTCTTTCACAGTAAGATTTTTGTTCACTTCTTAAAAATTTGTTATAGTCAGCTTCTCCTATTAATTCACCTATTTTTGTAAAAGTCCAAGGAATAGATTTATCTTGTTCATATACTTTTACATCATGGTCATATAGTTCAATTCCATATATTGAAGCATGAGTTGGGTATATAGTGGAAGATTCTTTACCAGGAATATTAACAGTAACTTTAAAGCCATAAATATCTCCACCTAGGGCAAGACCAAGTGATAAAGGAAATCTTTTATTTTGATAAATAATATAACTTTTATAAATATTTGATTCTAGGACAATTTCTAAGTCTGTTTTTGTTTTCTTTCTAACTTCACCATCTATTTCAAATACTTCTTCTAAATTATTTTCCAATTTCATAAAATTGCCTCCTTTTTTTCTTATTCTATTATAGAAAATAAGATTAGTCAAACTTCTTCTATTTACATATTTATTAGTCAAGTGTATAATACAAAGAAGCAAAAAAGAGGTGTTGTAATGAGAAGAATAATATATAACGGATGTTTTAAAGATGACATTAAAAGTATTTTTATAAAAGAAAAGAAAAGTGATATTATCTTTTCTTCTATTATAAAAGGCATTTTAATCAATATACCTATAACTTTATTGACAGTGCTTGCTTCTTCTCTTGATATTAGTAAATCTGCTTACTTTCTACCATTGGTATCGATCATTTTAACTGGTATTGAAGCAGAATTGTTTTTAATTAATCCAATAACTAAAATAAAGAGAAGAAAAAAAGATGCTATAATGGCGGAAAAGAGATTAGAACATCTAGCTAAGGATGTTGTTTTAGAAGATACAAAAATCGAAACAAACTTTATGCGCTCAATTACTAGTAAACAAAATTTAATGGATTCTATTGAGGTAGAAATTGAAAGTGATTCACTTGATCAAATAGTAACAGACTTTTATTCGTTAGATTTAAGCGATAGGCTTATTGTTTTAAGAGAGGTAAAACACTGCATCAAAAAAAGACTCTTTGATAAAACAGAAGATGAGAGTTTCTTATATCAGCTTGATAAAGATGACTTGCCTGAAGAGCTTCCAGTTGTTAGACGATTAGAGGTAAAAAATAATGAAAAAAATTAATTATGTTGGATCACTTACTAAGGATATTGAAACAATTCAAAATAAGGAACAAGAGGAGTCTACTATTCCTTTAGTAATAAAAGTTTTTGCGGTCACTATTTTTTTCCTTACAGCTATGAGTATTTGCTTACACCAATTTTCTTCTGCGTTAATAGTTCCTATATCATCGACACTTAGTGCACTAGCATGTGCTAAATCTATCTCGGCGAGTAAATTTTTTGCAAGAGAAAGAGCAAAAACAGATGCAAGTCTAAGAATTATGAATTTAGCACTTAAAATCTCTGAGTTAGAGAGGCAAGAAAGTTTAGAAAAAATAGTGGAAAGTCAGTATTCAGTAACCGATATAGAAAACGCTGTTGTACTGAGCGAAAGTATTAGTAATCCTTCTGAAAATCCTTTTACAAAGGATGATTTAAGTGATTATATCGAAATGGTAAGTGATATTTACTTTATTAATGACCATGATAAAATAAAAATATTAAGAGAAGTAAAAAAATGTATTGCTTTAGGAAATGACTATAATATTGTTCATGGCTCGGAGTTATTTGAACTAGAAGAAAGCGAATACCCAAAAAAAGATAAACTACCAGTTAAACAAGTATTAAAATTGAGGGATGATAAATTTGAAAAACATTAATTATTTAGGATCACTTGTTGAAGATCTAAATACTTTACAAAATAAAAATGACATATCATATTTTGATATCATTTTGCTTAAACCTAGTTACATTTTACAATTCTTACTTTATCTTTTAACAGTTGTATTTATAAAAACAGTTTTCAAACGCTTTTCATTCGGTACTGTTTTATGCCTTACTAGTGCGCAACTTATGAATATTGTTACAAGTTTAAAGGAAGAAAAAAGAGGCTTAAAGAAAAGACATAAAGAAGTTAAACAAAAGGTAAAAGAGTTTGCAAGAAATATCTCAGACGATGAAAATATTTATAAATCTATAAAACATTCTGTTGTTTTTGAAAATATTGATAAAAAAGAAGAAATGGACCGTTATATAGAATTTATTATTAGCGATGTTTTCTATATTGATGAAAATGATAAGATTGCTATTTTAAGAGAAGTTAAATCGCTTTATGATTACAAAGATTCAGATGTTAAAGTAACTTCAACAGAACTATTTGAATTAGAAACATCAGAAATTCCCACAAAAGATAAACTACCAGTTAAACAAGTATTAAGACTAAAATAAGATCTGCTATTAAATTGGTACTAAAAAATCTGTTGCATCATCATGACAGTATTCTAATTTTGACAGATCAGATAATGTATAGGTAATATCTTACCATAAAAATCATTTGATGTTTTTGAATAGATTTTGCTTCTTTTTTTCTTACACAACTATTCTTAAATACTCTTAATAATAGTTTCTAACTTATCTTTTATTTTTCCATAATACGGATTTTCACCTATTTCATCAAGACCTACCCATTTATAATCACTTGATTCGTGATCTAGCTTAACCTTTGGTATATTATCTACTATAAATAAATAGCGAAAATCAAAGTGAAAATGTTTTGGTAAATCAAGTAATTCATTATATCTAATTTCATGCATATCTATATCAAAAGGAACAAGTTCGTTTTCACATATTTTATAAATTTGAAAATCATTAATTCCTGTTTCTTCTAACACTTCTCTTTTAGCCGCATCAAGTATTGTTTTATCTGATGAAATAAAATGTCCACCTGGATAAATATATGTATTAAACTCTTTATGATACAAAGTTAAAAACTTTTTTTGCTTTTTAGAAAATATAAAAGCACTTGCAACAAGATGACCATAGAAATTATTCCAATCTATTATGTCTTTGCTGTTGTATGTACTCAAAAAATTTTTTAAGATGCATAGTTTTTCATCTTCCTTATAAATGCCTAAATAAGTTTTTAATATTTCTATAGTTTGATTTTTCATGCTTATTCACCTATTTATATTATACCAATTTATTAATGTAATTGTAATTTTTTATTTGTGTTATATTTAAATAAGCTGCTACTATTGCTGGTACTGTTATTGCTTTTTCCCAATGCAGAAAAATATCTAGATCGAGATCTTCTGAAGTTTCATAGCTAACAATTAGATGAGTTTCTTCCATGTAATCTCCATCTTACTAATATTCTCTTTGTAATATTTTAAAAAGTTTACTTGTTTTCTGATAATCTGCAACACAATAAAAATCTACAACACCACTTGCATTTAGAAACTCATAGATTTTATTATTATGGTCATAAAATTCATCATTTTCATTTGGGTGATGAACAAATATAACTTTACCACCATTATCATGAATAAATTTCATTGCAACTGCATCACTGTAGCCATCGCCTATATAGTAAACATTTCTACAATCATTGTATTCTCTATTATTGCCTTTTAAAATATCATGTATAGCTTGAATCTTTTTATCATCCGTCATAATAGGACCTATCCCAATTATTTCATTATTTTCATTATGTCTTAAAGGAGTGCCATAAATTCCAGCAAAATATGTAGAAATTTTAAGATATTCTAAAAACTCTTTTATACCACCAGAGACAATATAATTCTTTGAATGTGAACTTTCAAGAAAAGAAGAAACCCCAGGATTATATTTAATATATTCTTCCCCTTCCATAAGTTCTTCATAAGAAATTTTTTCATTATTATTAATAAGCAAATCATTAAAAAAACCAAAGAAAGTTTCTAAATCATTTCCTAAATGACTTTTACGATATTCAAAAAGTGCATTTTCTAGATTATCATTTCTTTTTTCCCCATGATAACCAAATTTCTTTACCCATACCCAAAATTTTGGCCAAGTTTCTGTAGTTAAAGTTCCATCGAAATCAAAAATATTTATTGAATTAATCTCTTCTTTTATCATAATTCCTCACAGTCAAATACATCATTTTGCTTAATACAAATACATAGTTATTTATAATTTTCATCTTCTATTATACTTACCAAAGAACTGTGGTTGTTCCATGTACGAAATAAGTTATTTAACAGTCATTATAACAATTCCTTGTTAGTTGTATTTTAACATATAAATACTTTTAAAGTACAGTTAATAACATTTAAAACGCACTTTTATCAAGTGCGTTTTCTATTACTTACTCGAAAAGTTCGAGGTTCCTATCTATATGGTGCCGTTGTCGTAGTTATCTACAACTTTTTACCACAACGATTGATATAAGAATCAATCACTAAATACATTTTAACAAAATAAGAAACAAGTAGCAATAATTTTAGTGCTACTTGTAGTAATTTTTACAAATGTTTAGTTCTTTGTTGTGGCTGTTCTGGTTTAACTGGTATCTCATCACAACAAGATAATTTGATTAAATCTAACATTTCCTTTAAATTTTCTAAAGATTTTCTTACATCTTTTTTAATTTCACTACTAGTCGTTACTTTAGCGATAGTATTTACCAAACCATATTGTGAGATATTTTCTAATGCTTTTGGAGCAAAATGTATACTATCTATTACTATTCCTTTACAATCTTTTAAACTTCTTTTAACTAAAAATTCCATTGTTTGTTCTTGTAATAATTCCCTTGCAGTACACTTGTTATCAGAAAAGTTACTAATTCCATTTAAGCAAACAAACGCTTTAGCCATACTAAATAAGAAATTAGGAGGAACAAATTCATAATTTAAACAAACATTAATCATATCAATAAAGTAATAAGTAACTTCTTTTTTCTTTACTTCTTCACAATATTTCTTGCAATCTTCTTTAAATGATTGCTTTTTTTCTTCACTCATATTTCCATAAGAAACTAACATATCATATAGTTTTTCATAATTTCCAGAATATGCCGTTAAAAAGAATTTTCTACATAATTTAGCATCGCTATCACTTAAAGCACATAAAAGTCCCATATCTAAAAAGCATATATTACCTTCTTCATCTATACAAATATTACCACTATGTGGATCTCCATGAAAAACGATTGGTTTATCATTAAACATTGCCCAGAAACTTGACCTAATATAACTATTTAAAGCGGTAGTAATCTTATCTTTATTTTCATCAGTTAATTCTAATTTATTAACTGTCTGAGTTTTAACAAATTCCATAACAATTACATTGTCTGTACAGTAATCTTCATAGAGTTTTGGAACTTTAATTTTTTTTGTACCATTAACTTTTCCGTTAACATTATCTGCAAAATTTTGATATATTTTAATGTTTTCTTTTTCATGAGTAAAGTCTGTTTCTTGCCCAATCCATTCTAAATATAAATCTAAAGCATGATCACCACCCGTAAAGTTACTAAAATTTACAAATTTACCAAATCTATGGACTATCTTTCTTATTCTTTTTATATCTTCATCAATTGTTCTTGTGATATCTTTTCTTTTTATTTTTATTGCTACTTCCTCACCAGTTTTAAGTATTGCTCTATGCACTTGTGATACAGAGGCTGATCCAACTGGCTTCTTTTCGATAAAACTAAATATATCTTCTAAATTTGTTCCATACTCTTGTTTTAGTATTTCTTCAATTTCCTCATAACTAATTGGATTACAATTATCACAAATACTTGATAACATCTTTCTGTCATTTTCAGTAAATAAATTACCAAAATTTTGAGTTGCTAACATTTGAGCTAGTTTAATATAAACTACACCCATTTTTTCAGAAAAGTCTTTTATTACTATTCCATTATTTCTTCTTAAAATAAACT
Source organism: uncultured Bacilli bacterium (assembly GCA_910587065.1). GTDB lineage: Bacteria > Bacillota_I > Bacilli_A > RF39 > UBA660 > CAG-582. The sequence continues at coordinate 7,054 of CAJUMA010000014.1, read as the reverse complement.
TATTAAATAATAATTTAATTATTTGGATATATAACTTCATTTTTCATCCCCCATAAATCAATTCGATTAGTATTATACTACAAAATCAAATTTTTTCCTATATTTCTATTTCAAAATCATCTTTTCTCTTATCATCGTGTTCTTTACTAAAACTATATTTATCTTTTAACTCATTAAATGTATCTTCTTTAATAATGCCTTTTTTGTATAAATCTTTTGATACATCAAAGTATTTTTCTCGTTCTTTTTCTTTGCCAAATAACTTATCTTTGATTAAAGACATTACTCGTAAAAATTTATCTTTCCAAAATTCTAGAGTGTTTTTTAATGAATGATTTTCTTCTTTTAGTTCTTCAATTTTTTTATCTTTATTTTTGTTATTTTTAGTAAGAGTTTCCACTCTTAAAGTAAGTGCCTCATTGTTTTCAGTTAGTGTCTTAATTTTCTCGTGATTTTCTTTAATTTCTGTATCTACATTATTAAGAGTAACAGAAAGAGTTTGTATCTTCTTATACTCTTCATTTGTTTTACTGACTGAATCAAGAAATAATGATAGTTTTTCCTTATCTTCTTGTTTTAAAACATTTTTCTTTTGAAGTTAAAGTTGTTTTTAAATCAGTTATAATTTCTTTTACTTCTTTAGTATGATTATCAAGTTCTAATGCCTTTTTATTGGCTATTTCTAAACTCTCTTGATTCTTTTCTAGGTGTTCTTTCATTTCCATATAATCGTTCATTTCAGTTATATGATAATCACGATTTCTGCCTTTTTTCTTGTCTTTTAATGAGTTAGTAAGACCATACTCTTTATTGAAAGATTCAATACATAATACCCTCATTTTATCTTGAAGTTTACGAAGTGATTCTTTGGTAAATACATCACTTTTACCAACTTGTTTTTTCATACCATTTTTACCACCAGTTTTAATGGGAACACCAACAATGTGAAGATGTGGGCTAGTTTCATCATAATGAATAACGGCACTTGCTATTTTAAAAGTAGGCAATATAGTTTCTAAATCAATGACTTGCTCTTTAAATACATTTGTCATTTTCTTTTTGAAATCTATATCTTTTGTATCCCAATATTTTTTATCTCCAAGTTCAATAATTATCTCACAAGCAAGATCACTTTTGGAATTATTACTTACATGAGTGAAATAATCTTTGATTTTTCTATTTTCTCTTGTTTGTTTTGCATTGTATTCTTCTTTTGCCTCATCAAATTCATCTTTGTATAATTTCTTCACATCATCTACTAGAGAAGAACTTCCTCTAATTATTTCAATATCATATTCTCTATCATCATATTTTCTGTAATTATGGTTATCACACTTGGTTAGTCCTGTGGCATTTTGAATAGCATTATTACTTTTAGATGTTGTACCACTTACATTAGATTTTGCACTTGCCTTATTACTATTTTTCTTATTCTTATCACTACCTAAATGAAATGAATATGCTAATTTTATAATCAATCACGCTCCTTTAATTTTATTTTTTTTAATTGTTTTAGTGATGTTTTCTATGCTATATTTTGGCTTTGACAAAATATTTAACCCCCTAGGGATTTTGCCAAGTATAGCAAAATGCCCTCGTGGGCTAAGGACACCTTAGAATCCGTTTTACTTTATTCCATATTGTTTTAAAACTTCGTAATAAAACAAAATTACATAAAGATTAGGAAGAAACAACTTCTTCAGAAGTTTCATCTTCAATAGTACATTCAGCAAGTCCAATAGCATTAGCAGGTTTCACAATAGTTGGTTTTATTTCTCTTGTAAGTATGCCATCTGTTTTGTCTGGAATATATTTGAATACTGCTTCCTCATCTTCTAAAATTGTTCCATTATCTTTGTTTATATAAAGAACACCTAAATCATATTCTTTCATTTTCATATCAGGATCAATTTCTCTATAATTCTCCATAGGGAATATTCTAACGATTGCTTGGCTATCTTCATCTATATTGAAATAAAACATTGATGTTTCAGTATTATAGGTTGCTTGATAAAATCCTACATCATAAAATTCTCTTAATCTTAAAATGTGTTGCCATACTTCATCATCACTTCGATACTCACTAAATCTTAATGTTCCCATTATATTACCAAAGATTGCATAATCTTTTCTATCTAAATAACCATTGAAATATAAATCATTACAAGGGTTAACAATACTTTCTCTAAACTTAATAAATTCAACATCACATTTTTTATTGTAAGTTTCTTTTAGAGTAATATCTTCAATATAATTCATGATTAAATTTGCTTTTTCTTCTCTTGTAAATTCTTTCCAAGATTTATTGTATTCTTTATATTTTTCTGGATATTTAACAGAGTTTATAAAATCTATATCTCGTTTAACAAGAATATCTTCTGGGGTAAATTTTAATTCATCACATACTTCTGATTCGTTTAACTTTGTTTCTAAATCTTCAATCGTATTTTCTACCTTTTTTCGTTCTATATCATATTCTTCAAGAGTAAATACTTCGTTTATATATGCTTCTCTAATTCTAGTAAATTTATCTTTTTGTTTCTTGATTTCTTTTTCAATATCTTCTTTTGGATTTTCTATTTTTTGTTTAATCATAGGTAAGAAAAATTGATTAACTACTGAATCATATTCTACAATATTATCTATAAATTCACTGATATATTCTTCAATTACATTTTCTTTTATTGTTAATTTACAATCATTACAATAATAGTAGAAATAAGAATTCCCATTCTTTTTAGTTGTTGCCTTACCACCTAAAATTCTTCCACATTTAGGGCATTTTAGTTTTTGTAGAAATAAGTAAGTTAGTGTTCTTTGATAACTCCTAGAGTTCTTTTTCTTTTGTACCTGACATTCTTCCCATAATTCTTTACTGATTATTGGATCAACTACATTTTCATAATAGGTAGGTTTCTTTGTTTTCTTGCCATGAACGAAATCTCCCTTATAAATTTCATTTTGTAATATACCAACAATAGTAGAATCACGCCAATTTGTTTTATCTAACACTTTTTCATCATTTAAGATATTACTTATTTTCTTATATGATAAGCCACTATGATACATTTCAAATATTCTAGCTACAACATCTTTGGTTGTTAAATCTGGTACTAAAGTTTTATCTTTTCTTTTATATCCTAATGGACTTTGATGGGGAAGGTGTCTACCACGTACATAATAGCACCAAGTAAAAATATTGTAGATTTAATACACTATAAAGGTACTATAAATAATACTACAATTAACTTAAATTCAAAGTTATATAACGAAAATGATATTGGTTTTGAAATATATATATCAGCTTTAAAATAAGTTATTCTGTTTCGTTCTAAAAGTAGATACTAATATAAAACTATATATCAAAAATATTATTATTTAAATTGAAATTAGCAGTTTAAGGTATGCAAATAAAAAGCATATCTTTTTTTGATTGATAAATAACAAAGAAAGTGAGGAATGATAAATGAATTATGGAATATTTAGAAGTGAACCTATTATGACTTTAAATGATTTAGCACAAATAGGTTCTCATAATAAACGCGAAAAGAAAGCTTATAAAAGCAATCCTAATATTAAACTAGAATTAACTAAAAATAATATAGAATTAGTACCTTTAAAAGAAAAATATGTAAAAGGGTTTCATAATCTTACAAAACAATATAGAAAACAACACGAAGAAAAGCAAAAAACAGAACGTGATGATAGAAAAAGAAGTTATAGTGAAATGTTAAATAAATCTAAAAGTGTTGTTGCTGATGAACTACTTTTTACAGCTACAAACAATTTTTTTAAAGATAAAGACAAAGATTTTATTTTGGAATGGGCAAATACTTGTATGGACTTTGTTTACAATGATTTAGGTTATACCAAAGAACAAATATTACATGCTACTCTCCATTTAGATGAAGCAACACCACATATTCATTGCGTTGTTATACCACTTGTTAAAAAGTTAGATAAAAGAACAAATACAGAAAGATATACCATTTCTAAAAAACAATATATCAAAGACAAATTACACTTATCACAATTACAAGATATTTATAATTATAGATTAAGAGAAAAAGGTTATGATCTAGAACGAGGAATTAAAGGCAGTAATGCTAAGCATCAAAAAGTTCGAGAATTTAAGAAAACAACTAGATATTATGAAAACAAAGCCCTAACTATCAATAAAAGATTAGATAATGCTATGAATGATTTTGAAGAAAAAATGAAAACTACCAAAAATACTATTATTGATAAAGAATATGTAAAGGTTAGAAAAGATACTTTTGATAGTATGCAAAATGTTATAAAAGAAACTAAAAAAGCAATAGAATTTCAACCTAAATTAGAATCCCTATTTAATGAAATTGATACTTATACTAAAAGTCATCAATCACTAGAAAAAGAAAATCAAAATATGCAAAGAGAAATAAAATCCTTAAAAACTAGAAATCATAACCTAACAGAAGAAAATAATAACTTGAAATCCTATATTAAAGCCATTTTAGAGGCAATTAAGCACTTTTTTAAAGAATTACTGCAAATTGGTAATGAACCTACGAAAGAAGCCACTACAAGTGAAATAAAAGACTATTATGATAATCAAGATTTTAATATGTATGATGTTAAAGATATTTCTAAAGGTACAACAAAAGAAGATGAATTATTTGATTATGCAGGTGTACCTAGTTATTTAAAAACTAGTAAAAAATCTCATAATGAAAGAGATAAAGATGATTTTGAAATTAGTTTATAAAAAGCAATGATGCAACTTGCAAATTTGAGATATTTGTGTTAATATATAAAACAATTTCTAGGGGGTTGAATAAAATGAACGAAAAAAACAGGAAACGTCAAACAAAGAAAAAAAGACTAGATCAAAAGAAAATGTTACTCCAAATGAAAAAGGAAATTGAGTCGCTAGAATCTGAAATAAAGCATTCTAGTTTTGTTAATGCAAGAATTGGTGCTATAAGGAACTTAAAAATAAGTGCTAGAGCATTACAAAAAGTAGCTCCTTATGCATTAACTGCTGGTATTATTGTTGGTGGATTTACTCTTTTAGGTGATATACCATTTTATCCTAACGATGAATGGAAAGTTTATTCAAATGTTATGACTGAATTTGATAATTATGGAAATATTAGAACTGAACAGCAATATGATAGTTTTGAGGATGAAAATGATAATACACTCGATAGTAGTAATAGTATGCTTTATTATTATTCAAATTGGGAAAAAATGGTGATGGATTCTATTCACGTACTGTTCAAACTTATTCTATAAAAAATAAAACTTACGAAGATATTATAAAATTTTTTGGAGAAGAAAATATAAATTTGAAGGATGTTTTGGGTGAACCAAGCTCAAATATTAAGGAAACTAAAAATAATCTAACAGATGAAGAATTACAGGAGAAAGCTTCTGTTAAGGCTGTAATATATAACAAAGATGAAAACGATTATATTATGCACAAAGAAACTGTTGGTGAAAACATTTTATTTTCTGTTTTGTATGTTCTTATTACGGGACTTTGTGAACTTGTACCATTATATTGGAGAAGCGAACATTCAAATTTTGATTTTGCAGATTGTGTAGAAGAAATAAAAAGAAAACACCAATCATTAGATATAGATACTTTAACAAAAAAACTTGAATTAAAAAAAGATAATTATAATAGGCTGATGAGGTAATTATTATGTCTAGATCAAGAAAAAGAAAAACTAATAAAAACCAAAATTTAAATCAAAATACTGAAAAGGTTATTATGAATACAGATAATCCATTGTTTGATTATATTAAACCTAGAAATAACGATATGTTTTCTAAAATGAGGGGTATAGATTTACAAGATTTACTTTATTATATTGAAAACTATTATTTAGAATTAAGAAATCGTTTAGGTTTTGATAATTATGTAACGTTTGGATTAGAATTAGAGTTTGAGAATGCTATGCGAGGACGTATAGAAAATAAGTTAAGAGAAATGTCATTATCTAGCACTTGGCAACTTAAGGGCGATGATTCTTTGAATGATGGTGCTGAAATTAATTCACCAATATTAAAAGATACAAGTGCTTCTTGGAATAATTTAAAAAAAGTATGTTCCATAGTTAATTCAAATGCTACTATTGGCTCATCATCTGGAGGGCATATTCATGTTGGAACACAAGTGATCGGCGGTAAAACTGAATCTTGGTTAAATTTTATTAAGTTATGGTCAGTTTATGAAAATATAATTTATAGATTTGTATATGGTGATTTTTTAACTGCACGTCCTAGTATGAATAGATATGCAGAACCAATGACTAAAGATTTTTGGAAAGATTACCAAAAATTAAAAGAATATGACCAATTAAATATGAGAGATATTATTAGCAAAATATCACACAAAAGGTATCAAGCTGTAAATTTTAATAATGTAAGTGATTTCAGTAATATAGCTAATAAAAATACTATTGAGTTCAGATGTCCAAATGCAACAATAGATCCTACAATATGGCAAAATAACGTTAATTTATTTGTTAATATGTTATTATATTCAAAGAGTACAAGATATAATGATGATATTATTCAAAATAGACGAAATATAAATGAAGATAAGTACTCAAAATTAAGTTGGTATGGTGAAATATATTTGCAACAAGCATTAGAATTGTGTGATATGCTATTTACTAATAATTTTGATAAAGTATATTTTTTAAGGCAATATTTAAAATCATTTGAAATTGGTAATAAAGAATTATCTAAACCCAAACCTTTTACAAAAAATTTAAGTATTTAAAATTTACTATAATTCCATTATAGTAACACACTACTAAGTCGGCAGAGCCAACTTAGTAGTGTGCCAAAAGTGATCCTTTGGAAACCCAATTAAGCAACATATTACAAAATTTCATAATGTAATATTGTTGCTCTTTTTATTTGTCTTACGACTTCATAAAAAGAAAAAAAGTCTACCACTTTCATCAGCATAGCTGACAAAACGTGATAGCTTTTTTCTTATGAAAATAATCTAATTGCTAATCTTACGAAAAGCAAAAAGGTTATTTTCTTTTATGGT
>CAJUMA010000013.1 GCA_910587065.1 uncultured Bacilli bacterium | reverse complement strand
ACACACATGCCTTTCACGCATGCATTCATGGGTTCAAATCCCGTACGGGTCACCATTTGATAATAACACACTACGGTGTGTTTTTTCGTGCAAAAAAAAGCAGGAGATCATCCTACTTTAACATAAATTATTTTGTTTTATATAAGTCATTAAATTATAACTATAAAGTTCCTGCAAATCGCCTACTTTTTTATAAATAGAATCATATGCATATTGGACTTTAATAAAAACTATTTGTTCTTTATTCTTTAATTTACAAATATCTTTTTTAGAATCAAGGAGTAGACCATCATCTATTAATTTATAACCTACAACTACTCCATCATCATCAAAAGTAATACCCTTGTCAAAGTCAATTACCATACCTTTATAATTTGTTTTTTCAATCTCCTCTCCTGTAAGAAAATTATAGAATAAAAGATGCGAAGTTTCATCTTTTTCATAACAAATCATGAGTAAAGTGTCATCATATAAAGCAAAATAATCATACACTTTCCGAACATTGGTAATAGTTTTGTCATTTATTACTAATTTATCTTCATTAAAGTAAACATGTAAATTTATATCATCATAAGTAAAACTATTTAAGTTATCAATAGTAAAAGTTTTAAAGTGTTCTCCAAAATTATAAACCTCACTGCTATCTAAATTCTTTGACTTTCGATCAAGGGCATATTCTATTTTAGGATTAAGTAAATTGTTAATTATTTTAACCCCTATAACTAGAATCATAACAGATAATAAGAAAACAATTACTCTTTTCATAAAGCCTCCTAAGAAAAAAAATAATTGAATACTCTACTTTTTCAATTATTTTCTAACTATTGATACTAAATTATAGCCCTTGCTGCCTTGAGCAAATCTATACTCAACACTTAATAATCTATTTTGAATTCTCGTTAAATCCATATTTTCTGTAACACTTGTAATACGATAATTCATATTCGAAGGATTATAAACGGAACCATCTCTTATAATATAAGCTTTTGCTTCTAATACAATTTCTCCATTTTCTTCATAGCCATTAACTAATATATTACTTACATAACCATTTTCTTTTTCTTCACCAATTGCCATATAAGAATTATTAAAACTAGAATAAGCATAATTTAATTCGTTAACCATGAAATTACTTTGAGAATAATTATCTAGGTTTCCAAATAATTCTTCATAAGAACTCTTTAAATCTTCTTCATTTAATGTATGAATTATACCATCAACAATTATTTTAGCCGCATCAACATTAGCATACGCTAGTGCTAGTTTATCACTCATATTCATTGAAGATACTAAAATACTTCCCTTAACTAATTCCACATTGCTAATCTTTATATTATTCATTAAATAACCATAATTTTTTATATAATAATCGGCGTCTTTAACCTGTTCAGTAGTAGTTGTTGTTACTAAAGTAGTATTTGAAGGATCTACTTTTTTTGTATATTTTTCATTTATAACAGTTAAGTTATCTGTCTCATATAATCTAAATAATAAATATACTAATGCTGCAACAACAATAATTAAATATATATATAATCTAAATATTTTAAAGCTTTTTGATCTAGTTAACTTTTTTTGTTCCTTGCTTATATCTTTTTTTATATCAACAATTATTTCATCTTTTATATCATTTTTAATCGTGTCCTTATAATCTTGATCAAATGACTTTTTTATATCATTAACAACAGTCTCTGTTATTTCTTCCTTAATTGTTGAATTCAATTCATCAATTATTTCTAAAGTCATCTCTTCTTTAACTTTTTTTGGAATTTTTACTTCATCTTTCTTTGGCATACTTCAAATACCTCCATACAACTTATAATTTAATTATATATTATAAACTGTAAATAAGCAATTAATTATTGACATGATGGTGTACAGTTGGAGAGTTACTAGACAATGTCTTAAATGTATATCCATTGTCTAATGCATAAACAATAATTTTCTCAATTGTATCAATTGTTGGTCTTTTAATATCATGCATTAAAACGACAGAATAATTTCTTTCGCTTATTCCACTAATTACATTATTATAGATTTTACTACTGTTAGCTCCAGCAGCATCACCTGAATCAACATTCCAATCAAAATAAGTATAGCCTTCTTCTTGCATACGTGATGCAATATAACTAACAACTCCCGTTGCTTTACCCTTACTTATTGTATTGGAGCCTCCACCAGGGAATCTAAATAGTTTGGTTTTACTACCTGTATACTCTTCTATCTTTTTATTCATTTCATTAAAATCTTTGTAATAATTTGCAAAACTACGATATAAATTCCAATTATGCGTATATGTATGAAGTGCAACAACATGACCAGAAGATGCTTCTCTTTTTAAAAGTGGTAAATATTTATTAAATTGAGCAGTTACAAAAAATGTAGCTTTAACATTATATTTGTCTAAAATATTTAAAAGTTCTTCCGTATAAACGCCTGGGCCATCATCAAATGTTAAATATATTACCTTTTCCTCATCACTTGTAATTTGTGGTTGATTATAATTATTATACACCACAACTTTGCGCATTTGATAAGCGTCTACGCCATTTACACGATAATAAATCGTATATTCTCCTGGAGTACTAGTATCTACATCCCCATCAACTTGGTATGGAACATCTAACACTTTACCACAAATATTAGTAACTTTAGCTCCCTCATCTATGTAGTCTTGTCCCACTTTTACATATGTATATAAATTTCCTACAAGTTCTAAAACATAATCATTTATAGTCTCACTAACAGGAACTGTTTTTTCTGTTTTATTTCCCGAAGAATCAGTAACCGTTAACTTAAATAAACCATTCTCTTCAATGACACTTACTTTATCAGTTAAAATTCCATCATAATTATCTATAGCATAATATTTTAGGTTATTGCCACAAGAGTTCTTACTAACTTTACTAGTTAAAATATTTATCTCAGGAGGTGTAGTATCAACTACTGTTACATTTCTTATTAAATCATAATTCTTATTATCATAAATAACATGATATTTTACCTTATAGTCTCCAACTGCACTTGAATCAACATTATTTTCGATTGAATAGTCCATATCATCTAATGTCAATTCTTGATCATCTACTGTAACTTTAACACCTGAATCTACATAATCTGTATTAATTTGTAAAACTTGATTAACATCTCCTATCATATCAAGTTTAATACCAGCATCAATGGATGCATAAGTCATATCAACACGCAATAAATTAGATATTAAAAAGAAATCTAGCAACACTACTAAAATCAAAAAATGTCCATAATCACTCAATTTTATCTTACGTTTTCTTCTTAAATACTTCATAATACTACCTCTAAAGTTATTATAACACATATTTAAAAGTTTATTTACATAAATAAATGGCTTCTAAGAAATTTCATATACTTTATCTAAAAAAAATATCCCTTACTGAAGCGGATATTCTTTTTCATAAAATCTCGTTATTAAATTTAAACATTACTTAGATATCTTAGTTAAATCTACTTTAAAATCTAAACTAATATCAGCCTCATTTGTACCTTTTTTAGTACTAGCCTTAATCATTAAATGCAAATTATCCATGTTATTTATAACTTCATTTGTGAAAAAATACTTATTGTTATATGATTCCGCAAAACTCCAACCACCTAACTCTTCAATTATAACAGACAGTTTAGCTTTTGTATCAGCACTCTTACTACGAGTTGCAAATTCATAAATTTCTCCATTTTTATCTTCAACATAATAACCTATTTGGTATGAATAAACTTCCTTATCCTTATATTCTCCAATATATAAAGGAGTTGATGAATAAAAATAATTCATATCATTATTAGTAAAATAATGAACATTAACAACTTGCATTCCATCTTTATTAATTTCTCCAACATATATTTTTGATTTTGTATTCATTTTAGAAATAAATATGAGTAAAACACAAATAATTGCAATAAGAACAATTATAAGAGGCACTGGGTTATTAAAAAAGTTTTTTATCTTCATTAATATTTTATTCTTTTCATTTTCTGTTTTCTTTTTAATTTTTTGTTTTTTCTTTTCCATGTTACTTCTCCTAACTAACTAATGATCCTGCATCTATATTTGCTAAATTAACTACAAGATCTGTTGATGAATCTATTATAGCACCTGGTTCTATATTTGTCGATGAAACGTAACCATATCCATTAATAGTTAATGGGATTTTTAAAATGCTTGCAAATGTCATAACTTCACTACTACTCCAGCCTCTCATGTCTGGCATAATTTGTTCTGTACCATTTGTAAGTAAGAAAACTTTTGATTTTTGCGAAACCTTAGTTCCTTTTTTGGGATACTGACTTACTACAGTTTCTCCATTTCCAATCACAATTGGTGTTACGCCTAAATTAGATAACTTAGATTGACTAGATATTAAAGATGTATTTAAATAATTGCCAACATTAACAATTTTCGTTTCATCCTTATCACTAGGTCTTTCATCCAAATTACGATATTTAGCAACACTTTCTACCAAATCTTTTATAACATTACCAATGTTTTTACTAGTACCTTGGAAATCTTTTTGAGCAACATAAATTATATATTCCGGATTTTCTTTAGGAAATATTCCCGCAAAAGACCTTATATTATTATATGATCCTGTTACATATTTCCCATCACTACCAACATAATTAGCAGTTCCTGTCTTACCAATAAGCCTTACAGCAGGCGTTGCATAAACTTTACCAGTTGCGACAGAATCATTTGAATTAACTGTTTTATCCATTAAATCAATTATTTTATTAACTGTAGAAGTTGAATAAACTTTATTAAGTTCTGTTCTTTTTCCTTTATAAACTACTTCATCGGTATTTGTATCTACAACTTTATCTATTATATAGGGTTTTAAAACTGTTCCATCATTTGTAATCGTCGTTAATGCTTGAATCATTTGAATTGGTGTTACAGAAATACCTTGACCATATGAAGCCGATGCAAGTTCTACTTCGTATTCAAAATTAATATTTCCAGATGCTTCATTAGCAAGTTCAATATCTGTCTTTTTACCAAAGCCTAATTTTTCATAATATTCTGTTAACTTTCTTTTTCCTAATCTTTGAGCAAGCTTAACAGCAGCAACATTTGATGAATAAGTAAATCCTGTATCAAAAGAAATATTCCCCCAACCAACCCTATTCCAGTCTTTAATTGTATAATCAGCGACATTAATTGTACCAGAGTGATATAATTCATCTCCATTATAAACTCCACTCGGATCTTCTATTGCAGACATAAAAGAAAATATTTTCATAGTTGATCCTGGCTCATACGTAAAACTTATTAAAGGATTTTTATATTCTGTAATATTTAAAGTATTTGGATTAAATGATGGACTTGTAGAAGAACCAATAATTGCTCCTGTCTTTGCATCAGCAATAGTTAAAGTAATCCATTCTGGATTAAATTTTTTAAGTTCTTCGACAGCATTGTCTAAAAAAATCTGAACTTGTTTATCTAAAGTTAAGTAAACATTATAGCCATCTTGAGCTTCTTCTGTATAAGTAATCTTATCAGCGCCTGCCATTGGATATCCATAAGCATCTTTTTGATAGACAACTGATCCATCTTTACCCTTTAAATATTTATCACAGTAGCCTTCAATACCAAGTTCTCCAATCGTATTAGGTCCTTCTTCTGTTTCATAAGTTTTTGCATAACCAACAATATAAGATGCAAAATCACCATTTTGATAATACCTCTTACTTGTCTTAATAAAATCAATCCCTGGTAAATCTAGAGCTTCTATTTGGCGTTTCAAATTTTCCGTCAAACCTTTACCTACTGTTCCAAATTCAGTTTGATAAAGTCCTGTTTGATTTAGTAAATCAAGTATATATTTTTCCGTAACTGCAATACCATTATCATTTAAAATTTTAGCTAAAGACGCTGCCGTATATGGCTTATCAACAACGTGTTTTGGATACCTTTCATCAGTTGTTCTAGACTCATTTAAATAAGCTATCATCTTATAACTATTAACATTTTGTGCAAGTAATTCACCTGCGTTATCGTAAATCCTTCCTCGCTCTGCTTGAATAATCCTTTTTCCCGTACTTCTATTTCTTGCAAGTTCAGCAAGATTAACACCTTCAACAGTATCATTCAAAGCCACATAAGAAAGTTTATAAATAAAAACACAAAATAAAATAACAACACTCAAAATAAATAAATAGTTTATTCTTATTGTGTTGTTAGTATATTTCATAATTAAAACCTTCTATCTTATAATTATAATGTTATCATTATTATAACTTAATCCATAGGCTTTTGCAATATCTTGAATATTAGAAAGACTTGCAAGTTCATCAACCTGCATTGATAATCCAGCGTTAACATTTTCTTGTTTTTCAATTTCCTTTTTTAGTTTTTCAACTTCTATATTTGAACTAGATAAAGAAGCATAAGAATAAACTATCGAAATTGGTGTAAGTAAAGCAAATATACCTATTATAAATAGTATAAATCTTTCCCCTTTTCTAAGTTTAATTCTTGCTACTGGTGCAGTTGTTTTTTTCATATTAATCAAACCCTTTCAATTATTCTTAATTTTGCACTTTTACTACGGCTATTTTCAAGTCTCTCTTTACTACTTGGTAAAATAGGTTTCTTATTTATTAGTTTTATTTTTGGCTTATATTCATCTGGTATTACTGGAAGTCCGCTAACAAGTTTATCAATCTCGGAATACTTTTTAAATGTTTGTTTGACAATTCTGTCTTCCAAAGAATGAAATGTTATAACACTTATTCTTCCACCCTCGTTAAGCATATCAATTGCCTCTGGTAGCACACTTTCCAATACACTTAATTCTTTGTTAACCTCGATTCTTATTGCCTGAAATATTACTCTTTCAGGATGTCTTGAAAGTGCATATTTCGTTGGCACACTTGAAGTAATTATAGAAACTAAAGCCAAAGTACTCTCAATTGGTCTTTTTAAAACAATATTATGTGCTATAGACCTTGAATACTTTTCTTCAGCATATTTATAAAATATATTGGTTAAATCTTCCTCCTTATAATCATTTACAACTTCATAAGCCGATAGTTCTTGCTCCATATTCATTCGCATATCAAGTTTTGCATCTTTCATGAAAGAAAATCCGCGATTTGGATCATCTATTTGTGGGGAAGAAAATCCTAAATCTAAAACAATTCCATCAATCTTCGTTACATCATATTCTTCTAACTTTTCCTTTAGATTTTCAAAGTTTGAATGAATAAACGTTACTTTATCACCGTACTTACTTAATCGTTCTTTACTATAATTTATTGCACAAATATCATTATCAAACGCATATAAATGTCCACCATCAAGTCTTTTTAATATTTCTTCTGAATGCCCACCATATCCAAGTGTTCCATCGACATAAATACCATTACTTTTTATATCAAGTCCCTCTATAGACTCATTAAGTAATACACTATAATGCATTATAATCACCTGTTGTAAATAGATTTTCTGCAATACTTGCAAATTCTTCATCATTGTCATTCATGAATTTATCCCATGAATCTTTTGACCATATTTCAAGACGATCATTTGCGCCGATAATAACGCATTCTTTTGTTATACCGGCGTAACTGATCAAGTGTGAGGTAATGCCTACTCGACCCGATTTGTCGAGTTCAGCTTCGATAGCGCCAGATAAGAGAAATCTTGTGAATTTACGGGCATTCGCTTGCGTAAAAGGTAAGGTTTTTAGTTTTTCCGTTATTTTTGTCCATTCTTCTTTCGAATAAACAAATAAACAGCCATCAAGTCCACGAGTTACAATAAATACCTCGCCAAGTTCATTTCTAAACTTGCTTGGGATAACTAATCTGTTTTTCTCATCAATATTATGATGAAACTCACCCATCAGCATTGGAATTCCCCACTTTCTTCCACTTATCTCCACTGTCTACATTGAGTATACTACTCACTCCCACTTAAAGCAATAAAAAAGGACACATTTTTGTGTCCTTTACACTTGTTTATATTAATTTTCTTATAGCTTCATTAACTGTTTCTTTAAGTTAATAATCCAACTAATAAATTATCAAGTTCTTTTGTGCTAGAGTTCTTTTACTATAGGGATTTAAAGAAAACTCGAGCTATATTGAAACTTTCACAACTATTATATTATCTCAACTATCTAACCAATATTTTATTTAATAAAAAAAGTCAAACAAAAAGAGCTAATTCATAACCCTTTTAAACATTCTTTCAAGTTCATATTTCGTAAAAGTTATAATGGTTGGTCTTCCATGAGGACAGTTATAAGGATTATCACACAAAACTAAATCATCAAGCAAAGTTTCTGCTTGTTCTAAAGTAATTGCTTCATTTCCTTTAACACTCATCTTACAAGCCATAGTTGCAGCAATATGGTCTTGAAACTTAACACGATCAAACAAATATTTACCTTCAATAATAATGTCAAATATTCTTTTTGTACTTTCTGTTTCTAGCCCCACTCTTAACCAAGTTGGATGTTCTTTTACTATGAATGTATTAACACCAAAATCACCCACTTTAAAGCCAAGTTCTTCTAAGATATTCATATTTTCTTTAATTTTTAAATATTCAGAACTAGAAAGTTCAATCGTGATGGGAATTAAAAGTGAAGTTGTAAACACTTTATCAGATGCTAGGGCATGTAATACTTTTTCATAATTAATTCTTTCTTGAGCCGCATGTTGATCAATTAAATACATCCCCTCATCATTTTGAGCAATAATATATGTCCCAAAAACAACTCCTGCCGGATATAACTCAAGTTTTTTTATTATTTCATTTTCTAAAACTTCCCTGTCACTTGATACATTTACCTCTTCTTTTGCCGATGCAAAGTTTTCCTTAAAATCCAATGTTTCTTGTTTTGTCTCTTGATAAGGAACTTCTTCTTCAAAAACTTCTGGCATCGTGATTTCATTATAATAAGTATCTGGCACTTTTACTTCCACCTTAGGTATTAAAAGAGTTCTTTTTAAAGAAGAAGAAATCTCTTTAGTTAAAGAATCTTTTAAAACATCTATTTTTGAAAATTTAATATCTTGTTTCGAAGGATGAATATTGACATCTATCAAAGTCGGATCTGTTTCAATCGTTAAAACAACAACTGGATACTTTATATCCGGTTTAAAGGTAAAATAACCATCATTTATTGCTTTATTAATTTCATTATTTCTAACGCATCTTCCATTTACAATTGTTGTCATATGATTTCTATTACTTTTAAGTATTACCGGCTTACAAATATAACCAAAAACATCATAATCATCTGTACTAATGCTTACTTCTATCATGTTAGAACTAACTGAATAACCATATATTTCATGAATAGCTTTTAACAATTCTCCTGACCCACTAGTAAATACTATTCTCTTATCATTATTAGTTAATAAAAAAGATATATCAGGGCGTGATAAAGCTAACTTTTCAATGAATGATGTTACATTTGCAAGTTCTGTTGCATCACTTTTTAAATACTTTAATCGAGCTGGTGTATTATAAAATAAATCCGTTACTTCCATAATCGTTCCACGTCTAGCAGCGGATGCTTCATCAATAATAGTTTCACCGCCATGTATCACGATATGGGTGCCAATGCTTCCTTGACTTGTATTTAATTCAACTTTAGATACAGATGCAATTGAAGGTATCGCTTCACCCCTAAACCCAAGTGTATCAATAAAAAATAAATCATCTTCTTTTAAAAGTTTTGATGTAGCATGTCTTAAAAAACACATAGAAGCATCATCATGATCCATTCCTATGCCATCATCAGTTACTTTTATAGATTTTGTCCCTGAATCAACTAAATCAATATTTATACATTTGCTTTTTGCATCAATTGAGTTTTCAACTAATTCTTTAACAACTGAGGAAATTCTTTCAACAACTTCTCCAGCCGCAATT
The DNA here is from genome assembly GCA_910587065.1 of uncultured Bacilli bacterium. GTDB lineage: Bacteria > Bacillota_I > Bacilli_A > RF39 > UBA660 > CAG-582. The sequence goes on along the minus strand of CAJUMA010000013.1, from coordinate 31,541 downwards.
TTATTAGCCAAATTATCGCTCATAACCTGTATTTTACTCATTATATCCCCCAAACATGCTAGGTCTAATTTCAATATATTTTTTATCTACATTAGTCGTAACATTAACTGCTTTTTTTACAGTTATAAAACCAATACCATGCACAATAATATCAACATTGTCATGATTAATTTCAATCGTATTAATTAAATCTGGTGCTGCCCTAAAATATTTCTTAATAGCTTTTTTACTATCATGATTAGTATAAAAAGTTATCGGCGATTGTTTATCAAACTTAAAAAAATAAGCATTATCAAGAAGTCCAACTGTTTCACATTCTTTCATATTCATACTATAAGCAACAATATTCTTTCCACTAACTTCATGATTTAAATAGTTATCAAGAACAACTCCTGGAGAATCAATTAAAGTTAACTTATCATTAATTTTTACCCTAATAAAATCTAAAGTTGTATTAGCTTTATTATTAACTGTTGTTTTAGCAACACTTGCTGAACAAATGTTTATTAAATCATTTATTAAAGTACTTTTACCCGAATTAGTCATCCCCAAAATGTATGCTTCTCTAATGCCCTCCTTTTCCAAGAAGGAAAGTATACTTTTAGCCCCATGAGAAGTAGTGCCACCTTTTAGCTTAACTACATCACTTATGTCATAATGCTTTTTTAAAAACAAACGAACTTTTTCTCTACTTACATGTTTAGGAATAAGTTCGCATTTATTAATAACTAACATTTTTTCACGTTTTATAGACTTAAATACCTTAATTACCTCGTCATTAATATTTAAAAAATCTACTAAGAAAATACAAAATCGCACATCTTTATTTATTTTATTAATTATTTCTTTAACCTCTTTAGGAGTATTTACTTGTTTATTTTCGCCATAGTGAATCATTCTGAAACATCTCATACAATAAATCGAATCATCTATTTTAGACGCTGGCACATAGCCCGGATTATCCTTACAAGAAGTCTGTAATTTAACTCCACAACCGAAACATATTTTATTCATAATATCGTCCCCTTTTAAAATAATCTTTCTGTGTCAATTTATTTATAACCATATTTTCTATTTTTCTATTTAATTTAGCAACAGCAAATTCATCTGCACTTATCGGATTTACAAGGATTGAAGTAAAGTGCATTCTATTAGCACCAAGTATGTCAAAAAACAATTGATCACCAATAGCTGCCACCTCATGTGTTGAATAGTGAAATATATTCAAAATCTTTTTATATTTTCTTTTTAATGGTTTAAAAGATAAATAACCCGAATCAACGCATAACAATTCTTTAAAAGGAATAACATATTTTTTTAATCCATTACTTAATAATATAATTTTGAAATCCATCTCTTTTAAATCTTCAAATAAATCTTTTACTTTTCTAGATGGCGAAGATGTAGTCTCCGATTCAATTGTATTTGAAATATCAAAAACAAGACATTTAATGCCTCCTTCTTTTAAAGCTTTATAATTTACATCATAAATACTTTTAAAATACTTATCTGGAACTAACTTTTCTAACATAATTAAACACCATCCATTGTTAAATTCATTATAACAAATTTAGAAAAAAAATAATAGTTCTAATGAACTATTATCTTTCTTGAACCTCTGGTGCTGTTAAATCACAAGTACCGTTAACTCCCCATACATCAGCAATTTGCATAACTTGATCCACAAGTACTGGCAATAAAAATAAAAGCACAGTATAAATCATTCTTTTACCAAATTTTTGAGCCATTTTTTTAGTCTCTGCTTCAGCATCGCCTTTAGCCACCGTTTTTACAACATCTATAGTCGAAAAAGCTATACAAAGAACTGGTCCAGCAATTTGCAAAATCTTTAAAACCCCATACAAATCTTTAGTAACGTCTTCCCCTAAAGGACAATTTGCAAATGCATCAGGCATTAAAACAAAAGAAAATATTAGTATTGTTGCTAAATAATATATCAAGTTTTTCTTTTTCATAAAAATTCACCTAACAAAATTATATAGCATAAAAAAAAGACATTCAATAACGTTTACATATATTTTTTTGTAATGTGTAAATTTTTTCGCGTTTTTTTACAAAAAATCTCTTTACAGAGAAAAAATTCTTATGCTACAATGTGTATATACTTAACCTCGCACACGTATTATTGTAATATAAGTTAAGTCGTACTAAGGAAGGAACTATTATGAAAAGAAAAACTATTATTTTAACATTACTTTTTTCAATAAGTATGCTTATGCTAACGCCAAATGTACTTGCAAAAGAAAATGATTCTAGTTTAGTTGATAACATTAAAATAAAATCTGGAACTAAAGATGATGGATCATTCACAGAATTAAGTTTTACTCTAAAAAACGATCTAAACACTTCAATTTCCAATATTGAATTTTACAATGATTCAGCTAGACCAGTTATTGACACAACGAAATTTAAAGTAACTACTACTGATAATCCTACTGGCTATTTAGATTATGAAACAGCAACAGAAATTGAGCCAAACGAAACTATACCTAAAGGAACTAAACTTTACTATTACAGTAATGAATCCCTTTTTAACGAATATGCTAAAATTATTATTCATTTAGAAACCAGCGATATATCAACAAATGAAGAAATTAATTGTTTACTTAAAGATGATGGAAATGCATCAATAGAAATAAAAAACAAGATAACTATTGATTTGGTTACCTATCAAAAGTTTATGGATGAATATAAAAAGAAATATCCTTATATTGAATGTTATATTGGGGATGAATTTTCAATGCAATTTGCCTATAACCTAGCAGGAAATCACGATAGCGAAACAAGTTTAATATATGTTGGTACGATTGATTTTGCCAATAAATCCTATGATGATTTAATGAAAGAAATGGATACTATAGCTAATAATATTGTGTCTAGCACACCAAATAACAGTAAACTAGAGTCATCACAAAATATATTAAAAGCACTAAAAGAAAATGGGACAAAAATATCTTTTGAAAAAAGAGATGACAATAATATTTTACTTTACTCTTGGATATTTAATGGAAATAAATTAACTGACAGTGACACAACTCTTAATCTTGATTTAAATATTTCTATTGGTACTAGCAAAAATAAAGATAAAATTAATGCTTTAGTTCCACCAAGTATGACATCTTTACAAATTGATTTTTCTCATTTGGGAATTTTACCAACTGGAACAACTATAAAGTTAAACACAGGCACATCTTTTACTAACAATGATATTTTAGATTTATATTACTATAATCCTGAAAAAAACATATTAGAAAAAGTTATAGAAGGAATTACTGTAATAGATGGTTATGCAACATTCCCCCTTACCCATTGCAGTGATTATGTATTAGTTGTAAATAATGAAGCTAAAAAAGGTATGGATAACAATGTTCAAACATCATCAATGAATGTTATACTATACACTGTCATCTCTATTATATCAGCTGCTGGAATTGGCTATATTTTAAAAAATAAAAGTAAGGAAATAGCATAAAAAGCTATTTCTTTAATTTAAATACTATGCTAAGAAAAATAAAAAAAGAGATAAACATCAGAAATATACTTATTATTTTATTAGCCCTCATATTTACAACAGCAACTACAAAAATAACTATATTTATAATAGATATTTATACCAATTCAAAAAATAATAAGGCTTTAATCGAAGATGTTTATGCTATAGAGATTGACGAATCTACAAATAAGGAAAAAATTATCATTGATTTTCCAAAATTACTTTCAATTAACCAAGATACAGTTGGTTGGATAAGAGCTAACAACGGTAAAGTTAATTACCCTATCGTCCAAACAACAACTAATACATATTACTTAGACAAATCATTTGAAAAAAAATATAACCAAGCTGGCGCCATTTTTATGGACTATAGAAATCGCTCATCTTTTGAAGATAGAAATGTTGTTTTATTTGGCCACTCAATGTTAGACAAGTCTATGTTCGGTTCCCTAAACGATATGTGGAAATCCGGATTCTTTGATAATAAAGAGAATTCCTTAATTCAAATAATTGATACTAATAACACTACTATAAAATATGAAATATTTAGCTATTATACAATAGATAAAGAAGAATATTATATTAAAACTAATTTTCTTACAGATGAAGAATTTACAGATTTTTTAAAAACTATCCAAAATCGAAGTATCAGAAATTTTAATATAACACTTACAGAAGATGACAAAATACTTACTATCTCCACTTGCGCAGGAACTGGTGGAACAAATAGACGAAAAGTAATTCATGCAAGAAAAATCCAATAAAGACTTTTTAAGTCTTTTTTTCTGGTATAGTGTCGATTAATAATCCATATACTTTATTAGGTGATTTAATGTTATTTTTTATACATATAGTAAATCTTCTTTCTATATTCATGGGATCATACTCCATTAATGTTTTTCCTAATCCCCTATCAAAAGAAGAAGAAGCAGATTTGCTTGAAAAAATGCAAAATGGTGATAAAGAAGCACGTTCAAAATTAATCGAACATAATTTAAGATTAGTTGCTCATATTGTCAAAAAATTTGATTGCATAGAAAAAATGAATGATGACTTAATAAGTATAGGTACTATTGGTTTAATAAAAGGAATAGACTCATTTAAAATAAATAAAAATAATAAACTTACGACATATGTTGCCAGATGTATTGAAAATGCAATATTAGCCTATTGACAATTTTTAGTAAAATAAGAAGAGAGTTCCTCAATAATATCATCATTAACATCAAAACCTTCTAAACATTTTAACATCAATTGAACATGTAATTCAACTAATGCGTCTTCAATATTATCCATATTCTTTATTACTCTTTTAACAAGCATATATATCACTCCTAGTAAATAATATGCAAGAAAATATATATTTAATTTCTACACAAAAAAAGTTATAATCTTTGTTATAACTTTCTATTAAGAGTTTTACCTTTTTGTGATGTACTGACATTTGTTTCTTTTTTATCATTATTTCTCTTGTCTGTTCTATCAAGACTAACAGCAACATTATGACACTTATTTCCGCCTTCTGATAATTGATATTTATACTCGCCTGTAGTGGAGTAATCGCAAGTCCAAGAAGCTTTAAATTCAACATAATCATTGTTTCTAACACCACGATTAACGACATCGTTAATTGCATTATAAATATCTTCTTTCATTTCAAAATCATCGCCATATCTTGACATTGTAGCGAGAACATCTTCCCACACAACAAATTGTCCCTCTTCCGATAAAACACTAATTAAATCATCAGGATAGCGTGGGTCTTCAAGTCTATTTACGATTATGGTTACAGTTGTTAAAGCATCTTCGTAAGTACCATTATACTCATGATCAGTAACACAATATAAAGCTTTTATTTCATCTTTTGAAAAATCATAAGTTGTATTATTAAAAGTTAAATGTAAACCAGGAATTTTCTCATAAGGAGCAATCTCCACAGATTGAACAATTAATTCGTCTTCCTTAACTTCATCAGTTGTTGTTATAATCTCATCTGCATTAGTATCAATCAAGATATGACTTACAGGTACAACAGTATTTTCTGTCATTTGAGAGTCATCAATTGCATCTACTTCATTATTCTCAGTAGAATTAACAGTTACACCCTCAACAATTTCACAAGCATTCTCTTCTACTTTATCTTCCAATTTTTCTTCTGATTTATAATATTCGCTTTCGGTTGCAATAGATTCTGTAACCTCATCTACACTTGAAACTACAAAGGCAATTTTCTCTTGTTTTTCAAGTGGTGCAACTAACTTTAATTGTCCCTCATTATTTTTTGTCATTAATAGGAATTCTTTTAAAATAAATTTTTTAGAATTTGGATCCACAAGTAAAGTTTGATTCAATTCTTCATTTCTCACACTGTATTTTAAATCACTATTTAAATTAGCTGAATTTAATGGCGATGCTAATGAGGTAGAAATAATACCTGCATAAAGGGATGCAACCGCAACACTTTTTCTTAAAGCATAGTTTACACCATTTTCTCTATCTAATCCTAAAACAGATCTTAAAGAACTTTTTGCTTTTTTAAACATATTTCTTATTTTACCTATAAAAATAGACTTCTTATCACGTTTAACACTTTCAGCACAGGATTGCCTATAAAATCTATAGCAATCAATTAAAGTATTTGCATCTTTCTTATTAACACTTACTTCCCTATTTATTAAAACGTTAGCAGGTTCTAAAACAGTATCACACATAATTAAGGCAGCTAAAGAAGAATAATATTTAATTTTCTCTTTCTCATCGAGATTTTGAACATATTCCTTATTAATTTGATAATTAGTTTCTACTTTTTCATGTAATATGGAATCAACAAGAACTCTAAGTTCATCAATTTCATTTACCGCGTTATAAAGACTTGTATACTTTTTATAATACTTTTCAGAAATAGCTTTTCTACCAAATTTACCATTAAATATTCTCTTTTTTCCTGGCTTTTTTGCTAAATCCTCCATTTCTTCCAAATACGATTCTTTCAATTTATCAAGTTTAGAAACAAGTATCAATAACTCATTATTTAAAAATGTTATTTCTTGATCAATTGAAGTCTTATTACTTAATTTATTTTTTAAGTCTTCTATAGTTTCTGTTGAACTATAAACAAGTCTTGAAAATAGTCCATCTAAATTGCTTTTATTAATTAAATCAATTTTTTCTTGTTGTTTAGAAATTATAAGTTGGTTTCTTTTTTCAAGTAAATTAGTAATTTTTAATTTAACATTATTTAACTCTTTAGTCATTATAAATACTTCCTTCCTTCTTTGTTTTAACTCTAAAACATACCTTAACAAAATACCATACTTTACATTTTATGTCAACTGTTTTGTCATTTCTTTGTATATTTAAAAAGAAATAACAGTATATAATAAAGAGGTGAGGAAATGAGTGAAAGAAAATTTGCTATTTACTCAAGAAAATCAAAATATACTGGCAAAGGAAAAAGCACCGAAAATCAAATTAAAATATGTAAAGAAACTCTAATCAATAAATTCGAAGATATCGAATTAAATGAAATAGAGATTTATGAAGATGAGGGATTTTCAGGTTACAATCTTCAAAGACCAGCCTTCAATAAACTACTTAATGATATAACTAATAATAAAATAAAAGTATTAATATTTTATAAGCTTGACCGAATAAGTCGTAATGTTAAAGATTTTTCTAGATTAATGAGTATTTTTGAAGAGCATCAAGTCACCTTCTTATCAGCTACTGAAAACATTGAAACAGTAACCCCTAGTGGCAAAGCACTAACATACATGATTTCTGTATTTGCTGAACTTGAAAGAAACACAATTGCCGAAAGAATAAAAGATAATATGCTTGAACTGGCAAAATCTGGAGTTTGGTTAGGGGGTATAACTCCAACTGGATACTCTTCTGTATCTGTAACTTCACTTTCTAATAACAAAAAGAAAAAAATATTTAGTCTAAAACAGAATGAAGAAATAGAAAAAATAAATATTATATTTCAAAAATTTCTAGAATTTAAATCATTAACAAAATTAGAAACATATCTTCTAAATAATAATATTAACTCAACAAATTCAAAACCCTATACAAGATTCAGTTTAAAAAACATTCTAACTAATCCAGTTTATGTTGCAGCAGATAAAAACATTTACATCTACTACAAAAGTAAGAATGCCAACATTTATAAAGATAAAAAAGAATTTAATGGTATTTTTGGATTAATGGTTTACAATAAAACTAAAAATATAAATCACAAACTCTTAAAGAAAAAAGAAATAACTTCTTGGATTATATCCATTGGTCAACATAAACCTATCATTGATGGAAAAACATTTATAACAATTTTAAATATTTTAGAAATGAACAATAATAAACGTTACCGTAAGATGAATAATACCCCAAGTATTTCCTCAGGCTTAATAAAATGTTCCTCTTGTGGTACAAACATGCGCCCAAAGATAAGATCACATAAAGAAAATGGAATTATATTTGACTATATATGTGAACTAAAGGAAAAGAGTAAAAAGAAACTATGTCAACAAAAAAACATAAATGGATATTTATTAGACGATATAATACTTTCGGACATTCTGTCTTTAGATATAAATATAAATAAGTTTCTTAAAAGCTTAAAAAATGCTTTAAAAAAACACAATAATAATGAACTAGATAAGCTTATTGATAAAAAAGAGAAAAACATTAACTTAATAAATAATCTAATTGCTAAAATTAAATACTTAGATGTTGAGATTGTAAAAAGCATAAATAAAGAAATAAGAAATTTAAAACAAGAAAATGAAGCAATTGAAGAGAAAATTAACCTATTAACATCAAAGAAGAATAATATATCCGTTCCAAAACTATTGTCTTCATATAAAAGATGTATTGATAAATTTGATTCTAAAACAAAAAAGTATTATGCTCATCTTTTAATAGACTCTGTTACAGCAGATAAAGAAAAAATTATTATTAATTATAAATAAAGTTTCCAATAGGTGCATGTTGCAAATGAAATATTGATGTACTTTAGAAGTAATAAAAAGAACAATAACAATGTTTCTCTTAATGATTCTATAGGTTATGACAAAGATGGTAATGAAATAAATTTAATAGATGTTATAAAGTCAAATAACACAGAATTAACAGAATTTATTCATAATAAAGACAATTTAACAAAACTAAATAATTTTTTAAGTATTTTAAATGAAAGAGAAAAAGAAATAATTATAAAACGCTATGGCCTATTTGAAAGCGATGAATACACCCAAAAAGAAATATCAGAAAATATGGGCATATCAAGATCCTATGTTTCAAGAATTGAAAAAAGAGCTATAACTAAGCTCTACCGCGAATTTAAAAAGTATGGTCAAGAATTATAATTAATTATCTAAAGGTTCAAAAAATTCTCTAATATCACACTCTAATACTTTTGCAAAACACCATAATGTACCTAAAGAGAATGTTTGCATATATTTACTACTTTCAATATTCATAATAAATCCAACACTGTAAGTAGACTCTTCTGCTAGTCTTTCTTGTGTATATCCTTTACTCTTACGAATTTTCTTCAAATTTTGGCCAATTAAATAATAAACATAAATTTCATCTTCTTTATTCAATTTACCACCACACTTCTAACTAAGTTAATTATTCCATAAAACAAGCAAAATATACCTCAGTCATTCAGTGAGCATAATAAAAGCAAAGTCACAGAAACTTTGCTTTTATTCTTTTTAGTAAAAAAAGTTCAAAAATAATTATAGCAAACGCCAAGTAATAATGAATAAATGTATCTTTAATAATATCAAGTATGCTGTTATCTATCTTTATAAATAAGAATAACCACCCAAAGACAATACTACTAATTAAAAAGTTTATTAAACTTATACAAAGAAGATCATGATATCCTTTGTTTTTTTTAAATATTATGCCCGTAATAATTATTAAAACAATCGTAATTAAATAAATAATATAAATAATTAAGGTGATATTAATATTATCAAAATATCCATCAAATTTTACAACATTGTTATAAGCATCACGATCTACCTGACCATTAGCAGAAAAATACTCATTAGAGTATCTCTTCTTTACATATACTTTTAAATCAGATTCTAATCTTTTTTTATCAATGTCATAACTATTAAGTCTTTCTTCTAAAACATGATAATAACTATTATCCTTAAATATCTTATATATAAAATTCTTATTTAAAACTGTTAAAGAGAAAACAACAAAAAAGAAAGTGATAGAAAATAGTATACCAAGTAATATATTATTAACTATTAATCTCATTTTTTCCTCTAAACAAATAAAATCTACTTACTAAGTAAGACCCTATAAGAGCTCCACTTGAGTCCAAAAGGACATCTTTTATATTTCCATCTCTTCCTGGAATAAACGTTTGAAAAAATTCATCACAAACGGCTACTAATATGCAAAAAAGAGCTGAATATATTAATATTCGATAATTTATTTCAAAACAAGCAAAAAAATTTAAAGTAATTATACTTAAAATAAAATATTCTGTAAAATGAGCAGCCTTTCGAACAGGAAATGAATATTTATTAACAATTTCTCCTAATTTTTCATTATCGGAATCAATATCTGTAAAAATCATTACCACTCCCTTTATTAATTTCTCACTCATCCCACTAGACTCACTACCATTTTCCTGCGAAAAGCCAAAAATCAACCCTAGCCATATTAACAATAAACAAAATGAACAAAACTTTTTAATCATTTAAAATCAATTCTCTTTTCAATATAATCATTAGCTGTTACAATAAATTCTTTAATATACTTCATATCAAAACTAATATTTTCATCAACAGGAGTATTAATATCATACTGAATTAGTAAGTCTTTGAAATTAGTGGAATCCGTGATAAACTTTTCCCAACAATTAATACATCCAAATTTATTTTGAAATCTTTTATACCAACAAAGATTAAATTCGCTAATGTCCTCTAATTCTTCAACCCTTAAAAATCTATTTTTAACCCGTTTAACATAATCAGGAGACAAAAATATACTCGAGATATATCCCATTCTATAAAATTTACATTTAAATTCTTCAAAGACATCAACCATATCAAAAATAAGTGCGGCTAACTTTTTAAAATAATGATGATTAACAACAAAATTTAAAGAGACGCGGCTAATTTGAATTTGAAAATCAGGATTAGTGTTAAAAAGTATCAAAGGAGCTTTTGTCTTACCATCATCAGGAAACAATATAGGCTCTCCACACTCTTTATACCTACTAACTATTTCACGCGAAACATCTAATAAACTAAAATTAACACCTTCCTCAAAAAATAACACAATCTCTTTCGTATCTTTCATAACTACCTCCACTACACTCCATAATAATTAGTTAATAAAATGGCTTTATTCTTTGCTATATTATAATTGACTTTTGTAAGCATTGCTTCTTTTGATAATGAACAAGTTTTAGACGCTAAATAAGAACCATCCGAAAACCAAACAAAATCATCATGATTAGAAGAAAACACATCAGAACCTAAATAAGTATTTGGATTATACTTAATGCCCAACATATTAAGTAATGTTGGAAGAACATCTGCAGTGTCTAATATAGTATCAATTTCTTTGTGACCAAGATTCTTACTCCATATAACTAATGGTATATTTTGTAGTAATTTACGATCATTCATAACATCCTTTTTTGAGGCAACATATTCTGAATCTGAATAGCCATAGACATAATGATCGCTTGCAAGAACTATAACGACATCATCAAGCATATCATCTTTTTCAAGCCTTTGAAGTAATATATGCAAAAATCGGTCTGTATCATTTGCAAGTGTTCGATAAACATATTCTTCTTCACCATATTTTTTTCTGTCTAAATAATGCGGAACACTTCGATATACTTTATTATCATCTGTATATTCTAAATGAGCTGAATAAGTTGTAATAAAACTCAAAAACTTATCATTTTTTACAATTAAATCATATAACTTATCATCATTAATTAAAACCGAATCAGAATAATAGTTTTTATCCTTATCCAAAATCCCAGAAGCTTGCATATCAAATGCTGAATAATGATTATTATAACCCAACTTTTTATGGAAAGCTAAACGATTATAAAAGGATCCTGTATTAGCATGAAAGGAATTAACATCATAACCATTAACTTTTAACATATTTGCTAGACTATAGTTATAGTCAATATCTAAAGTATCATATATAGTTTTCTTATCCCCTACGGCATACATTCCTGTATTTAAAGCAAACTCAGTATTAATCGTTTGACCACCATTGAAAAATGGCGAATACCTATTAGTAAAATTAAAGCCTGTATCCATCATATATTTTAAAGTTGGCATAGTTTGATTATCAACAATCCAAGAATCAATACTCTCCATCATTACAAATATAACACTCTTATCTTTTAATATACCTGTATAGTCATTCTCACTTAAATTCATACCATAAATGCTATTATACTTATCCACATTAGTTTTTAAAACAGCCTTATCTTCAACTATTAAATTATAAAAATATTTATAAATAGATCTAACGTTATACTCATAAAAACCAGTAATAAACATTGATGAATTAGTGTTAGTAAAATTATTATATATATTTTTTGTATTATAATTTTCTTGCCAGTTATTAGTATCTACATCGCTACCCAACATTAAAAACGAAACCGTTCTTGAAAAAATAATTAAAAGAACATATCCGCAAACAACATATTTATTTATATTAAGTTTTTTCTCTTTACTTTCCATTTTATAATCTAAATAATTAAGTTCTCCTATTAAAAAAATATTAATGATTAAGGTTATAATCATGCCACCATTTAAATTTAAGAAAATACTTTTTATATACTGTAAACCTTCTCCCGCCAAAAAAAGATCCGAAACAGAAAGTAATTTCCCCATTTGTTGAGCAAAACAAATATGAGAAAATAGAAGTATATTAAGTAAAACAGCTATAATTGTAAACACTTTAATTCTTTTATTTTCTTTGATTAAATACATAATAAGAAGTATAAAAAATATCCAAGATAAAGAAAATCCAATCCAAATAGTACGGCAACGTAAATTATTAAATTCAAATAAAGAAATATCAAATAAATGTCTTGTATAAATGTCCATATAAAAACTTATTATAAACAATATAATAAACATTAATATAAAAGATAAATTATTTTTATTTATTATTTTTTTCATCATAATCACATCTCTATTATAGCATAAAAGAATAATAAAAAGGCAAAAAAACATAGCTTATTAGAAACTATGTCTTTTTTTATTCTTCTACTACCTTAATAGATTCAATAACTGGTTGGAAAGATTTTGAAATAAGAGTATCTTCCGTTGTCCCTACCTCTTCAACAATTTTATCTACTACTTCCATTCCTTTTGTTACATGTCCAAAAGCTGCATAATCACCATCCAAGAACTTAGAATCTTTATGAACTATAAAGAATTGACTGCTAGCTGAATTCATATCACTACTACGAGCCATTGAAATAACCCCTCTTTCATGACTAATTGAATTTTCAACACCATTATTTACAAATTCTCCTTTAATAGTTGTTGCACTTCCGCCAGTCCCATTACCTGATGGATCTCCTCCTTGAAGCATAAATCCTTTAATAATACGATGGAAAGTAAGTCCATCATAAAAGTTTTTATTAACTAAATATATAAAATTAGTAACAGTTATAGGTGCTATATCAGCATCTAACTCCAAATAAATATTTCCATAATTTTTAACCTTAATAACTACATTATGTTTTCCATCCATAATTTCTACATTCTCACTTTCTTTTTTCTTACCACTAGATAATACACAGGAAATAACAATAATTAAAAGTATAACCCCAGCTACTATCCAACCTAAATTATCTTTCATTTTTTATCACCTTAGTCAATTATAGATAAAAATATTCACAAAGTCAAATAGAAGTATCCTCAATAATTTTTCTTGCAGCTTTTTTTCCTGCTTCATAAGCAAGAATAACCGTTGCCGCTCCTGTAACAGCATCTCCTCCTGCATAAACTCCATTTAGATTTGTTTGGCTTTCATTTACTTCTATTAATCCTGCATCACTAATACTTAAAGCACTTCCTTCTTTAATAAGAGGATTTGGACTTGTTCCTAAAGCCATTACCACCATATCGCATGCTATATTTTCTTCAGTATCAGGTATCTCTTTAATGATCTTTTTTCCATCTTCTAGACATTCAACTATCGTTTTTATAACTTTTACACCCGTAATATTATTTCCATCAACTAAAATTTCTTTTGGGAGTGTTAAAAATCTAAATTCAATTTGTTCTTCATGAGCATGTTTAAGTTCTTCAAGTCTAGCGGGGGCTTCTTCTTCTTCTCTTCGATAAACTATTGTTACATTTATACCTAATCTTTTTAAAGATCTTGCTGCATCTAAAGCAACGTTCCCGCATCCTACAACTAAAACTTTTTTACCACTAAATATTGGGGTATTAGTTCCCATTAAATTAATACGTGTTAATATTTCATTAGCCGAAAATACTCCATTTGCACATTCGTTTTTTATACCCATAAATCTTGGTAACCCTGCTCCAGTCGCTAGATAGACGGCATCATATTCATTCCTTAAATCATCTATGCTTAGAGTCTTACCAATGGGTGCATCCATTATGAAATTTACTCCAAGATTAACTAACTTTTCTATTTCTTTATTAACGATTTTCTTCGGTAATCTAAATTCCGGTATCCCATAAGTTAGGACTCCACCAGCCTTATGTAAAGCCTCATAAATAGTAACTGAGTATCCTTCAACTGCTAAGAGAGATGCACATGAAAGCCCAGATGGACCAGAGCCAACTATAGCAACACTTTTACCATTATTTTTCTTTTTTAAAATTGTTTTGATATCTAATTTCCGAGCTTCATCAGCAACATATCTTTCTAATGAACCAATCGAGATGGCATCTCCTTTAAATCCCTTTATACACATGCTTTCACATTGTTTTTCTTGTGGACAAACTCTACCACATATACCCGGAAATAAATTATTTTCCGTGATTATTTCATAAGCTAACTTAATATCATCTTTTTTTATTGCCTCAATAAATTTAGGAATATAGATATTTATTGGACATCCCTTAACACAACGCGGATTTTGGCAATTTAAACACCTACTGGCCTCTTTTATTGCTTCACTTTTGTTATAACCTAAATTAACCTCTTCAAAATTATAAATTCTTGTGTTTTTATCCAAAGTACGCATATTTACTTTATTCATGATTACACTCTCCACAACCACCATGATGCGTTTTTCCTTCAAGCATTTCTAAATATTTTCTTCCTTCAAAAGTCTTGTAAATATTCATTCTTTCTATTGCTAAATCAAAGTCCAATTGATGTCCATCAAACTCTGGTCCATCAACACAAGCAAATTTAACTTCACCATCAACAATAAGTCTACAAGCACCACACATACCCGTGCCATCTACCATAATTGGATTCATACTAACAATGGTAGGCACCTTATCTTTAGTTTTTAAAGAAACATACTTCATCATCACAACTGGACCAATAGCCACACATTCATCATACTTTTCTAGATTGTCCATGGCATCAACTACTGTCCCTTTCTTGCCATAACTTCCATCATCTGTCATAATGACATAATCACAAGCAATCTTTTTTATTTCATCTTCTAATATAATAAGCTTTTTTGTTTTCGCTCCATACACTAAATCGCATAAAACTCCATGAGATATTAAATAAGTTATTTGTGGCATAACTGGAGCAATGCCCACGCCTCCAGCCACAAATAAAACACGTTTGTTTTTTAAAGTATCTACATTTATTACAAGTTCACTTGGATTACCTAAAGGACCCACTACTGAGTATATCTCATCTTTAAGAGAAGTTAACTCTAAAGTTGACGCACCAACAACTTGATAAATCATACTTAAAATAAATGTATCTCTATCATATTTATAAATAGTTAAAGGTATGCGTTCTGAAGTCTCATTAGCCATCACAATACAAAACTGTCCTGGCAAACATTTTTTTACAACTAAAGGAGCTATGACTTCAAGTAGGTATATACCTTCACTTATCATCTCATTTTTAACTACTTTATACATAAGTATCACCAATTCAATTTTATCACAAATAAAAAGAAACTACCATAAGGTAGTCTTAGATAAATTCTATATTTGTTTTTATTTTATATAGCAAGAACAATTCTAAATCCGTAATAATAAGTTCCCTCAATATTGTGATTATCAGTTGTAAATATTCCTGCTCCAACTCCACGTCTTACATCTCCTCCACGTATTGTAAAAGGAATAACGGTTGATGGAAACATTCTACTTTCATCTTCATACCAAGAACTAATTTTTCTCGTATCTGTACTATAGGCTTTAGAGGCAAATGGCCCTATTTCTCCAGTCGCATCACCTAAAATACGATTTCTATAATCCACATCATTACTCCAATATGAATACATATCCCAATATTTTGATTCAGGAATATCAGTACCCGTAGTAGTAATGCTACCGTTAACATATTTACCAGAGAATCCCGAATTTAAAGAACTAGATCTTCCCGTTATAAATCCTGTTTCTCTATCTTTCATAAAAGAAAGTGTATACTCAAATTGTCCTCCACTCATATCATAAATTCCTGAATAATTACCTGTAGTACTTGCAACCTGAGAACCAGGGTTATTATAATTAATTGTTTTTTCTCCATCTAATCCAAGATTTGTTCTTTCGTGTTCCGTATAAGCTCCACAACCTAATGTTGGCTCATTTACGGCTGCATATCCTGTTATATAAGCTGTATTGTTATTATTTCTTACACTTTTAGCACTTCCATATTGACTATGTTGTAAATATGCTACTGCTCCCCATTCAGTATTTTTCATCATGTGAGAGTCCATTTCTCTTTTGTAATTATAACTTGTAAGATGTGCATTAACTATCTGAATACTTCCCCAACTATAAACATTAGGTTTAATTTGAACTTTATCAGAAGAATTTATATTTCCAGGAGTTTCCCCTTTATATCCTGTTTCAAATTTACCAACCCATAAGCCATTAGTGTTCATACTTATGAATGAGGGATGAGTCATATAATCTCCTACTTGACAATTACCTGTCTCTCCACTTAAAGCTTGAGTTCTTTCTTCATTCATTGGAGTTGTACATTCTCCCTCATTTAAATCATCTGTCTCTGATAATCCAAATCTAATTGGTATTTCATGGACTTTTTCTTCATCAACTTCTGTTAATGAATTATAGTTACCTATATCCCATAATTGATAAGAATATTTAGGTATCCAAACAAAATAGGATTCAATATCACTCTCTTTTATAATATTTCCAACATTATATTCTTTGGATGGGTTATCAACAAGTATTACTGCATTTGCCCATTCTTTATTTTCATAATTATACCATTCTTCTTTCACATCGGCATATGTGACTACTCCCTTATTATCTATCATAACAGGTATCAGTTCACTTGATGCATCTCTTGTTTTTCCTGACATCAATACAGGGTCCGCTCCATTTAAAATAGGTTCTTTATAAACCTCAGGAGCTTCATAAACACTTCCTAATGTATCCCTTTCAATTGGTGTTGCTATTAATCTACATTCAAATTCTATTTCCTCATCTAAAGATTCATTATAAGCTTTTACTAATTCAACAGTTAAATTTCCTCGCTTTGTACTACCTGCTGTTAATTCAAAAGGATTATTTAAATCTATTTCAATTGTTACATATTCGCTAAATGAGGTAAACTCTTTTGTTAAACCACAACTTATTTCGACACTTGCATCATAATCTCGACTTTTATTTGTTATATCAAATTCAAGATTAGCTTTATCATTAACATTTTCTAACCTTTCTGTTTCAAAAGTTATTATCTTTTTCGATTCTGCAACAGCTGCATTTCCATAAGGTGTTACCGCTCTTGTGAAAATAACATCTGCATCAAATTCTGCTACATTAAATCCTAAATTTAATGTTCCATTTAATACGAGTGTTGTACTGACAGAAGCAAAGCCTATTGCTAGTATAAACACCAATAAAGTTACATTTCTTCTTTTCATAAACATTCTCCTTCTAGGCGTACTTGCCTATCTTGATTGTAGCATTTTTTTTTTTTTTTTTTGTACAAGTGTTTGGCATCCAAAAACTATCAAGAATACTTAATTTGTACACTACTTTTACATAACTTAAATTAGTTTGAATAGCTTATTCTTTCTACTTTTTTGTCATATTTCGAAACATGAAAAAAATAGAATCAACTATTTAAGTCAATTCTATTTGCTTTCTTTAATTATTAGCTTATCACATACAGCTAAAATAGGTGGCAATATAAACAATATAAGTAAAGCCGCACACAATGAACCTTTTGATAAAGTCATACAAATTTTAGCAGCAATTAACGATGCAAAATTACCAACAATTAAAGTTACAATAACAAGTATTGAGGAAGAACAAAGAATTGTATGTATTGATTTATTATAAGATTCTATTAAAGCCGCTTTAATATTCTTGCCTTTTTTACGTATTTCAATATAGTAAGTTGTATAAACAATAGCATAATCAATTGTTGCTCCCATTAAAATACTTTGAACAATTAAAAGTGATATAAAATAAACACTTGTATTAGTTAAAGAAAGATAGCTCATTGTAAGATAAACAGCACACTCGATAACTAAAACTAAAATAAACGGAATAACAATAGATTTAAATGTGATTGCTACAACAACAAATATAGCAATCATTGTTAAAACAGTAATAAAATCAAGTTCATCATTAAAACTTTCACTCATCTCATAAGCCATCGGTGAGTCCCCAATAACATAAATTCCTTCACCATCTAATTTATCTTTTAATGCTTTTAGAAAAGTAAAAGTCTCTTCCCCTTCAAAGTTATACTTAGTATTTAAAATAACTCTTGAATATTCATCACTTACAAGTAACTTCTTAGCATCACTAATTTTAGTATCAGCATCTTTTATTTTATTCTTTAAATCAGTATCTAAAAAGTCTTTAAAAATATCATCATTTAATATATCTTTATTTAAATAATTAACAAGTTGTTCTAAAGTTAATTTACTACTTTCATCAAAATGCTTTATTGATCCATTATAAATATAGACTAATTTTACTAAATCTTTATCTAAAGATGATGTAAGTTTTGAAAGCATCATATAAATTTTTGAAAATTCTAACTTTTCTTTTTTTAAAGAAGAAGACATAACTTTTTTTGATGCCTCTAATTTTGTAACAGTATCTTTGTCAAAATTTTTCTTATAACTAGGATTCTTTACTACGTCATCTAAAATAAAATTTACTAAATCATTTAAACTCATTTTATAATTAGTAGTCTTACTATTATAAAGAGAATATATAAGGTTCATATCACTTGTTTTTAATCCAAGCACAATACTTATAGATTCGGCTGTATATTTACTACCATTATTTACAGAATCCATAACAGTATTAAGTAAATTTAACGTATGTATATTATCACTGCTAATTTTTCCATTTAATAATTTTTGATTATTTAATATAACACTTACAAATACTTTTGGAGATAATTTAAATTCAAGATTTTTATTCATTCCAATTAAAGTATAAAGTTTAAATGCCATATTAGTATCAATTCCAAATATATGAGAAATTTCTGTTGCACTAAATTTAGTATTATTATTTACAGCATCTATTACAGTACTTAATAATTTTAAATTATTTAAATCAGGCTCACTAATATAAGAACTCAAATTATTTATAACGAATTTAATAAATTCATTTGGTGTAAATTTATATTGATCAGGTAACTTAGATGCTGTATATACTGAATCAACAATATTTGGATTTATGGAATTAAATACTTGTTTTAAACCATTTCTATCTAACTTCGTATTATTGATATTATTTTCGTTAACAATAAATACTTTAATTTCATTAAATAAACTTAAATCAACACCATTTAAATAATTAGTTGAAGTAGTTATTTCATTTACGCCTTTATATAATTCATTTAAGCTCAATTTAATATTATTATCTTGATTCATATAGTATAAAGTCATTATGCTTTTGACATCTTTTTCGCTTAAGCCAAACATAGATGCAAGCGTTAAAGCATTATATGGAGTATTTATATCTTTTTTATTTGTAAATGGCTTTACTTTATTAAGCATTTCTTTTTGTTCAGTACTTAACATACTACTATATTTTTTATTTGGTATAACATCTTTTTCTAAAAAACTAATAAGTTCATCTATGCTCATCTTGTTAGTTACTTTTTTAGCATTATATAAAATAAATAAATCATTAACTAAAGCCTCATCAACACCTAAAATATTAGCAATATCTTCTGCATTTCTTTTTTTATTAATTTTAGTTTTATCACTAAAGTTAGATAACTTATCTATATTCTTTTTAATTTTAGAATCAATATTTTTACTTAAATCTTTATTATTAATTATTTCTTTATTTACAAAATTAACAAACTCATTAACTGTCATTTTATTATTCTTATCTTTATTATAATAATTGTAATAAAGAAGTTTTAATAAATAATCATCAACATTTACATCTAACCCTAAATCATCTAATTTAGCATTTACTTGATTATAAGTTAATTCTCCACCAATTGTATTACTAACGGCTAATATTTGTTTTATATTATCATTATCAAGGTCTTTAATCGCATCAGCCACTTTACTTTCTAATTCATTTTTATAAATAATCGCGATTTGGTTATTTTCACTGAATACTGATGCTATTTCATCATTTTCTGTACCAGTGTATAAAATAGCTACCCCATCCTTTAAAAAGAAGGAAACACCAAATAATACAAGAAAAATTACTAATGCAGGATATCGAAATCTATAAACAAATGAACCAATTGGTTTCATACTTATATTTAAACTTTTCTTCTTTGTCTTTAAAATAAGTTTATCAAATAATAATATTAAGGCTGGTAAAGAAAGAAATATACTTATTAAACTTAAAAGAACACCCTTTGCTAAAACAAAACCTAAATCAGCACCAATTGTGAAACTCATAAATACTAATGCAAGTAAACCAACAATAGTTGTAACTGAACTACTAGTAATAGAAGATGTCGCATGATTTAAAGCAACTTTCATACATTTAAGTTTATCTTTTTCATGACTTCTTTCTTGACTATAACGGTTCATTAACATTATTGAATAGTCCATTGAAAGAGCAAGTTGTAATATTGCAGCAATAGAATTAGTAATATGTGAGACACTTGAAAATATTATATTAGTTCCCATATTAAGGAATACTGCAAGGCCAATGGAATAAAGAAACAAAAATGGTTCAATATAAGATTCACACATAATGATTAAGATAATCATGGCTGATACAATTGCAAATGCGATAATCCATAAATGTAAAACTGGCTTATTCCACTCTGACACATTACCACTAGTAAAAAATTCATAATCTTGATACTTAGTAGATATCTCATTATAAACATTAGTAGCTGTTTTCGAATCTTCCTTATCATCAACTGTAATGAGATAAAGAGCATAATCGTCTTTGTTATATTCACTACTATCATCATGCAATACTTCTTTGACTCCAGTAATTTCTTCTATTTGTTTTTTTACATTGTCTTTTTCTTCATCCTTTAATCCTTTAAACATTAAATTAAGGGTACTTTCTTTAGTTGAAGAAAAATTCTTATCCATTATATTTTTACCTATCTTAGTCTCGGAAGACTCTGGTAAATACGCTGAGATATCATGATTTATAGTTACTTTTGTACTTAAAAAAAGTGAAAATATCGCAAGAATTGTAAAAATAACTAATATATAATATCTCTTCTCAACTATAAAATTAATAATTGAATTTTTAACTTTTTTCATAAATCTCTTCCTTTCAAACATAAGACATTATATGCAATATACTCATAAAAAAACAGTACACAAAAGGCTTTTGTGTACAAATTTAGACAAAGTATAAATATTTGTATATTTTTACATTGTCCAATATTGTACGTTGTCAAAATAATGTTATAATATGTTTAGAAAGAAGTGTTAACTAATGAAAGTAAAAAACTTAAATGCCTCATCAAGAAAAACAAAAAAAATTATTAAAGAATCATTTGCCGAATTGATGCACGAAAAGCAAGAATTATCAAATATAACTGTAAAAGAATTAGTTGAACGTGCAGGTATTACTCGTTCTTCCTTCTATACTCACTACGACAATATTTACGAAGTGGCTGGTGATATCCAAAATGAAACATTAGAAGTTTTAAGAAAAAGTATTGAAGATTTAAAAACTAGTGACGATTTTGATCAATGTCTTGATGATATTACCAATTATTTGAAGGAAAATGAATACATATATTCTATGATTTTATCCAGTACAGAAGCTGTAATTTATGCTGATAGAATTGTTAAATTACTTCGTAAAAAGCTGGATATTACCTTAAATAAAAACAATACCCATGAACTTGATTTACTCTTCTATACTTATGGATGTGCTAACCTTTATATTAAACATTTTAGAGGCGAAATAAATTATTCCCTCGATGAAATAAATACCTATATGAAAGATATCATCAAAAAAATATTTTAAAAAATAATAAGCAATTACTTATTTTTCACTTACAAGTTTAATTATGATTTCAACAGTGCCATCTATACCAAATTTATCGACATTAAATAAAGCATCATAGTTACTCAAATCCATCCATTCGCGATTAGTATAATATTTATAATGTTTAGCATGCATCTTATTTATTCTAGTAATCTCTTTCCTGGCATTATTCTTATTCAAGCCATAATATTTAACAGCGCGATTCATTTTACCTTTTTCATCACTGTAAAGAAATATTTTAACGACATTTTTGTGATCACTCAAAATATAATCTGCACATCTTCCAACAATTATACATGGGTTTTTTGCTAACTTTTTAATAACATTTTTATCAGCAATAAACATCCTATCATCATTTTCATAGTAATTATTCTTTAATTGATCATTTTTCTGAACATAATCTAAAGAAAATCCTGTCTCTTTAGATGTTAGTCTAATAAGTTCGGCATCATAAACTTTAATACCTAATTTCTCACCTAAAACTTTAGCAACAAATCTTCCACCACTCCCATATTCACGAGATATAGTTATGATTTTATTAAAGTTACCATTTTCATTTACATTATTACCAATTAAGATATTCTCAGTATCTTTTTTCTTATCCAATTCTTTATACTCTGATGCAAAAATAATTATAGCAACTATAAAACTTAAGGCATCAGCAATAGACGTTTGGTATAGTCATCAAATTTGTTTTCATAATTTCTCTTTTCTAAAAATATTAAAAAAAATAACAAGTCAACTTGCTATTCTATATCAACTTTATCTAAATCATCTATTATTTCTGATTGTTGATCAATTAAATTCTTCATTCTTCTTTTATAGGCAACAATGTTTCTTCGAAGTCTTGCAGCATCTTCTTCATACTTTTCTGCTTTCAATAAGGCATCATTTATTATTCTATTTGCATTCTTCTTAGCTTCTGTGACAATAGCATCACTCTCATTTAAAGAAGATGTCTTATATTTACTCGCCGCCTCTTCTGCAATAACAACTGCTCGGTTAATTGTAGCATCCATCTTTTTATAATGTTCAAGTTCATTTGTAAGTCTTTCGATTTCCAAATCTTTTTGCTTCATTTTCGTAATCATATCATCAACTTTGTCAACAACATCATCTACAAAAGCATTAACTTGCGCTACATTGTAACCATTTATACTCCTATCAAACTTTCTCACATGCATCACCTAATTTAAGTGAACTAAAAATCCATTTCGTCTTCTATCTTCGATTTAGCTTTCTTTTCACTTTCTTCATCACTTAT
This sequence comes from uncultured Bacilli bacterium, assembly GCA_910587065.1. GTDB lineage: Bacteria > Bacillota_I > Bacilli_A > RF39 > UBA660 > CAG-582. The sequence goes on along the minus strand of CAJUMA010000013.1, from coordinate 8,128 downwards.
TCTACCCTCAACATTAACATTTTTTGGCGTACATAAGTAAATACCATTACCTAATCTTTGTAATTCTCCCCCAATTGCATATAAAGTACCACTTAGAAAATCAATAATTCTCCTTGCTTGATCGTTTGTAACTCTTTTTAAATTAACAACAACGGAATTTCTTCTTTTTAAATGGTCCGCAATTTGTTGAGATTCAGAGTAAGCACGAGGTTCAACTAAAACCATTTTTGCTCCTCCGCCAGTCTTTGCTCCGTTTAAATCACTTGTATCATATGATTCATTTTCTGTATCAATCACATCACCATTATTATCTTTTGGAAATAAAGCATCTTTAAGTGCATTAAATGCCATAAGAAACACCTCCATATATTTACTATATTATTATAATAACACATTTTAAGCTTTCGAGTAAACACTTTTTATACTTAATATGGTTCTTTTAGGATATTTAAAGAAAAAAAGAATAGATTTCTATTCTTATAATTGTGGTCCTTTTTTTTCATCATCTTTAATTTCTTGATACGATACATCAATAACACTATCATCTTCACTCATCATATCTGCAAAATCAGTTTTTATATCACCACTTAAATCTAAATTTAAAGACAAAGATAATAATAAAAACATATATTCGGAAAATAATTCTTCTATCTCACTTGAATTAATTTTTTCGTTTTCAACAACTTCTCCAATTAATACTTCTTCTTTGGCGTCAGAATAATTTTCAACATCAATGGTTTCGTTATTATCATAGTATACGTTACCCTCTTTAATAGCTTTTTCCAATCTATCAGCAAAGTACTTATCTCCACCTCCCATTGCCATTATAGGACTTAAATGAATTATTGGAACTGAAGTACCTAATATAATCAATGATAGAGTTAAGAACGGATTCTCTTTTAAACAAGAAATAATTTCACTAACTCCCTCTTTATTCTTATAATTTTTCTCTTTTTTATATTTTTCATAACGAACATTATTAATAATCATTGAAATAAGACTAATTAAACAAATAACTAAATAAGTCACATTTTTCTCCCCCTCTTTTGACTTACATTACCATAACACGAAAAAAAAGAATAGTCAAATTTAAAAGACTATTCTTTCTTGAACATAATTCTTTACTTCATCAATAGGTAATGTAATTTGTGCCATTGTATCCCTATCTCTTAAAGTAACTGTACCATTACTTAAAGTTTCATCATCAACAGTTAAACACCAAGGTGTACCAATTGCATCTGCTCTTCTATATCTTTTACCAATATTAGCCGTTTCATCATAACTTACCATAAAATACTTACTTAATTCTTCATATATTTCTAAAGCTTTTTCTGAGTGATTCTTCTTTATTAGAGGTAAGACATTAACTTTGAATGGTGCAAGAGCAGGATTTAATTTTAAGACCTCACGAGTGTCTCCTCCTTCTAACTCTTCCACTCTGTAAGCTTCATCAAGAATTGCTAAAACAGTTCTATCAAGACCATAGGTTGACTCAATAATATAAGGAATATATTTTTCATTGGTTTCAGGATCTAAATAAGTTTGCGGCGTTCCTGAAAACTCTTGATGACGTGATAAATCAAAATTAGTACGATTATGTGTACCATTTATTTCTCCCCAACCAAAATTAAATTGATATTCAATATCACAAGCTTCTTTAGCATAATGTGCTAACTTTTCATGATCATGATATCTTAATTTTTCTTCCGGTAAACCTAAATCCATAAAAAACTTCTTACCATATTCTTTAAAATATTGATAAAGTTCTGAATCGGACCCTTCCTTACAGAATGTTTGATATTCCATTTGTTCAAATTCAATTGTTCTAAAGGTAAAATTTCCTGGAGTAATTTCATTTCTAAATGCCTTACCTATTTGACCAATTGAGAATGGAAGTTTCGCACGCATTGTTCTTTGAACATTTAAGAAGTTAACATATTCACCTTGCGCATTTTCTGGTCTTAAATAGACAATATTCTTAGAATCATTAGTAACTCCTCTTTGCGTTTGAAACATCAAATTAAATTGTCTTATATCCGTAAAATTGGATTTACCACATTTAGGACAAGGAACTTTATTTTCTTTAATAAATTCCATCATTTCATCTTGACTCATCGCATCTCCCTTACTGGAGTTCGTAAAGTCATTTATTAAATTATCAACACGATGTCTTGTCTTACACTCCTTACAATCAGCTAAAGGATCTGAAAAACTTTGAACATGACCGCTTGCTTCCCATACACGTGGATGCATTAAAATATCTGCATCTACTTCGTACGCATTGCGTCTTTCCTGAATAAATCTTTTTCTCCAACAGTCCTTAACTGTATTTTTAAGCCTTGCACCTAATGGACCATAATCCCAAGTATTAGCAAGTCCTCCATATATTTCACTCCCTTGAAATATATATCCATATTGTTTACAATAATTAACTAAATCTTCCATATTATGTTTCATACTTATCTCTCCCATTCTTCATCTTTAACTTTTAGATATCTTTCTAAACTTTTTATATCATTAACTATACTAAATAATTGTATATCATCCTTACTTAAAAATTCCACATTATGAGCACTTTCTAAAAACCTTAGTAAAGGTGTATAATAATTATCATAATTAAATAATATAATAGGTTTCTTCTCATTTCTTTTTTTGCTCTCTTCTAGCAAACTAAATAGTAAATTTATTTCACCAAGCCCACCTGGTAATATCAAAATCATATCGGATGCTTGATATATCATTTTGTTTTTCTCAAAACTCGAAGGCATCACTTCATAAGCATCAACTTCTATATCCTCTAAATACTTTGTATCATGAACATCAATTATAGCTTTAATTTTCCCCGCTTCATAACGATAGGTCATATAGCACTTACCTGAACACCCAGTACTTGACCCGCCAAATATAAGTTTATGATTACACCTTACTAAAGAAGTTGCAACATCACTAGCTAAATTGCGATATTTAATTAAAACATTTTCGTCCCCTGAACATGCTACAAATACTCTCATAAAAGCCCCTTTCTCTAACAAAAAAAGAACAAAGTGTATGGGCGACATTATTTTTTCGCTGTTCCACCATACTTTGTTCTCTAGTATTCTTTATATAGCTCTAGGTTTCCAAGCCCGTCATCACTTGTATAGATTCATTATAATACTTATTATTGAATTTGTCGAGTACTATATTGAATTTGTGCCAAAAAAATCCAATCTTAATTCTTTCATTGACTCATTCTTCTTATTAGCTTCTTCAAATTCGTCTTTCATATTTGGTGCATAAAGTTCAATGCCTAATGATAATTGATTCATAAATGAATCATACTCTTCTTGACTTATTAATCCCTCATCTAAATCTCTTTTAAGACACATATTTACTTCCTGCAATAAAGGTAACGCCTCATCACCATACATTATAAGACTGTATAAATAAACCGACTTTTTATGATCAATTCCGTTTCCACTCAAATATTTCATTAAATCATATATATCATAAACACCAAACTTACTTAATGTTCCATTCATAATTAAATCAGACATATCATTGTTATTCAAATTATTTGAATCTAAAAGAGCATTAACATATAAATAAAGTAACTCTCTATCCTCAAGTTTGTTATAATCTAAACTATTCTCTCTTTGCATTAAATATACATCGAGTTCTTCTTTATATACTTTTTCATTAACACCTTTTTTCGTATCTTTATCGAAATATAAATAACAACCAATTTTATTTTCATATATTTTTATATATTGAGCAAAAATATTATTTTCAACTTCACATGTTTGTGTAATATTTCCAAAAGATATCTCCTTTAGTTTATCTAAGAAAACTGATGTATTTTTACCATCATCAGCACTAATCTGTGTCGTGGTTAAATCAATATTATCATCAATATCAAATACTAACTTCAATATAGTATTTAAATCTTTACCCTCAAGTAAATTTATTATAGCACTATCACTAAAAGATAAAACATTAGAAAGTAATTGAAACTTTTTATTACTTGATTTAGTAATATTATTTTTATAATTATATAATTGATCAGCTATTAAAGGAGCGTTTTTATTACCATCGAAAATAACAGTTAAAGTTTGAATATTGACTGAATCGTTATTTGAAAAGTCATATTTTTTTATATTACTTAAAATAAGTTCATATGTTTCAATTGACAAATCATAACGATATAATATTTTCAAGTATTCCTCTAATTCTAGTTTTAATTTATCTCCAATAGATAGATTAGATTCTATAACAGAATTAAAATTATCCTCTAAAACATCTTCTTTATTATCTCCTACATCATAAACAATACTTACTTTATTTTTTTCTTGATATTTATTATATCCATATTTACTTGCAAGTGCTGTAACTGCTACAGCAAGAGAAATAGCAGATATTAAGACAACTTTACTTTTTTTCTTTTTAGCTGGGCGAGATTTTTTTACTCGTTTTGCTCTTTTAGGAATAACCTTTTTTTGTCTTTTTTTGCAAATATTCTTTTTCTTCTCTTTTTTTTCGACTTTTTTGGAAGTTTTAGTTTTATCTAAATCATTAGATTGAAAATCTAATCTAAAACTATCATTTAAAAATTCATCCAAAAATAATAATTCCAAATCCTCTAACTCTGTCGAGGCCTTTAAAATTTCTTGATTTTTTAACTCCTCAGTAGAATTATTAATTTCGTGTAAATTGCTAGAAAAAGAATTATTTACATCCGTTTTAATAGAGCCCTTTTTTTCAGAAAAAATTTCGTCAAAAAAAGTTGCATCTACATCCCCTAGTTCTTCCAAATCCTCTAACTCTGGAAGTTCTTCAAATTCCATCGACGGAAGATCTTCTAGTTCTTCTAACTCTTCAAATTCATCATCTTCACCAGTAGACTTTGAAATAAAATCTCCTAATTCTTTTAAAATTTCTTCATCATTTTTTGCTGGCTCAGCATCTTCTGAAACACTATTTTTTACTGCTTCAATAATACTTAGTTCCCTTTTATCCTCTAAATTGGCAAAATCTCCCGTATTTTGAACAAAAAATAGTAATTTCTTTTTGCTAGTCTCATCATTTTTTAAACCACTAAAACTCTTTTCCATACACTTTTTCCCCTTCAAGTGAGGCTTATTATACTAAATTTTTTCAAATTATGCAAATTTATGATACCAGACTTATATTCTTATAGGATTCACATCAATATCGACAAAAATATCCTTATTTAAGGCATACGTTTCATCAATAAAAGCTAAGGAAGATGAAATATTATTATCAAACTTATATTTTATAATAATTTGAAATCTAAACACATTGTTGATTTTAAAAGGTGAAGCAGTTGTTGGTCCTAAAACAACACTTTCACTGCTTAAATTTTTTCTTAAATAACTAACGATCTTATTTGCCTCATTGCCCAATAAATTATAGTCTTTACTACTTACCCTCAATAATATTAAATAGCAATAAGGAGGATATGATAGCATGTGTCTAACATTCATTTCATAAGTATAATTTCCTAAATAATCATTATTTTTTACAAAATTAAGTGTTTTATTATCTGGATTATATGTTTGAATTATAACTTTTCCTGGAATATTACTTCTTCCAGCTCGACCAGCAACTTGCGTTAATAAATTAAAAGTGTTTTCACCACTCCTAAAATCAGGAATATTTAAAGACTCATCAGCATTTATAACTCCAACTAAAGTTACATTAGGAAAATCAAGTCCCTTAGCTATCATTTGGGTACCAATAATAATATCATACTTATGATTCTCAAATTCTTTTATAATTCTAGCATGAGCGCCTTTTTTAGAAGTAGTATCTGTATCCATTCTAACTATATTGTAAGAAGGATAAAGGCTCCTTACAAACTCTTCAACCTTCTCCGTTCCCAGTCCATAGTTATCAAGCGATTTTTCATGACAATTTGGGCAAATTTCATCTTTAATAACTGTATAACCACAATAATGACATCTTAAATGATTTTTTGATTTATGATAAGTTAAAGATATATCACAATATGGACATTTATAAGTATATCCACAACTTAAACAAGTCATAATATTTGAATATCCTCTTCTATTGATAAGAATGAGAGCTTGTTCATGATTTTCTAAACACTTCATTAAAGAAATTTTTAGTTCTTCACTTAAAATCATATTGCGTTTCTTTGCTTCTTTTGTCATATCTACAATACTTATACTTGGTAATACAGAAGTTCCTACTCTTCTATTTAATGAAATATATTTATAGACACCCTTCTTTGCTCTTGCCATTGTTTCAAATGAAGGAGTTGCACTACCAAGGACTAAAGGGCAAGAATTATACTTACTTCGCCATTTCGCAATATCCAGTGCGTGATATCTTGGATTATTGTCTTGTTTATAGTTTTGTGAATGTTCTTCATCAATAATAATTATCCCTAAATCCTTAATTGGGGTAAATATTGCTGAACGAGTGCCAACTACAACATGTACTTCTCCATTCATAATTTTTTTATACTCATCATATTTTTCTCCATCTGACAAGCTTGAATGAAAAATAGCAACATCTGAACCAAAGCGATGATAAAACCTTTCTACAATTTGAGTTGTTAAGGAAATTTCAGGAACTAACATAATCGCTCTTTTTCCTAAATTAATAACTTCGCCTATTAAATGCATATACACTTCTGTTTTACCTGAACCTGTAATTCCATGAAGTAATATAGTCTCGGGCTTTGAAAGGAGCTTCGCAATTTCTGTAAAAGCATATTCTTGCTCATCATTAAGAATATATGCATCATCTATAACTGATTCATAATTTATACGATAAATAGGCGTTTTAATTTCTTTTACTAAACCAATTTCAAGTAATTTTTTTAAACTCGAACCATTAATATCTTTTTTTATTTGCGGGTTTTCTCTAATTAATTCTAATAATTCCACTTGTTTTTTTGCTTTTTTTAAATTAGCATTAATAAAGTTATCTACTTCATCATCACTTGCACAAATAGATATAGTAACTTCATATTTATTATAATCTTCTTTAGAATTAGATACTTTCATACTAGTTGGAAGCATTGTTTGATAGGCACTTATCAAGCTACATAAAGTAATTTCTTTAATGTACTTTCCTAATTCTAACATTTCATCATTTAATTTTAATTCTTTTGTAACAACATCTATTATTTCTTTTACTTCTGATTCAGGTTTAGAATCATTTATACTTACAACAAATCCATTAATATTTTGTTTTCCAAAAGGGACATGAACCTTAACACCAACAGAAACTACCCCAACTAAATTATTAGGTATACGATAAGTAAATGTGTGATCTAAAGATTTTACACCATATTGTATTAAGACATTTGCATACATAAGTACCACCAACTTAATTGTATCATAAATTAAATTGTTTCTAATAATATAATCAAAAAAAGTTTAACATTTCTATTTATACACAAGTGTACCTGATAGAAATAACTTATCTGCTCGCGTAAAAAGATGAGTTCCCTTATCACTGTTAGCATAATAGTTTTTAGATATACTAAAATATAGTTTATTTCCTGATTGTGTACATTTTAACTTATATCCATTGTCTGACCCATAAGCATCATCACTATCAAGCCAAGGAGATTTCAAACTTGCCACTAAAGTATGAAAATACCAATATTGTGAGTTAGCCGTACCACTTGCATATCCTCTACTAAAACGGAAATTATGATCATCTAGATTCTCACGTCCTGAACTATAATTACCTCTCATTTCAAGCTCACAAGCTACTACTTCACTTGGTGTAAAACCTAAATCTATTGAATAATTATACGTCGTATCTTTATTTCTATTTAAGGAAACCCAAGAACCATACTTTAAAGTTACTCCACTTGGAATAGTTACTGGCTTATCTGTAAATTTATATACTTTAGCATCTCCGCCACTTGCAGTTCCAGTTATCTTACTTCCATTTACATAGGCAGTCTTTCCACTTAAGATATTTCCGGCTACGGCATTCGCATCACTTGTGTATGTACCTGATATTCCAAATATACTCTTTCCTTTAGCTATGTTAGCAGCAACTAAGTTTGCATCTCCTTTTATTGTTTGAGCACCACTTAAGTATTGTCCTGATGCTATTGTTTGGTTACTTGTTCCAGGGGTAT
>CAJUMA010000012.1 GCA_910587065.1 uncultured Bacilli bacterium | reverse complement strand
TTTTAGCAAGCCCTAATCGTCTTGTCAAGTGTTTTTTTTGTAATTTTTTACAAAAAAAAGCACTTAGTGCTCTTTTATTCTGGATTTACCTCAAAATCCGTTAACTCACCATTTTCATTTAAGATTTTATTAACTGCCTCTGTGGCATTTTCTAACTTGTCGTTACATACTTTAACAATTTTCATTGCTTCTGTATATTTTTTAATTGTTTCGTCAAGGTCTGTATTGCCTTCTTCAAGATCTTTAACAATGATTTCAAGTTCAGCCATTAATTCTTCAAATTTTTTTTCTTCATTTTCACGTTTTGCCATTATTTCACTTCCTTAACATTAGTTTTTAATTCTCCATCGAGTAATTTTATATTTAATTCATCATTTACTTTTACATCCTTTACAGACTTTATTATTTTATTATCTTGTTTCACTACTGAATAGCCCTTCTTTAAAACACTTAAAGGATTTAAAAGTTCTAATTTATTTACAATTAATTCTAGACTATTTTTAGATGGAGCAAATAATTCAGTAGGTTTTAAAAGTACTCTTGATGATGAAACATTTTTAAATCTTGTTCTACTCATTTCGAGTTTATAGTTTACTTCTTTTATAACACGATCTATTAAAGTATCTAGTTTTTGTTCTTTTATTTCAAATGTCGCTAAAGGGTTTGATAAAACATAACTTGTACTTAAACTTTTAAATTGCTTAGTTAAATAATCAATTTTGCTTGTTATATTTTTATTTAATCTTATTTCAATTTGTCTAATATAGTTTATTAAATCAACCATATTAGGTACAGCCATTTCCGCGGCTCCTGTTGGTGTTGGCGCACGTAAATCCGCAACAAAATCGGCAATTGTAAAGTCAGGTTCATGACCAACTGCTGAAATTATAGGTATGTTAGAAGCATAAATTGCTCGCGCAACAATTTCTTCGTTAAAAGCCCATAAGTCTTCAATAGATCCCCCACCTCTTCCAACAATTAATACATCCAAGTCGTAATTTTGAGCTGTCTCAATTTGTCTTACAACATCAAACTTAGCCTCTTCACCTTGAACTAATGAGGGAAAAAGTATTGTTTCACACAAAGGATACCTTCTTTTTATTGTTGATAAAATATCCCTGATGGCTGCCCCTGTTGGAGCTGTTACAATTCCTATCTTGCTTGGAAATTTTGGAATTGGTTTTTTCTTTTCTACATCAAATAAGCCTTCATCCATTAATTTTTTCTTAAGTTCTTCAAACTTTTTAAGCAAATCTCCATTGCCTGATAGTTTCATTTCATCAACATAAACTTGATATCCACCGTTTGGTACATATACACTTATTCTTCCATCAACTAAAACTTCATCTCCATCTTTTGGAGTAAAACTTAAATTAGAAGCGCTTGAGGAAAACATAACCGCACTTATCCTTGATTCTTCATCTTTTAGGGTAAAATAAAGATGTCCTCTTGTATGTCCTTTAAAATTTGATATCTCGCCCTTTAAATGAATACTTCTACACTCTTCTTTGGAATCGAGAAAATTCTTTATAGCTTGATTATATTGAGTTACTGTAAAATATTTTATTTCTTCGTCCATAATCTACCTCAATGAATATTTTATCATACATTTGTACATAATGATAGTAAATTTTACAGCACTTTTTATTTTTGTTATAATAATAACAAGTTTTACGAAAAAAAGGTGGTGGATATTATGCAAAGTTTTCCAAGAAATATGCATGGCGGAGAAATATGGGCAAAAATAGAGGTGCTCGAAGGGGACTCTACTCCTTTATTTTAAACAATAAAAAAATGAAGGAGAGAAATAATTATGAATTACGAAGATAAAAAAATTGTTGGAATTATTGCAACTAATGTCGATGCTGCTACAGCATTAAATGTTATTGGTCATTTAGCAGTTTCAATTGGAAAATATTCCGATACAGAAATTATGGGAAAGAAAATATTAACTGATGCATCAGGAATTAATCATTTGGGAATTAGTAAATTTCCCTTTATTGTTACAAAAGTAAAAGCAGGAAAGTTAAAAGCTGCTATTGATAAAGCTAAAGAAAATAAGAATTTATTAGTAGCCGACTATCCTAAAGACATGTTAGAAACAAGAACAGATGAAGAACTTGTTGAAGCAGTTGCATCTAAGAAAAATGATGAGTTGGAATACATGGGTGCCATTATTTATGGGAACACTAAAGACGTAAATGAAATCACAGGCAAATTTCAATTATGGAATTTAGATTAAATTACTTGAACCCAATATTTAAATATGTTATTATGTATTTAGGTGAAGGAAACTTCATACAATAAAAAGGGAGCATTTAACAGTTGTGTGTCGAATGCCTACCTCATAAGTTTGGTTGACATTTAAGTCGTTTGACTTAGATGTCTTTTTTTATGACTACTATTATTAAGAATAGAAGAAATAATATGACAGCAACTAACCGCAAAACCTTAATGATAAAAGTCTTGTTTTTCATGTTACCATCACCTCCTTCCTTTTTTAGGTTGGAGGCAGACATCCGACTTGTTAAATACTCCTAAGTTCATATTAGCAAGAAATTATTTCTATTACCAGTATAAATTTCAACGTATTTCCGGCACTTTATAACAGATTTTTCATATCTGTATTGCTCACCAAAACAAGTTATTTTCCTGTTTTGCATGATAGCTAACGGGATAAAAAATACGAATATTTTTACACAGCTAAAACACTACATAATCTTATTAATTAGTTTTATGTTTCTTTTTTAGTCTTTTTGAGTTAACTCTCTTTTTTTAGTTCCTTTTTTATTTTCAAGTAAACTAGATAATTTTAATGGTTCAGCAATTAGTGAAACTACTTTAAGAGCTTCTTCTCCTAATGGAGAATATTCTAATTCAAGTAAACAACATTTTTCTTCGTCTTGAACTTTACTAGCTAGTTTAAAAGTAAATACTTCATTTTGCTGTAATAATTTAGCCATTTCACTTTCTTTAATACTAAGTGCAAATTCTAGATATGGATAATCCATCTCTCTAACTTCTTCCCAATCAAGGGTCTCAAGAAATCTAGAATCATTAAAGTATTTAGAAAATATATCATAAAAAGATTTAGCTAATCTTTCTAAAATGGATTTGCTAATACCATTTGCTGAAAGGTTTTGACTTAAATAGTCAAGATAAGATCGTTTATAATTACTACATTCCATATAATAAAGATATGTAGATTTTCTCACTATATCATCTGATCTTTTTTTCGAATAAGCAACATCTCCATAGAAGTAAACATCAACAATTTCATGCACTCCTCTATTGATACAAAGAACAACTAATGCTTCATCTAGATAAGCCTCTATATCAGGTAACTTTTCCCTTACTCTTTCACTCAGTATTTTCTTAAACTCTTCTTCATCTTCTTCAGTAAATCCTCCGCATTGAAAACACATTCGACAATAATCTAGCATCTCGATTGAGAATCCATTTCCTTCTATATGCTTCTTAAGGTCATCTAAAAATGCCATTTAGTCATTTCCTTTTAATTATTTATTATATATGCTAATACTTTTTATAGCAATTAAAAATGGATAAAAATCCATTTTCTAGCCAAATGATTGAAGTATTGATAGTACGAGCAAAAGCATTACACCAACACCAGTACATACTAACATTTGCATTGTTTTTGATTCCATTTTATCAAGACGTGATTTATATCTTGCTTCTCTTGCTTTTTGTTGTAAAGCGGAAACTGTTCTTGAGAATGTTAGCAATTGCTCTTGTTTTCTTTCTTGTTTACCTAAACCTAAACGGTATAAAAGTCGCATCATACGCATTGAATCACGTACTGGATATTCTCGAGCAAACTCCATATATGGTTGAACACTCGAATCACCAGCATTAATTTTTTCAATTAAATCCCTTAATCCTTCTTGGAATATTTCAGGTGCATCACCAACTGACTTACCTAACGCTACAGGAACTGTATAGTGTTGAATTAATATTTCTAAGTTTTTTAAATAATAAGGCAACTGAGCATCTATTAAATGCAAGTGACTTTTATAATGTTGTTTTAATTGAACATAAGGTAGTTTAAACATACCAAAAAATATGGCGAAAACAATTAAAGCTGTTGATCCACTTAACTTATTTATTAACATAAATCCTAAAATTAAACTTATCATCAAAGCTTGGCGAAGTCGAGCATTAAATAGTTTCTCTATGTCTACAGCATCACCATATTTAGCCTTAGCATAGAATTCAAAATCATCTTCTTGTAATCTTTTAAAATATACAGCATTGTCATCAACAAATTTATTTATACTAAATCCACCAATATATTGCATAACAAATAATATTATTACTGCTAAAAAGCCTATTTCTATATACATATTATTCAACCCCCGTATCTTCATTATAGAATTTCTCACCTGATATAATAAAGTAAGAGTTAATTATTATAACTATGTGTAATAAAGCTTGAACATACCATAAAGAAAGCATGGCTTTATAATTGTTTTTATCTAATAGTGTTTGAATTAATATAACTAAGAAATACAGTGCTATACCGAACATAACGAATTTTTTATGTGATGCTTCACGGTCCATTTTATCACGATAAACTCCTTCAACTAAAAGGTCAATATCTAGCATCATATTTTCAAAAGATTCTCCAGAATCTTTAGCACCTTCTTTTGTAACCTGTAAAAATAATTGGTGCATATTTTTTACCATATAATATGGATATTTTTGATTAAACCATTCAACAGCTTCATCAATTGTACCATTTTGGTAAGACATACTAATCATTGTTTTGACATCGGATAAAACAGGCTCTTCTAGAATGTTTGATGCTACTACCCCTTCAAGAGCTTTAACGAATGATTGAGTTGTATTAAATTCATTTATAACATTTGAGCAATATACTTGAATTTCTTCAAAGATAAATTCACTGTAGACACGTTTATTCTTTAGATACGCTAGATATGGAATAAACATAATTGATATACCCATGTAAAATATTGCCATTACAATACTGTAAAAATATATATAGCCAATTACTAAGAACATTCCACCAATTAAAATTACTTGAACTAAATATTCTTTTGGTCCATATTCTTGACCTAATTCTTTACTTTTTTGACTTACTTCTTGATAACTATAAGGAGCATATTTGTTGTAAATATTTTTTATGCTTGTGGCAATAAACTTATAAACATTTTCACCATTTTGTTGGCGATAGGAAACTACAAATATACCTATAACTAACATAATAAATAGTTCCATATAGCATACCTTCTTTCATTTTTTTTGACTTAAGCTGCTGCTTGCATTACGTTACTTCCAGGAATTGGAGTTTGGTTTTGTACTCCTACTACAGTTGGTTGTATAGGAGTCACTTTTGGTTGTTGGACTTGAGCAACTTGAGGAGTAGCTTGAACTTGATTTCCAAGAGCTTGAGCTACTTGACTAGCTTGTATTTGTACTTGTCCGTTAGTATTATTAATTGTTTGTCCAGCTTGTGGAGTTTGTTGTACTGGCATTTGTATTGTTGCTGGTGTCTGCACTTGTGCTGGTTGTTGAACTTGTGGAATTGATTGAGGTTGTTGTTGCATTTGTGCTTGTTGTGTTACTTGAGGTTGACTCATCACTTGCGCTTGTGGAGTAACTCCGCCACTAGAAGCTACATTTGATGACGTAGAATCTGCATCTCCATTCATATTAAATGGATCGTCTTGACTATGAACTGGAACTGGTCTCTTCTCTTCCGCTATAGCAGCTGTTTTATTAGTATCATCATATCCTTCTTCAGCATCTCCTATACCAAATGGATCATCCGGAATTTCAACATTACCAATTGAAAGATAATCTTTTAAGTTTTGCGTTGGATTACGCATTATTACTCGACCATCTAGTTGTTTTTGATATAAAAGATTGGCTTCAGGTTTTTGTGTTTTAGGATCAACATAAAATTCACATACTTCTATTATTTCACGTTGAAATCTTCCTAGGCGTTTAGAAAAATAACCTTTAACATATATACCAATTTGAACATATCTATGAATCGAACCTAAGAATTGTTCAATATCTTGGCTGGATTCTAGTAGCGAATACATACGCATAGGTATAGATATGGCACGATCAGCATGGATTGTTGATAGTATATGGTGTCCAGATGATATAGAGTTACGAACAGCCATAACAGCTTCCGCTGAACGAACTTCGGCAAGTAATATCCAAATGGGGTTTTGTCTCATGCAGGCAACAAGAGATTCTGTGTATGAAGCAATGTTATTTGTTTTCATAGCAACAATATCACGAGTTGGGAAAATTTTATCAAGGTGAAGTTCTAGGGTATCTTCTATCGTGATAATTTTTTCATCCTCTTTAGTTTTACTAGCCAAGTATTTAACAAGTTCGGTTTTACCTGAACCAGTCTCTCCTGCTACCATTATATTACAGTGACCTTCAACGCACTTAAGTAAAAAATCATGTATCTTTTCTGTTACATATTGCTCATTCAATAACTTATCTTTATTTAACCTTATTTTTGCAGGTGTTTTACGAATAAGACAAGCTATTCCATTAGTAGCAATGGAATCATGAACAAAGTTCATACGTAGCTCAGCTGATTCAGCATCAAGGAAAGGATGGGCCATGTTAAATGTTTTTCCCATTACATTAGAGCATTGGAAGGCAAGTTTTTCCATAAAGGTGTTATTAATATCAGGCCTATTAATTTGAAAAATACCTTTAGATAAAGTCTTTAGCCATACTTGACCACCGTTACTATAGGAAACGTCAGTAATGTCATCGTCTTCTAAAAACTCATTTAATGGTCCAAAGTCCATCTGATCAAAGATTGAATTTAACATATTCTCACCCCTTCCATGTGGATATTTTGTAAACTTTTATCCTGCTAAGTACACAGATTTGCTTAATATAAAGTCTTTTATTTCATCATTAACAATTTCAGTTTCTTTTGGATTTTCAGAATAACCAGCATTTCTTGGAACTGGAATTATTTCGATATTATTAGAAGAAATTAATAATGCTTTTCTTAATAAATCATTGTATTCACGTGGTACAATGAAATATAACTTTGATGGCTTTGGTTGTTTTACATCATCTTCTAACGCAAATACATCGTTACCATCTTTATCAACTACTTTTGTAACTTTTAAACTTTCAACAAATTTTCCAAACATAATGAAATCATCATCTGTTGCTTTAAAATATAAATCTATATAATTTCCAGGCATTATTGAGCAACCATAAGTTGAATGAAAATCGACATCTAAATCGAACACTGTATAGCCATCAGGTGCATCGGCAACTGGTGTCTTTTCAGCTGTTTTTTCATCTACTAGTTGTTCTGTATAAAAAAAACTTTTTTCAGGTATTTGGTATCCCTCTGCTACATATTTTCCATATAAGGAACGAGAATTCTGGATAAGTCCTCTTCCTGTTTGGGTTATAAATGTACCGCTTATTTTTACATTTTGGACCATATCTTTTGTTATCTCTTTTTTAGAAGTTATTTTTTGTAAAGCATATGGAATTGAAGCGGGTTTTACTGCCCTATTAACCATATAACTATAAACAAAATAAACAGCAACTATTAGTGCAATAACTAAAAGAAAAGTAAGGGTATTTGGATTACTAAAGAATCTTTTTATATTTACTTTGATATTATCGGCATTCATAACAACTATCCTCCTAACTAAAGTCTCTAACTTGATTTTTTATAAATTGTTGCAATTGTTCGCTTCCTACTTCTGTTTCATTAGCTGATGCTGTATAGTTTTTATTATAGATTACTGGGGATAAGACAATATCACCTTGAACCCATTCTGTTTCTCTTAATAAATCAAACATTTCATCATCAACGGCAAATAAAAGTTCAGCAGGTTCTCCGTAAGCAAGTGTATTTTTTACAATGTTATTTCCTTTAGAGTCTTTTACTGCTAAAACTCTAATACTGCTAATTAAGCAACCATAAATAACTAAGTTATCATTGTTAAAATCTTTTGCTGACATGTATAAATCTATATAATCTCCTGCTCTAATCGAGTTTGCAAAAGTTGTTTCTTTATCAACTGCTAGACTATATATAGTTTGACCATCTTCAATGTTTGCAAATGCTGCATCAGGCATTTCATTAGCCTCGCTTAATTGATCTTTATAAAACAATCCCCCTTTTGGTATAGTTGTTTTATGGGAAACATATTTTCCAACAACATCTTTAACATTTCTTACAACATTACTTGCCTCATTTACATAAGTTGATGCAATATTTATCCTTCCTACAAGTTCATTTGTAATTAAAGTTCTTGAAGGAATGGTGTCCTTAGCAACTGGTAAACTTGTTGGAGAAATCGCATCCTTAACACGTATATTATAGCCTATTATTAAAGTTAGAACACAAGCAGCAAATCCTAAAATTGTTACTGTATTTTTATTTCCAACAAAACGCTTTATTGCGCCCATGCCACTTTTGGATTTATTCTTCGCCATTTAAATTCCCTCCAATATAAAAAATAATCACACTCGAAAACCCTCTACTATGACAATTATAGCACAAATTCATTTATTTTCAAACAAAAGAAGTTAAAGTATGTTAAAATAATTATAGGTGATTATAATGGGTACATCTAGGACTTTTAAATCCACTTGTTTTTATGCTATTTTAGTAAGCATTTTACTTTTTTTACTGGAAGGATTCTCAGTTGTATTTGTCTTGATGTTGACAAACAATCAAGAAATATCATACTTCTTAGGGTACCTACTCACAATTTTAATTATTACTTATAAGTATAAGGGTGAACTTATTAATGATTTAAAAAATCTAAAAAAAGATACAAAAGGGTTAATAAAAAAATTGATTTTGGTATATATTGGCTTTATTTTATTAATGTATTTATCAAATATTTTACTTTATAATATTTTGGGAAATATTTCTTCAAACGAAAGTGATTTTCGGAGTATGCTTTTTTCTTCACCTTTTTTGATGAGCATATCTGTTGGGATACTTGGACCTATTGTTGAAGAACTAGCTTTTAGATTTCCTTATAAAAATATAAAAACAAATAAATATTTAAGTTTTTTTATTTACACGTTTATTTTTGCTTTCATTCATGTTATTGCAAATTTAAGTTTTCCTGGAATCTTATATATAATTTCATACTTTTTCTTAAGTATGAGTATTGGATACTCATTTTTCAAAACAAACAATATATGCACGTCAATTATTGCACATATGTTTAATAATATATCAACGATTGTTTTACTTTTAATATTTGGAGGTTAGTTATGGATAGTATTGATGAAATAAAGGAAGAATTAATTGAAGAAAGTTCAAACAAAAAAAGAATTATCAAAATAGTTCTAACTATTCTATTTATAATTTTTATAACTGTTTTTTATGCTAGATTTTTGGGTACCAAAGGTTTAGTTGTTAAAGAATATGCCATTAAGACAACACATTTAGATGAATATTATGATGGATTTAAAATAGTGCATTTTAGTGACTTGCACTATGGCTCGACTATATTTATTGATGATGTAAAAAAGTTAGTAAAAAAAATCAATAGTGAAGAGCCACATGTCGTTGTATTTACTGGAGATCTAATAGATAAAGACTTTAAATTATCTGAAAATGATGCTACTTCTTTAAGAGGAGAACTGAGTAAAATTAATCCCGATATTGAAGTTTTAGCAGTCAAGGGAAACCATGATTATGAACATGATTATTTTAATTCCCTAATTGATGAACTGGGATGGCATTATTTAGATAACACTTATGAATACTTATATCATGAAAGTAAAAAACCAATTATTTTTGTTGGTTTAGATGATTTATTAAAAGGTACGCCAGATTATCAAAATGCTTTTAGCTATTTAAACGAAATAGGAAGTAATCATTATACAATTGTGTTGGCTCACGAACCCGATCAAATAAAGGAAATTAATAACTATGATTTTAATTTGTATTTAGCTGGACACTCTCACTTAGGCCAAGTTAGATTACCTTTAATTGGTGCTATATATACACCAGTAGGATCAAAAAAATATTATGATGAACATTATAAAGTAAGTAATGCTGATCTTTATATTAATGGTGGTATTGGAACCTCATCGATAAAATTTAGACTATTCAATAAGCCTTCAATTAACCTATATAGATTTTACACAAAATAAAAACTCCTTCATAAAATACTCTAGAAAGGAGTTTTTTTATGTATCCAAATATTCCTAATTACAGAGGGTTAAGAAATCAAGATTTTTACGACGATAGATTTGGAGGATTTGCTATTCCATTTCTTTTGGGCGGATTAGGCGGTGCTGCTGTAGTTGGGCTTTCAAGACCTCGACCAGTCTATGTAAATCCATCCCCATATCCAAGCCAACCTTATCCTTATTATCCACCATACTATAATTATCCTTACTAATATATGCAAGTATCAAAGCATAAGAAAGTATACTAGAACCACCATAAGAAATAAAAGGTAAAGTTATTCCTGTTATTGGGAACAACCCAATATTCATAAGCATATGAATAGTTTCTTGAACTATTTTTATAGATATAAAACCAAACATTACTAATTTGTCGCTCCCAATACTATATTTTATTTGGCTAATAAAATATAAATTGACATAAATATTAAATATTAAAAATGCAAGTGACCCAAAAAAACCAATATTTGAGATGAGGTAAGAAAAGGCAAAATCAGTTGTTTGATATGGAATGGCAACTATTTTATCGCTGCCAAATAAAGACGCATTTCCAATTCCGATAAGAGCTCGATTTAATTGATAGGAACTATTATCAAAAAGAGATAAAACTCTATCTATTCTGTAGTATATAGAATAGCCAAATATTTTAATAAAATATTCCGAATAATTTATGTAGGCAAGTAGTAATAAGGCACTTACTCCGCCAAAGACAAATCCATATTTTATAATTGAAGATACTTTTCCTTCTTTATAAAAAATTAAGGCAAGATAAGTTACAAGATAAAAAACAACATTTCCTGTATCTGGCTCCAAAAACGTTAAAATACTAGGAATAAGTGTAATAATTAGACACTTAAGTTTATAATGTTCATACTTTGTTGCTATAAAACTAAGGTATATTAAAAGAATTATTTTCATAAACTCACTTGGTTGAAAAGAGAAAAATCCTAGATTTAGCCAAGCTTTACTTCCATTTACTTCCCGCCCAAATAATAAAAGATATAAGAGAAGTGCATTGAAAAGTAGATAAAGAAAACGGATATTTTTCTTTAGAAAATTATCTTTATAAAAATATATTATCGTGATTGATAAAGCATAAAAAAGAAATTGCTTGGCTAAAAGATCTGTGCCACGCAAATTAATAAAACTAAAAAGCATATATATAATTAGTATTCTTATAATATTTTTCTTCTTCATATTATTATTTTATACATATAAATGATTATTAAACATATAATATATTAGATAAGTGGGTGCGTTTATGAATTTACCAAAAGTATATCAAAATAGAAATGTAGGTAATGTTAACAATGATCAAGAATTTTTTTACAGTGCTAACCCATCCAAAGCAAAGTTGAATGTTAAGAATACTAATTTAGATAGTAAAATTAATAATCTATTCAAATCTAATAAATATATTTATAAAATAAATGTTAATATAAAAACTTCAACGCGGGACTTTGATACAGTCGTGATTGGAAAAACGAATAATAACTTGATAACGCTCGATAATGACTTAATACCTATTAAAGATATTATTGATATAAATGAAAAATAAGCTCATACTGTGATATGAACTTATTTTTTAATTTATTACACCTAAGATTAATGTAGGATCAACTTTACCACCATTAATTTTTCCTTTGTAATTTTCCGCAAATGTTTCAACAAAGTATCTTATTTCTTCTTCCGTTTCGTAACCAATTACATTTTTTAATAGCTTTTGATACTTTTCTTCATATCCTATACTTTTTCTTGCTAAAGCAAGTATAGGCTTTTTAGAAATTATGGCATGTTTTAATTCCATATTAAAACCCGTATCAGGATTTGTTAACTCAGCAACAAAAACATCGGCTTCGTCCATTATATCCTTATAGTATTTTTCTTTATTTGCTTCACTGTCAGGAAATACTAAAGTATGATTAGAAAGTATTTTACTTCGAAGTACTGGCAAATATATATACTTATTATAATCACTTTTAGCAGAATGAATAAAATATATTTTTAAACCTCTTTTTTCCACTGTATCACCTATTATTATTTTAGCATATATTTGTTAAAATAATAATGTTATGTTATTATTATACACATGAAAGGAGCGAATATTTACATGGAGATAATTGGAGTAATTGCTGAATATAATCCATTTCATAATGGACACTTATATCAACTTAATAAAATAAAAGAAATGTATCCTGATTCAATAATTATCTTAGTACTTAATGGTTACTTTCTCGAAAGAGGTATCATTTCACTTGAAACAAAAGAAGAAAAAACTAGACTTGCTTTAAAGTATGGTGTTAATTTAGTTATTGAACTTCCTTTTATCTTCGGTAGTAATTCAGCAGATATTTTTGCTGAGGCTTCTTTAGAACTTTTAAATGCTCTTAAAATATCAAAGTTAATTTTTGGTTCAGAGTCTAATGATATCAATACTTTAAAATCTTCAGCCTCTAAACAACTTAAGAATGATTTTGATGATAAAGTAAAAAGATATATGGACTTAGGAGTGAACTACCCTACTGCTTTAAATAAAGCAACGGGAATAGACATAAATAAACCAAATGATTTGTTAGGTGTTTCTTACATAAAAACTATTTTAAAGCATGATTATAAAATAGAAGTTGAAACGATAAAAAGAACAAACGATTTTCATGATTTAGAAAGTAATGAAAGAATAATATCAGCTTCTAACATTCGAGAAAAATTAAAAAATAATACAGATGTTAAAAAGTATATTCCAGAAGGTAATTTAGTAAGTGTTAACGAAGATTTGTTCTTTAATTTACTCAAATACAAAATCATAACAAGTGTTAACTTGGATGAATACTTATCGGTGGATGAAGGACTAGATTCACGATTAAAAAAAGTTATTAGTAAATCAAGTAACTTAGATGAATTAATCCAAAATGTTAAAACGAAAAGGTATACTTATAATAGAATTATGCGTATGTTTATCCACATATTAATTGGCGTAAAAAAAAGGGATAAAGAAAGTATCTTAAAAAATGAATATATTAGGATTTTGGGTTTAGATCCAAGTGGACAAAAATATATTAATAGCATTAAAAAAGAACTATCCTTGCCTTTAGTATCAAAATTTACAGGTGTTTCATCGAAAATTAAAGATTATGAATTGAAAGCATCCGAGATTTATAAGATATTAACAAATACTGATGTAATGCAGTTTGAATATCAAAATAAACCTATTATAAAAGAAAAATAAGCTTATCAAGCAGATAAACTTATTTTTTATTTATTAGGCATCTAACAAATTCATTAATTCTTTTTTCATCAATTTCTTCTTTAGGAATATAAACATCTTTATACTCTTTAAATAATTCTTCTAAATAACTATTATAACGTTCATATTCTAAACGATTTGCTAAATCATTATATAGAGAAACACAATTAGGAATAGATGGTATTAGTAAAAGACCCTGACTAGCTCTGTACTGATCTTCTAGCATACAGCCATTTTCTCCTAGTAAGATACAAGTATTGTTAGTATATTCATTGTCCTCTCCAGCTACATAATCTCCATCAAGTACACCTCGATTACGTATTACATATGGATAATAGTTATTATAGTTAACTAAGGTTACTACTCCTGTATCTAGAATTCTACGCATATAATCTTTATCACGTATATCTAAAAAATCATATGGAGAATAGGTGCAAGGAAATGTCTTACAACAACCACCGCAGTTTGAACATAGTACTTGTTGAAATTGACAAAAATCATGACTTATATCCATTGTTTCAAGATTAACTTCTAAATTTTCTGATTCACGATAATTATAATCCCTAACTAGTTTGACTAGTGTCTCTTTCTTATGATTTAAATATTCTGCTTCTTTACTCACTTTATTTTCCCCTTTCTTGTGAGTATTATAATAGCAAATATTGAATTTAATGTCAAAAATTAGAGTCTATTTATACTGCAAAGGACTAGGCGGAAACTATCTAGATTACCATAAACATCGCCAGTATATTGAAGAAAACTAAACTGTCCTGCTATTCCACCATGATCACAAGGTCCTCCTCGCAAAAAGTATGAACCAGATGTTGATAGAAAATGAGAGATATCATTGTACCAACTATTATGAAGGCGACGTGAACCATCTTTATCTGCGTAGTCATAGAATGGTCCCATCTCTCCAATTGCATCTCCTAAGATTCTTTTGTTATATGTAAATATAGAGGAATCACTCGGATATACATCTAAGTATTTTGAATAATTAGTTAACTCTTCTGTTGTGAAACCTGACTTATCATTTGGCGAAGGCATATATCCGGCAACATATTCCCATGCTCCACCACTCATATCATAAACTTTCCTACCCATAATCCATTGACATTAAAGTTTGTGAAAGCTGGATGTGTTAACCATGAGTCTTTTGTACTTCCATTTGATGGGGGGTGTATCTAGTTATTCAAATTCTATTTGTATTTCTTTGGCATTACTTTCTGTTGGAATTTCTTCTATTGCCTCTGTATAATTTCCTTCATCAAATATTTATTATCTATATCTTGGTATCCAGACAAAGTATGATTCTATATCACTTTCTTTTATTTTCAAATTATGAGACACAAAAAAATAGAATTAACTATTAAGTCAATTCTATTTTTGTTTTTCATAATTCTCAAGTAATTTATCATAGATTGGGTCATTTTTATAATCTGTTAACTCATAATGATTTTTTAAATACGCAGCAAAATATTTACTATTCTTAATTGCTCCATTTAGGTTTAGATGGAGTCCACCATCATATGTATCAGTACTAAAGTCTATACCAATTTCATCTGTTAGATTTAGTAAATTTAAATAATCAATTTCTTTATCTTTTGTATAAGCTTTTATAAACTCCTCATGCTCTTCATACCAATAAGGATAGACACTTGGAGCTTTTATAAGTAAAAGTTTGATGCCATTATCTTTACATAGTTTTACTATTTTATCTAAGTATTCCAGATTCCTTTTAGAAAAATCATAACTTGGAAGTTTCTTTTTTAAAGGTAGATTCTCTAAAGATTTAACTTCTTTATTAATGATAAAACCGTTATAACTTACTGTATTATTTTTAAAAAGATAGTTAATGTCTTCTTCTGAAAGTTCACTTATGCGTTCATGATATCTTAGTATTGGTAAAACATATGATAGAAATGATTCTTCATCCGTCATACTTGCTTTTATAATATCTACTTTTTCTTTACTCCACTTCATATTATCTATGGCAAGTCGATTATAAGCTTCATTTATTTTATCTTCACCATTTCTTAAAGCCCCAACACTGAATACTACTAACTTAGGTTTTTCATAGTTTAAAGTCTCTTTTAAAATATAATAGGATTGCCATAACATTTGTTGACTTGATCCGCGAACATAAGATTTAATTCCTTTTTCTTTATACATTTCCATTGGAGAAAAATTAGCATAGACTTCACAGTCACCTAAAATAATTACTTCATGATCTAACTCCGACTTGTAATAATCACTTATTAAAGATCCTTCAATTAAAACAGTTTTATATTTAGGTTTAACTAAAATATTAAAAAATATAAATAAGAGAATAAATATAATTATAATTAATATTAGTCTAAATATTTTTTTCATGCCTCACCTCAAAATTTGCCATAAATAAAATCGCTTGCAACAAAGTTTAAACCATAATTTCCAAATAATAACACGATTAATATAAGTGTACAGATTATGCTTAAACGTAGTTCCTTACTTTTGTTTATTATTTCT
Source organism: uncultured Bacilli bacterium (assembly GCA_910587065.1). Taxonomy (GTDB): domain Bacteria; phylum Bacillota_I; class Bacilli_A; order RF39; family UBA660; genus CAG-582. Next base: position 27,230 of record CAJUMA010000012.1, on the reverse strand, counting down.
TTTACTTTATCCATTTTATTATCAACAATTAATAAAATTATAAGTGATATTAATATTACTATTAAATCAAAAATAGTTATAAAATTAATTGTTAAATCTCCATTAAATATAAATAAATGTTTTAATATGTCTATTCCTTCTTGAATATTAGTTGCTCTAAAGAAAATCATTGATAAAGAAAATAAGGTAAATGTTCTAATAATACATATTAATCTTGCTATAGTGCTTCTCTTTTTATTAACTGATGAAAATAAATCTTCAATAAAGATAAATATAAATTGTAAGATTCCTGATGCTAAAATATATTTATATTCGCCTCCATGCCAAATACCAATTATCAGCCATAAAATAAACATGCTTATGAATACAGGAATCTTTTTTCCTTTTTTTCCAAAAAGACTTTTACATTTTTTTGTTAAATTTTGCATTGCTTTAGATTTAAGAAGCGGATAAAAAATATAATCTCTTAAGAAATCTCCTAGGGTAATGTGCCACACACGCCAAAACTCCGTGATGGTAGTAGACGCAAAGGGATTTTTAAAGTTCTCTGGTAAAGTTATACCAAACATCTTAGATACACCCATAATTATATCAATAGATCCAGAAAAGTTTGTATATAATTCAAAGGTGTATAAGAATATAGCAAGTAGTATTATTATTGGATTTAAAGCATCTAGATTAGCATAAACATGACTTACAAACAGATTTAATCTAGTTGATATTACAAGGACTTTAAATAAGCCCCACAGACTTCTGACAAAGCCATTAAAAATATTATTTATGTCAAACTTGACTCTTGTATCTAACTTTTCCTTTAAATTATTATATTTTATTAAAGGGCCACTTGTTAAAGTAGGAAAATAAATCATAAATGTCCCAATTTTTAAAGGATTCTTTTCTTCTATCTCTCCATAATAAGAACTTACAATAAAGGATATCATCATTAATGAATAATAAGATAATCCAATTGGTGCACTTGTTTTAATTAAAGAAAAATTTGTTTTAAAAATAATATTAGAGGTTGTTAGAAAAAGATTAGTATATTTTAAATAAATAAGTTCGAAAAGAATTATAAAGATGGAAACAACCAAAGCAATTTTTTTCTTTTTCTCAAAATGTACCATAAGTATTGAACTTAGAAAACTAGTTAAAAAAATTACTAAAACAAACACAAGTTTTTCTATGCTAAAATTATTATAAAAAAGAAAAATAATATTTGATAGTAATAAGCCAATATAACTATACTTTCTCGGTAATAAATAATAAAAAGTTAAAGAAATAATTACAAACAGAAAAAGAGTTAAATTAGTTAACCCCATCTTGATTCTCCTCTACAAGTTCAATTAAGCCTAAATCCCACATAAGAAATGCTACTTTTCTATTATTAAAAAGAATTGCTTCTTTTGCATCACTTACTAAAAAGGCTCCATCGTTAATTAAGTCACTTTTAGTTTTTGTTATATCACTAACTTCATAGCAAGTATGATATAAATAATTTCTCTTTTTGATAAGATTAGAAACTACTCCGCCCCCAATGAGTTCTAACTTTGTACCATCACTTAATGTAATCATACAAAGGCTAGCATCTTGATTTTTATCATAAATTATTTCACTTTTTTCTTTAATTTCTAAAAACTTACTTAGTTTTAATAAAAGATTTTCTATACTAGGCGTTGCTATACCGATATGATGGAACTTCATTATAATTCACCTAAATTCTTGATAGAATAATATCAACCATTTCACCAACATTTTTCATGTTGCTTACTTCATTCATATTAAATTTGATATTAAATTCTTGTTCAACAGCAACAAGCAAGTTGATATGTTCTAAGGAATCCCAATCCTCTATATCTGCAGCTGTTGTACTTTCAGTTATGTTTATTTCTTCATCATCAAAAACACTTCTAAAGACATTTGTTAATCTTTCTAATAATTCTTCTTTATTCATTACACTTCACCTCTATAACTTTATTACGCATTTCATATGCATTAACTTCTAATTCGTATTCTTTATTGTTATTATCATCGGCACTTATTAAATTAAATCCTTGCTCTTGATAAAAGTCTTCAACCATTTTATTCTTTTCAGTTGGGTAATAATAACCAAATATTTTTTTAATTCCTAAATTTGCTGCCTTTTTTACAAGTGTATCCATCATGGCAACTTCCATATCTCTTTTTAAGACACGACATGACATAATCCAAAGATCAATATGCAATTCTTTTTCCTTTATCTCCCCGATCACAACTGATACAACGCCATTGTCACCAAATATATCTGAAAGTTTTCCATAAAGAGTAATATACTTATCACACGAGCACACACTTTCAATATCAGCTAGAGTATATCTTTTTGTTGTTAAATTGAATTGATTACTCTTATTAGTAAGCTGAGAAATTCTTTCTAAATATATTGGTTTAAAAGAAGCAATTTCACCAACCATTTGCAAACTTTTTAAATAGTCTTCATAATTAGTATAAGAGTTTGCCAATTCTTCCCTTTTTAGATTTTCTTGATACATTTCAAATTTATTCAAGTCTTCCTTGGACAAAACAGTTACTTCAAAATAGCCATTACGATCAAGAATTCTTACATAATCTTCCGGATTTTTTATGTCTGGAGTTGCAATACCGTTAATGTAATCTTTGACTATTTTTCTTTCGGCAGGGTTATCATCAACAAATAAAAAACTATCTGCACCTATTGCTAATTCTTTTGAAATATTCATAATATTTATATTCTTAGGGTCCCAGTTAGCTTTTATTTTAAGAAAATCATCTTTATGTAAGAAATTTCCTTGATGTTCAAGTCCGATAAGAGCTGTATCCTCGTTATTTTTAGAAACTATATTCAAAAGAACTCCTAAATCCTTTAAATCGCCCAAGTATTTTTGAAAATAATAATACACCTCACCACTAGGTAAATCAGTTCCAACATGTATTCCCTCTACTCCATCATCACCAATTATTCCACCCCAAATGGTGTTATCTAAATCTAGGGCAATAGCTTTTTTATTTTTACCATAAAGAGATTTTATTATTTTAGCAATGTTAAAAGCAAGGTATGGTATGGCTGGTACTTCCATGGCATACTTATACATATGCCAGTAAAAGTCATTTAACCACTTGTCTAAGCCATAACATGATGAGACATAATTTATGTCATTTATATAAAATCGATCATTTTCAGCAGCAAATTTATAGAAGTAAGCATTAACACGATTTACATAATTAACAAAACCATGGACATCTGTTACATCTTTATTTCCTAGTAAGCGAACTCCTGGAAGTTCAAAGTTATTTTGAATAATTATGGCATTAAATTTCTTTAAAAGATTCTCCCATATGCTTTGAAATTTTTTGGTGATATTATTGTATTTTAAATCAATATCTCCAATGGAATCTTTAATTGTTGGGTAATCTTTAATATTTCTAATAGTTGTATGAATGTAAATAATATCAGGCTTAAAGTTATCAAGTTTATCATTGCCAAATATGGCATCCTCATAAAACAAATTATATTCTGACTCATAAAAATTGGGCTTTATTCCATAGTTAAGTAGAAAAATTTCTAACATGTTTTTTACTTCACTAGTTGTTGAACCACCTAAGATAGCTATATTCTTTTCAATTAAATTATTATTCTCTAATAATGTTTTTTTTATTCTTTTTTTATTTTTAATAATGTATTCGACATCGAAAGGATACTCTAAAACATCCATATGCTTCACCTAATTTCATTATATAACAAATTTACTTCCAATTCAATTTTAAATCATATATAATATTTGTGGTGATAAACATGAATATTGGATGCGATATTGTCGAAAATAAGCGATTAGAAAACAAAAGTGATAGATTTGTAAGTAAGGTTTTAACAGAAAAAGAAATTGCTTTATATAAATCTGAAGGGTTAGAATTTTTAACTGGCAGATTTGCGGCTAAAGAAGCGATTATGAAATGCTTAGATAATACAAAAGAAATTAATCCTTTGGATATTGAAGTATTAAAAAATAAAGATGGAAGTCCAAGTTGCAATATTAAAAATGTGAAAGTATCAATTTCTCATGAAAAAGATTATACAATAGCTTTTGCAATAAAATTAAAATAAGGAATATCTAACGATACTCCTTATTTTATTAGTTAGCTGCAGGATAAGCAGAGAAATCCCATTTACGGCCATGCATACCCTTGCTTGCTAATTTTTCAGCATCTGTTGCGGGACCTCTTATATGTCCACCTACTGAATCATAATGGCGCCAAATGCCATTTTCATAAACTAAATTCCAGTAGTGTGATCCATCAATTGTTTTTATTACTTTATTTTGATACCCAGCATAGGTTAATACTTTTTCCATAAGAAATGCATGTCCCCTGCAACTTCCTGTTTTTCTTGTTAAGATTTGATATAAGGCATCAAGATCACTTCCATAAGTATGAGAATATCCATTTTTATCGTGAATAAATTTAGTAATCTCCAGAACTGACTTTCCTACTAGATATTTGTCATAATAACTTCTTGCCATATTATTTAAATCTTCCATATTATAAGAAACTACAACTTTTCTTTTTTTTGTAGTGATATTATTTGAGGTGTCACTTGATTTATAAATGGCGTAGTAAGTTCCAGATGCTGCTGTGTTAACACCGCTTGCATCAACTGTGAACTCCCTAACTCCATCTTTGGCATCCTTACTTGTTACTTCCTTGTAAAAATCAATTTCTTGATTTTTTGCAGCATAAATGGTGCTTAGCCCCGATATTACTGGGCCAATATTATCATCCCTAACATTTAGGGTAGCTATTACTTCAGATTCGTTACCCAGGGTATCAATAGCTTTTATTTTAAGTTCATAAGTGCCTATTTTTTTATAATCTAAAGAACCATCATAAATTACATCTTTTACTCCCGATGCATCACTTATACTTTTTATAAAATCCTCATTTTTCTTAGGCGTACCACCAAGGTAGAAATTAATATTGTTTACAATGATATCAGGTCCTTTTGTGTCCTTTACGTTAATTTTTGTAACGTATTTTTCTTCTTCGAACATTAAAGTGATTTCATAACTTCCCTCTTGATTTTGATTAATTTGCTTTAGTATTTCGGGAGTTATAGAATCATTTCCATAACCATCAGTAATTAAAATTTCTTGGGCAGTTAAGGGCTCACCTAATTCGTGATGAATTGTGCTTTTAAATACACCAATATTCAAATTGCACTGTTTTGTTGTTTTATTTCCATATTCATCAGTTACAGCTATAAGAACAGAGTTATCACCAATATGAATATTGTTTAAATCAACCTCACTTGTAATAGTATAAGCTGATTTATCTTTTACCAAAGTCACAAAATCATTTGCATCAAATTTATAATCAAGTCCCTTTTCTAAATTCGTAAACTCAACAGTTGGAGCAGTTGTATCAACTATTTCAAGTTTAACTAATTCACGTTTGCCACCATAAGAAAACTCAAGATTGTATGAAGAGACTTCATTAATATCTATAGAATTAAGATTTGTAAGACACTTACTATTTTTAAGATACAGTGGAGATACTAAAAAGTCATTTATTTTAATGTTCTCTGTTCCAAGTTCAATTGTAATATCTTTGAATTTATTTCTTAAGTTAAAATTAAGTAGTATTGCATCTACTATTAGAGCAAAAACAAAAAATGTAAATTTTAAAATCCTACTTCTTTTCATAGAACCACTACTTTAATACTTGAGCATACTCTATACCTGAAACAGTATCGTTTTCGATTTGAAAATTAAGTTTTACTTTTCCATTATCCGACGTATATGTTATAAGGCTTACGTCATCTTGAAAATCACTTCCATAAGTTTCAAGCAGTTTAGTTTTAGAGTCCCCTATTTTAACTCCCTCAGGAGTAGTTACATTCTCTGTAATAAAATATACGGAATAAATAGTTTCTTTTCCATCTTTAACATTAGCTGTAATTTCTAAATCTTCATATTTGTATACATGATCCATTCCTTCTAAAGCACAACTTGGTAATTCAGACTTCTCTGGTATTGAAGCTATACTTTTTTCATTAAAACTTTTTCCAGGGGTAATATCAGTATCCATAAATGTAAGTGTTCCTTTTACTTCCTTTTTACCTATACTTTCATTTGTTTTAACATTCGTATCTTGGTTACTTTCTTCTTTTTTAGAACACCCCGTTGTTAATATTAATACTGCCATCATGGCAACCATTATTTTTTTCATACATCTACTTCCTTATCTTAGTTTATTATATATCTAAATTTAAAATATGACAATAAAATACATATATTTTATTAATTTTTTTAAACAAACATAGTAAAAAAAAAGAATTAGAATGAATCAACATTTATTCTAACTCTATTTATTCCCATATTATAGGCTGCTGCTTGAATTAAAATTCTAATTGCGGAAATCATTTTACCTGATTTACCAATCACAACACCCATATCTTCATCTTGAACAATTATTTCTAGTTGAATAGTTTCATCATCACCTAAAAACTCTTGAACTTTAACCATATCAGGTTCTTTAACTAAAGATTTTACTAAATTTTCGGTAAAAGTAATTAATTCTTTATGCATAAATACCTCTTACTTTTTATTTTTATATTTAGCCCAAACACCAGTTTGAGATAAAATACTTTTTACTGTATCTGTTGGTTGTGCACCATTGTTTAACCATTTTAGTGCTTTTTCTTCATCAACAGTAACATTATCTTCCTTTTTAATTGGATCATATGTACCAACTGTTTCAATAAATCTACCATCTCTTGGAGATCTTGAATCAGCAGCTATGATTCTATAAAAAGTTCTTTGTTTAGAGCCCATTCTTTTTAATCTTAATTTAACAGCCATGTTCTAATCCTCCTTTTTTCTGTATTAATATTAACATATTGTTTTTTATTAGTCAACTACTTTTGGTTGACTTGTTAATTTTTTCTCTTGAAATTCCTTTTTGTTTTCATGTTTTTCTATACTTATATTAGCAAGAGCATTAAAGTGTTCCATAAAGTGACGGTTTAACGGTTGATATGTACTACCACTATTTCTAAATCTTATGCTGATTTCGCCAGGAAATGAATAGACATCATATTCTACTTGTTTAATAAAAGTAATTTTGAGGTTCCCACCAAGTAATTCAATATTTACGATATTGGCCGCTTCATAATAAGTTTCATCACTGTGCCAACTAATAACGCCATCTTGTACTAATAAAGCATATGCATCTTCTAGTTCTTTATCATAATTCTTTTTAAGATTACTCTTTGTTTCAGGAGGCAAGAGTTCATCAAGAGGAGAATCTTCACCTTTTTCCATTTTTTTATTTAAGATATCATTATAAAGTTTTAAGAAAAGCAAATAAACCTCCATATTTTCTTCATCAATTATAAATTCTAACGGTTTATTTTCATAATCATACATATTATCAGCATTAACTGTTTTATCAATAATTTGCCAATATAAATCCAAGTTTCCTCCAAAAAATATTTGTAATTTTAGATTATTATTCGTAAAAATATAATCATATGTCCCCATTGATTCTGATATAACTTTTTCTATTTTCATAAGTTCCTCCTAATATAATTATAAAAGAAAAAATAACTAATATCTAGTTATTTTCAACAATTATATCTTTTTCGGAAGCAAATAATCTATCTAGGGCATTTTTAATTCTTCCAACAGAAGACGAATCAGGTTCCATTACATAAGCTTTACCAGAACCAGTGGCATAACACACGCCACTTGAATCGCTTCCTGTTGCTGATAAAGAATTAAATTCCCAGGCATCTAAGTCCTTTATTTGTTTTTTAGCAAATTTTATTATTTCATTAGAAGTCATATTAGTTGTAATTCTTCCCTTTAATACATCAATTAATGATGAATAAGAAGAAATAATTTTTGGACTCATAGCTTTATTAACAATAGCTTCTAAGACAAGCATTTGGTTTTCTCCTCTTCCTCGATCTCCTGTTGGAAGAGTTTTTCTATGTCTAGAAAGAGCTAAAGCTTGTTCACCATTTAAATTTTGCAGACCTTTATTTAAACAAATTAAATCTTGAGGAGCTTTACTTCTTTTGCTATTTTGTTCACAAAAACGAATTGGAACATTTACCTTAATTCCCCCAAGTTCATCTACTATTTTAACAAAAGATGTAAAATTAATTCTGACGTAATAATCAATATCTGTATCATAAAGACTGCTTAAAGAATTTACTGATTCTTCAACGCCATAAAGACCTGCATGAGTTAATTTATCTTTTTTACCTTTACCATTCAAAGTAATATAGTAATCTCTTGGTGTATTAATCATTAAAATGTTTTTAGTTGTTGGATTTACAGCTACGAGCATATTTACATCACTTCTAGCTTTGCTCGCAACATTTCCTGACGTATCTATTCCAGATATATAAACAACAAAAGGATCTTTAGTAATGTCTGCATCACTTTTGATTGTGTTAACAACATCGACAATATCAATTGTTTCTAATAGTCTAAGTTTTTGATATTTCTCAATTTGCTCTTCTTCCAATAAAACTTCATAACTAGTGTCCATTAAAATAGCCTCAACTTTATGATTTAAAAGTTCATCTACTAAGTCGTTCGCATTATTCTTGCTAGAGGTATTTATAGCTATTTGTTTTTCAATCTTTCTTAAGGCTTGTTTGATATTTTTATTATCATCGTGATTTAAATAAGCAAGATTTTTATTATTTAGTTCATCTACATCCTTATACTGTGAATCATTTAAGACATATATGCCAAATGTTTCAACTCTATAACCTGTGTCAGTTATACTTGATAAAAATTTAAGTGTTTTTGTACCAAAAAATAACATTAAAAGTTCAAATACCATAATTAAAACAGCTATTATTGATATAAAGTTTTTAATCCATCTTCTTAAGTTCCGTTTATTTAAAATGAAAGCAATAAGAAGAACAATTGCAATACTGACAACCGCGATTGGAATGAGATAAAAAAGAGAAAATATTTCTTCAATAAGAACATTTGATAATGTAACAACAGTTAAAATAATAAGTAAAAATGAGATAAGTTTATACTTAAAAGTTCCATGTTTTTTATGTTTTTCCTTTTGCGTATTATTTTGTTTGATATTTCTTTCTTGATTAGGTGTACTCGTTTTTATTGCTTTTGACCTTTTTTTTGATTTTTGTTTTTTTATCTTTTTACGATTATTTACGAGTAATTCATCTTCTTTATCCATAATTGTCATAAAAATCACCTACTAAAATTTTATCATATACTTTCTTTATTGTATTATTATTAGTACAAATTTTTATATACTTTACAGAAAAAGGCAACTAGTTATTTATAGCTGCCTTTATTCTATTTATTATCTTTTTTTCAATTCTTGAAATATAGCTTTGCGATATTCCTAAATATTCTGCAACTTCCTTTTGCGTTAATTCATCTTTATTATTTAAACCATATCTTAAGGACATTATCATCTTTTCGCGATCATTTAAGTTATTAAGTTCTTTTTCTAAATATCTCTTATCGACATTACGTTCAAAAGAGGAAGCAACTATATCTTCATCAGTCCCGATTACATCTTCTAAGCATAAAGTATTGCCTTCAGCATCATAATTAAGAGTTTCTTCTAAACTTATTTCGGTTCTTCTTTTTTTATTCTTTCTTAAAAACATGAGAATTTCATTGGCGATACATCTTGATACGTATGTTGCCAGTTTTATATTTTTATCTACTTTATAGGTATCAATCCCTTTTATTAATCCAACTGTGCCGATGGAAACTAAATCTTCTAAATCATAGCCAGTGTTTTCATACTTTTTAGCAAGAAAGACAACTAATCTTAAATTATGTTCAATTAATTTATCACGAGCTTCTTTATCTCCTGTACTCATCTTTCTTGCAAGTTCTAACTCTTCTTCTTTAGAAAGAGGTGGTAAGAGTTTGTCTAGTGAACCTACATAAAGTACCGTATCTTTCTTTTTAAAAAGTGAAAATAAAAATTCTATTAATTTTTTTATCATTTAAATCATCTCCCTTAAACTATCATTTAGTATTACATCTATATTATCTTTAAAAATACTTTTTTCACATAAACCGAGTAAAACATTGATACATTTGCCATCAACAAGTACTTTATCAACTTTAATACATTCAAGTATACTTTCATTATTTATTACTTTATAAGGAACTAAAAACTTTTTCTTAGCCTCTATATTTAATTCTTTGTTAATCATAATAACAGGAAGTTTCGTTATAGGATCAATTAGTTTATTGCCAGTATCTAAATAACCATTAAATTTATATGATTCACTTCCTTCAATAAGAATAACATCGTATAAACAGTTTAGTTTACTTTTATGTTCCCGGATAGCTTTTATGTATAAAGTTATAATTACTGGACTTATAAGCATTAATAATATTACATTAGTTATATATGTATCACCTCCAAATAAATACGAAGAACCACCTAATATTATAGTAATAACATAAAAGTAAAAAATACTTTCTAAAAATTTATGCCTTCCAAAAGAAATGTAAACCATTATAATGCTTAATAAAATTTTAAATAAAATAAGTATTAACTTATCAAATGAGATAAAAAGTGTTACAATGCTTATCTCACCTAGAATAGAAGATATAATAATTCTTAGTATAGGTACATTTCTTTTGAGTAATGTGGAAGTAGCGGAAATAATTAGAAAATCATAGAAAAAATTAATTATTATAATTAAATCTATATATACTTTCATGTTATCACCAAGATTAATATACTATTAAAATATTTAAAATTATGTCGAAAGAAAAGATAGTTAATTTATTTGCAAAAAATAAATATTATGTTTTAAATTAACATCATCCATCAATTGTTTTATTAAAAGGCTATTTTTATGAACTAATTTATAACACTAAAAAAGAGATAATTAAACTATCCCTTGATTATTATATTGTCAATTGTCCAAGTAGACTTTTTATCAGGATGAGCAAGTAAGGCATCTTGTGCTGCTTTGTCTTTAACAATTATTGTTATTGCAGCTGGCATAACACTAAATATTTTTTCATTTGTAATAATAGATGCATCAACGTTACTTAAATCTAACGTGGTTAATTTACTACGAAGAATAAACATACCATCCATATCTGTTACATTTCTTGTATCAAAATTACTTAAATCTAACGTGTTTAAACTACTACAATCACAAAACATATATGACATATCTGTTACTTTGCTTGTATCAAAACTGCTTAAGTCTAACGTGGTTAAATTACTACAACCATAAAACATAGTCCTCATATCTGTTACATTTCTTGTATCAAAAATGCTTAAATTTAATGCGGTTAAATTACTACAATTATAAAACATACCTGACATATCTGTTACGTTACTTGTATCAAAATTACTTAAATCTAATGTGGTTAAATTACTACAACCATAAAACATAGTCCTCATATCTGTTACATTTCTTGTATCTAGATATTCTAAGTTCTCTATTTCTGTTAAGTTTCGAAAAGATTCAAATAAGCATGCACTGTTAGGATTGGCTACTACTTTCCCATCTGAATTTATGTATAATGTATATTTTGTTGTATCATCTTCATTTGGTACTAAATACGACATAACACTTTGGTTGCTATATTAACATACTAGTTTAGAAATACTTGTCGAATATTGTTAGGCAATAAAAAAAGATAACTTTTTAAAATCATCTTAGTTATAAATTATACTAAAATCTATTTTCTAAAGTCATCTTCTAATGAGAAATCAACATTTTCATCTATCCACTCTTTACGCGGTTCAACTGAGTCTCCCATTAAGACAGAAACACGTTTTTCTGCCATAGCGGCATCAGTTATATTTACTTTTATTAAATTTCTTGATTCAGGCGACATCGTTGTAATTCTTAGTGGCTCTGGATCCATTTCCCCTAAACCTTTAAATCTTTGAACACGATATTTACTAGGATCTTTATCTTTCGTAAATTCTTTAAATTCTTCATTACTATAGCAATATGTTAATGTTTTATTATATTCAACACCAAATAATGGTGGCATTGCGATATAAAGATGTCCTTCTTCAATTAATGGTCGCATAAATCTATAAAAGAAAGTTAAAAGTAAGCATTGGATATGTGCTCCATCATCATCGGCATCAGTCATGATTATTACTTTATCATAATTAATATCCTTTATATCAAACTCTTGACCAACACCAGCACCAATACAATGAATTAACGTATTTATTTCTTCATTCTTATAAGCATCAGTAATGTTTGCTTTTTCCGTATTAAGTATTTTACCTCTTAAGGGAAGTATCCCTTGGAATTTGCGATCACGACTACTTTTAGCAGTACCACCTGCCGATTGTCCTTCAACAATAAATAATTCATTAATCTTAGGATTTCTCGTTTGAGGTGGTGTAAGTTTATCTGATAAATTTTTTGTTTCTTTCTTTGTTTTGCCTTTTCTGGCTTCTTCACGAGCTTTTCGGGCTGCTTCACGAGCAAATTTCGATTTTCCCATTTTTTCTACAATTGTTAAGGCATCTTTTCTATTTTCTTCAAGATAGAACTTTAGTGAATCATAAACTATTGTTTCAACAGTTGGTCTTGCTTCAGGAGTTCCAAGTTTTCCTTTAGTTTGTCCTTCGAATTGTAAAAGTTTTTCTGGTACCTTTAAATTAATTACAGCTGTTAACCCTTCTCTTACATCTGATCCATCAAAGTTTGTATCTTTGGCTTTTAATATTCCATTAGCACGAGCATAGTCGTTAAATATTTTTGTAATACCCGTTTTAAAACCAACTTCATGTGAACCACCATCACTTGTTTTTACATTATTAACAAAAGAGATAATTGATTCATTATAAGTATCTGTATATTGAAGTGCGATATCAACTTCAATTTCATTTTTCACACCATGTATAGGCACAATAGAATTTAGAGTTTTCTTATCTTCATTTATATATTCAACAAATGATTGAATTCCATTGTCATAGTGATAGGTTACCTTTTTGTTATCTCCTACACTTTCTAATTCCACAGTTAGTTGAGGTAAAAGAAAAGCGCTTTCTTGCATTCTTTCACAGATTGTGGAAAATGAAAATTGACAGTTTTTAAATATTTCATAGTCAGGCATAAAAGTTACACACGTGCCTGTTTTTTTCGATTCACCAATCTTTTTAAGCGGGCTTGCAACTTCACCGCCATTCTTAAATCTTATATTAGATATTAAACCATCACGGTAAATTGTTACGTCCATCCATGTTGATAAAGCATTTACAACAGAGGCACCAACACCATGAAGACCACCAGAAACTTTATAGTTTCCTTCTTCAAATTTACCTCCAGCATGTAATACAGTATAGATTACCTCAGCAGCTGATTTACCTGATTCATGTTTACCAATTGGAACTCCTCGACCATTATCAGCAATCGTGATTGAACCATCACCGTTTAGACGGATTTTAACAGTAGAGCCATAACCATTTATAATTTCATCTATGCAGTTATCAATTATTTCCCAAGCTAAATGATGAAGCCCTTTTTTATCTGTTGAACCAATGTACATCCCTGGTCTTTTTCTAACAGCTTCAAGACCTTCAAGAATCTTTATTGAACTTGCGTCATACTTAGTTGTTTTTGCATTTGCCATAAAGTCTCACCTTAATAAAATTTAACATAAAACGAAAAAAAAGACAACTTAATGTGTCTTATAAATGTAAAGATTGAGTTTCTTCAAGTTTCTTTTGAAGTTCTTCAAGACTATACTTTTGCGTGCGACTCAAAACCATATCTTGGTATCCTTCTTCTGCTTTTGAAAATTCTTTTTTTTCTTGTTCTTCATCTTCTGCTTGCTCTTGAACTAATTCATCAGGATATTCAAGATATACTTTTTCAAATTCTACTATTTTTCCCAAATGCCTCATCCTTTTTTATTTACTCATAATATTTTTTATATAATCCTCAGCTGCTGATATTATTTCATTTTCAATATTTCCGCTTGAGAAAATATCATCTTGATTAAAATCAGGGAAATCAAATATTTCTGTTTTTTCTCCAACATACTCCTTAGGTGGTTCAAACTTAAAATCTTCGTGAATAGAAGTGTCACTGTTTGGAACTGAGTTAAATGCTTGTGATACTTTATCAGATTCCACTTCAGCACTTATATCACTGCTTTCTGCTTTATCATAACTATGTTCACTAAGAATACTTTCTTCTTCATTGGCGTTAATGTTTTCATCTTTAAAAATATCTGGTACGGGAGGAACTGAAAGATCCCCATAATCAATATTTTTATAATCTATTGTTTCATCTGTTTCGTCGCTTTTAAGTGATGAAAACTTGTCTCCGCTAAAATCAGGGATATCTATATCGTATACTGTTTCTGTTTTTTCTAATTCTTCATAATTAAATCCCAAGTCTGTATTTTTTACTTCCTCAACAATTGCAATCTCTGTACGTTCAGGTTCTTCTTTTATTTCTTCTCTTTTTTCTTTTTTTACTCTGACTTCTTCATTGCCATCAGATACGATTTTAATTTCCGCATTTTCATCTATTTTTATTTTCTTTTTGTCTCTTCTTTTTTGATTTTCATTTTTATTAGACATAATAATCCACATAAAGACACATACTAGCAAAACTAGTAGTAAGATTAAAACAGGGAAAAATGCTTCACTTTCGATGAAGATTTCAAAAGTTCTCATCTCAACCGCCTCTATTCCTTAATTAATTCTATCATAAAATATAGTAGATAACAATATTATTTTTTGAGGTTTACCCAAAATAAACAATTCAAATTGTCCTTTTTACTAATATTATTATTTTAAGTCTAAACTTATTACTTCTAATAACTTAAAAACCCACATCGCTGTGGGATTTACACTAGTTTTTGTTATTTTGAGTTCGAGCAAGGCTTTTTTCTACTGGATTTGGTGAAGTATGAATTTCATCATTAGATGATTTTACTCTCTTTTTTAAATCATTAATGAATTCTTTTGCTTTCGCTATTTCTTCTTCATCAGTTACTGGTTCAGTAAAATCTTTCTTGCATCTATTATAAGCTTCAATACTATTTTCTGCTTCTGTAATTGGTCTTCCTACAACTATATAGTCTGAACCCATAATATTGGCGACTGCTGGTGTTGCAACTCGTGTTTGATCATCTGCTTTAGATTCAGCAAAACGAATTCCTGGAGTAACAGTAACTATGATCATCCTCTAACTCTTCAAGTTTTTCTTTATTAAATCCAAAAATACTTTATGACCTCTTGCTTTAATTATTTTTACAGGATTAAATCCATAAAAAGCGCCTGAATTAAATAGTTCCATCCCAACCTTACAATAAAAGTTTGGATCTGCTCCTTCCATTTCGTTTAAAAAACTAATTAGTTTTTCTTTTGTACTAAAATCACATGCGATAATAACATTTTTACCTATTAATGAGCCCCTCCTGTAATTTGTTTTAGTGATTTGATTTTATTTTTTTCCATAACTTTAGGTAATTCATCAATTATCTCTGAACAAACACTAGGATTAACTAAGTTTGCTGTGCCTATTTCAACAGCAGTTGCTCCTGCCAACATCATTTCAATAACTTTTTCAGCTGAATCGATTCCGCCAACTCCAATGATTGGCACATCAACATTATTATAAACTTGATAAACCATTCTTTCAGCAACAGGAAATATTGCAGGACCTGAACATCCTCCCATAATATTGTTTAAAACAGGTTTTCTTGTTTTTAAATCAATTCTCATACCTTGTAATGTATTTATTAAGACGAGCCCATCAGCTCCGCCACGGCAACAAGCAACAGCTATTTCTACTATATTTGTAACATTAGGTGTTAACTTAATATATACTGGCTTTGTTGTAACGGCTTTTATTTCTCTCGTTAATTCGTATACGGCATGGGGAGAAACTCCAAACATCATTGCTCCTTCTTTAACATTTGGGCAACTTACGTTTACTTCAATAATACCAACATTTTCGCACTTATCTATTAAAGCACAGTTATAAACATAATCTTCTATAGTCTTTCCACAAATATTAGCTATAACTTTTTTATGATATATTTTAGAAAGCTCGGGAAGTATTTCATCTACCACCTTATGAATTCCTGGATTTTCAAGTCCAACTGAATTTATCATACCAGAGTTATATTCTGCTACTCTTGGAAGAAGATTACCTTTTTGTGGTTCTTTTGTTGTTCCTTTAAAAGAAAAACTTCCAAGTTTATTAATATCATAAAACGCCCCAACATCCATACCATAGCCAAAACAACCACTTGCAGGAATAATTGGATTATCGAGTTCCCATCCACTTAGAATTACACTTGTATCTATATCATTTGTTCCCATATTACCACCTTATTATGCCTTTCTTAAGTACTGGTCCATCTTTACATAAGGTCTTCATGCCATCATTTGTTTCCACACTACAACACTTACACATTCCAATTCCACAAGCCATTCTTGATTCTAAACTAAATTCGCCTTGAGTCACCGCTATGTTGTTTACAGATTCAAGCATTGGTTTTGGTCCACAAGCATAAAAGTAGTCATATTCTTCATCACTTAAATCTTGAAGTAAATCAGTTACTAGCTTTCCTTCTACAACATAAGCTATATCTAAATCATCCGTAATTCTTCTAAACTGTCCGCGATAAAATGATTCTTCATCATTTTTAAACCCTAATAATACTTTTGGTTTTAAACAACGTTTCTTTAATTCCTTTGTTAAATAAAATAAAGGAGCTGCACCTAAGCCACCACCAATCACTAAAGGCCTTTTGGTTTCAACATCTAAATCAAAGCCGTTACCTAAACCTGTAAGCAATGTAATTGTTTCCCCTTTTTCTAAGCGTGTCATATTTTCGGTTCCCTCACCTACAACACGATAAATTAATGATAATTGATTACCTTTATAATCAGTTACTGATATTGGTCTTGGAAGCAATACTCCAGGAACCGATACATTAACAAATTGTCCAGGCTTAATCTCATCTTCAACATTAACTACAGTCATACAATAAATGTTAGCAACACTTATTTTTACATTGCTAGCAATTTTTGCATTTTCAATTCTTTTCATTACCATACCTCCCGTATTGGTGTTTATTATATCTTTTAATTATTTTATTAGCAAGATAAATTTACCCCAAAAAAAAACATCAACTTGATGTTTTAAAAAATACTTACAATATCTTTTAGAGTTATAACTAGCATTAAAATCATTAATAGTATAAAGCCAATTGAATGGAAAGCGGCTTCTACTTTTGGATCCACTTTCTTTCTTGTAATTGCTTCTATTCCAACAAACAATACTCTTCCACCATCAAATGCTGGGAATGGCAATATATTTAAAACTCCTAAGTTCACTGAAAGATATGCAGCTAAATATATAATATTAGCCATACCAAATTTTGCAACTTGACCTACTACTGCATACATTCCAACTGGGCCAGAGAGAGCACCTAAACCAATTTTACCAGTGATTAATGCCCAAACAATCATTAACATCATTACTACTATATTAGAAAACTTTCTAAAGGCGTATTTTATTGATGCTACAAAACCCGTTAATTTTTCTGATGGAGCTGCTATTCCTATTTTTTTACCAATTGTTACATCTTTTTCTTTCCAACCATTTTCTTCTAAGATTTTCTCTTTAGTATTTTCCTCAGTAATTTGAATATTCTTATCTTCATAAGAAATATACTCATCTGGTATTAACTTATAAGTTTCTTTAGTTCCATCTTTATGCTCTATTTCATATTCAATATAGTCATTTTTATTTTTCATTGTCGTTATAACAGTTAATTTATCCCAAGTATTAACGGAATATCCATTACATCCTACAACTTTATCACCTGTTTTAATTCCAGCTTTTGCTGCAGGAGAATTTTCTTCAACACTCCCAATATAACTTCTTTGTTCTGTTGACCCCCAAATCATACCTATAGCAAACAAAAGAAGAATTGCAGTTATAAAATTCATAGTAACTCCTGCCACAAGAATAATTACTCTCTGAAGCTTAGGTTTGTTACACATAAATTTATCTTTTGCTAAATTAGAATCATCTTCTAATTCTTCTCCTGCCATTTGACAAAAACCGCCAATTGGTAAGGCTCTTAAAGTGTACTCAGTTGGATCATTTTTTCTTTTAAAGCCAAGTACTTTGGGTCCCATTCCTAAAGCAAATTCATAAACATGTACACCACATAGTTTAGCAGTTATAAAATGTCCAAACTCATGAACAAAGATAAGTAAAGTAAGAATTAGTAAAAGAACTACTATATTCCATATTACTGTATTGGGAAAAAATACAAGTATAGCGATTACAGCAATAATTATTGCAATTAATTCAATTATACTTACAATTGGTGATTGTTCCTTTTTTTCTGTTTCTACTACTTCTTTTCTTTCTTTTTTTACCTCTTTATTTTTAGTTAATGCTTTTTCCTCTTTTTTTGATTTTGTCATACAAACCCTCCTCTACATAAATCTAATCAAAAACATTAAGGCAATTAAAACAAAGATAATACTATCTATTCTATCTAATATACCTCCGTGTCCAGGAATTAAATTTGAAAAATCTTTAATTTTATTTTCTCGTTTTATTAAACTGAAGAATAAATCACCAATTTGATTAATAATTGTTAAAACCAATATACATATCACAACAACTACAATATTACTCGGATTATATGAAATAAATGTCGAATAATAAGTTGTTGATATAATAGTTCCTAAAAGAGAACCAATTACGCACCCTTCAATAGTTTTATTGGGTGATATTTTTGTAAATGTATGACGTCCGATTAACTTGCCACCACAATATGCTAGCGTATCTGTTGAAAAAGATAACACGATTATGAAAATAAATAATAACAATGATTCATGATATACGGTTAAAAACAAATTAAATACAGTTCCTAAAAAGATTGTCGTTGCTGCTAAGTAGAACGCATCATTCACATGGTAGTTATATTTAGTTAAAAACACCGTTGGTGCAAGAATAAGTAAAAATACTAACGATAGTGTTTCAAAATTTAAACCAAACATGTATGAGTGCCCATCAACATTTACAAACATTAATAGATACATACACAAAAGACTAATAACTTTCATAAGGCTAGGAATCTTTATTTCTCTTTTGGCATTCATTAATTCATAAAAAGCTCCTAGGGCTAACAAAGATACGCCAATATCAAAAACTATTCCGCCTAAATAAAGTACTAATGTAACAACAGAAATAATGATTATACCACTAATAAGTCTTTCTTTCATAAAATGCCTCCTAAATTGTGCGTTTAAATACTTGTTTCTAAGTAGGAATACGTGAGTTAAAATATTTCCCTTTTGCTGGGAATGATATTACAGAAACTGGATTAACTGATCGTGCTTGCCATGTAGAATTACTAACATAATCAGCTCCGAACCAACCTGTTCCCATACCGAAGTGTAAGTGTGCTCCAGTTGTACAACCATCGCCTGTTCCTTTTTGTCCACCTACTGTACCTATTACAGATGTACTCTTAACTACTTGTCCTAACTTAACATTAATAGTATTCAAATGTAAATAGGAAGTTGTATATCTTTTTCCTTTTATGTTGTGGTAAATATAAACTTGATTTCCACCGCAAGGTGATTTATAGATTATTTTTCCCACTGTTCCATTAGCAGCAGGATAAATTGGCGTTCCAACAGAGTTCCCCCCAATATCTATTCCATTATGGAAAGTATTTGGTTTTCCAGTAACTGGATGTCTTCTATATCCCCAAACAGAAGTTATAACACCTTTTTTAAGAGGTCGTATGAAACGTGTGTCACCTTCCGTGATACATTGTGTTAAATTTTGATTTTCTTTACAATCATTTTCTTCAAGAAATTTAATGAATTGTTGTGTCGAATCAATTGCCTGCTGAGCGGTAGTTCCTTCATTAGAGTATCCTATTAAAGCATCATTTAACTTGTCAATATCCTTTGATAAAGATTCTATTTGGTCATTTAATTGAATCTCTCTAGCTGCTAAATCGACTTTTAACTGTTCATTTCTTTCTATTTTATCTTTCCATGAAGTAATTTTATCCTCTTGGAAGTTCATGATTTGTTCCATAACCGCATAACGATATATCAAATCTTCATAACTTTCGGCTTCAAAAATATATTTAAGATATAAATTATCACCACTTGCTATTTGATAATTTTTAACTAATTTATCTAGTTCTTCTTTACCAGCAGAAATTTCTTTTTCTAAAGTTTCTATTTCATTTGTTGCATCTGTAACTTTCTTTTGATTGGTTTCTATTTCATTTTGTTTACTAGCAGCACTATTTTTGGCTGCATTTATTTCTGACTTTGTCAGACTTTGTTTTTTATCAGCCGCCGCTTTTGATGCTTTATAACTTGCTAAATCTTTTCGAAGTTGGGCTAATGTTTTATTTTCATCAACTTTATAAGCTGCTAGTACATTATATGATGGAAGTAAAATTAGAAAAGAAAGGACTAATATATTACAAATTTTAACTATACTCTTCATCATACTTTTAAATACTTCCTTACTGCTCTTAGAGAACCAAACATACCAACTACTACACCAACAATTATAATTACACAACTAACTTTATAAATTAAAACACTTGGTTTTACTAAAACGATGAGATCAGTAAATAATTTACCTCCAACAAAATCATAAAGGAAGGAGTATCCATATATTGTTAGAAGTATGGGGATAATACTACCAATTACTCCTAAAACAGCACCCTCTATTAGGAAAGGCAACTTAATTACCATATTACTAGTACCAACAAGTCGCATAATACCAATTTCATTTCGTCTTGAGAATATAGTTATTTTTATTGTGTTACCTATCAAGAAAGCTGTTACTAAGATGAGTGCTCCTACAGCAACTATACAAGCATTTCTAATGACATCAAAGGTTGAAACTAGTTTATTTACTAATGACTCTCCATATTTAACAGAAACTACTTTATCAATTTCTTTAATCTTTTTTGCTGTCTCATCAATTTTTCTAACGTCTTTTACATTTATAACAAATGTTGATTGAACGGGATTTTCATCTAATGTTTCGAGGATTTGTTTTAGATCTTCATCCTTACTTAACTCTTCTTTTATACTATCTTTAGAATTATAAACATTTGTTTCGACATTACTTAAGACATCTATTTCATTTTTTAACGATTCAACATCGGCATCAGTTGCTTTATTGTCAATGAAGGCAACAATTGTTAGAACATCTTCTATATCTTTCGTTATAGAGTTAACATTGTAAGTTACAAGTAAGGCAAGAGATACTAGTATAAGGGTTATTGCTGTACAGGAAACAGAAGCCATACTTAAAGAAAAATTACGAAAAACACTTTTAAAAGCATCTTTGAAGCTTATATTAAGAATTCTAATTATCTTCATTTTCCACGTAACTTCCTTTCTTCTTATCAGAAACTATGACCCCGTTATGAATGCAAATAACACGTTTTTTCATTTTATTTACTATTTCTTTATCATGCGTTGCCATAATTATTGTTGACCCTAACTCTTCATTTATTTTTGAAATAACTTCCATTATTTCTTGACTTATTTTTGGATCCAAATCTCCGGTAGGTTCATCGCAGATGATTAATTTTGGTTCATTTACAATTGCACGTGCTATACACACTCTTTGCTGTTCACCACCAGATAACTGATTGGGAAAACTTCTTAATTTTTCTTTTAAACCAACTCTTTCGGTAGCCATAAGAACTTTTTCCCGTATTTCCTTTGGATTCATTCCATAACTCTCAAGAGGATACGCAATGTTTTCATAAACTGTTAACTTTGGTAAAAGTTTAAAGTCTTGAAATACCACTCCTATTTTTCTTCTTAATTTGTAAACATTACCATTTTTTAATTTACAGACGTTAATTCCACCTACATAAACAGAACCCTTATTTGGTTTTTCTTCACGATATAAAAGCTTTGTTAATGTGGATTTACCAGAACCAGATTGCCCGATAATAAAGACAAACTCACCTTTTTCAATGGTTAAATTTGCATCAGCTAATGCTGTTACACCATTTTCGTACACTTTAAATACATTTTTTAACTCAATGAATTCCATATTATCACCTTACTAATTATAATTATATCATATGAAGAACGTTATTAATATGAATTTTTTGTGAATTTGTCAAGAAAAAAAGACCTAATAGTCTTTTATCTTCCTCTGCCTCCAGGATGTGGTGGTGTTGGTGCTCCTCTACCAATTTCTAATCCTCCATATCCATCATCTACAGGAGATGCATAACTTGGTCTGATGCCATATAAAAGCATATTGTTGATAAGCCTTGCATTTTCCTCCGCAAGAGAGCTATTTGTAGCAGTATTTTCTTGTGGTGTTGATGAAGCAGCAACATTTGCTTGATATCTATTAGCTAAACCAACTCGAGATACAGCTTCTTCCATTCTTTCTGTCATACGTTCAAACTTTTCTAATTCAGCTTCTATTCTATGGATATAATTATCAATCATATCATCTGCAAGAGCTGCTGTTGGATATTTTTGATAGTAATCTTTTAATCTATTTAAGTCATTTATATTATTTAAATCTAGAGATTTAATATATCCTTCAGCATCAGTATCATATTTAATTGACACAATTTTTTTGATATTTGGATTGCTTACTTCAATATTTGTGCAAGCTGCTTCAAAATTTGCACTATTTGTTTGATCAAAATCAAATTGACGATTTGATATAATCTCCCTTTTAGGAATACTTCCAACATAAATTTGTCCATTTTGTGGATTTTTAAAAGCATAAGCAGCATTGTTGTTTAATCTCCCATCACTTTTGTAAATAGGACCTAAGACAAATCTGTTGCGGCCTTCAAAACGTGGTTGATACATGAATATATCATCACTTTTTTCACCTGTTTTTACTCCATCTTTATCAAATTCAGAAATAGTTATTATTCCATGAATAATTCTTTGACTAGGCCAAGCATTGAATTCCGTATACTCTACACCGTTGAACTTTTCACTTGCTCCTGTTTGAGGGTTTGTAAAAACATATGATGTTCTTGAAGTTGGATTACTTAAAAGAACTCTTTCTCTTTCTTTTTCAGCATCAGTTCTTCCAGCACGACTAACATCTGCACGCATTTTTTTGTATCTTTCTTTTTCTTTTAGTTTTTTTGCCTGTGAATATGGAAGTTTTTTATAATATTCTTCATCTTTTTTATTACCATAATTGTTTATTACCATAAAAGTGCCTCCTTGTTTTTATTTTAATTCATTTACATTATCTAGTCAATTCTTTTAATGCTGGTGTAGTCTTACAGTTAATAATTGGCAATCTATACTCAATTTGTTTAGAAAAGTCGCTTTTGTCAATTAAATCACATACATGTGGTACGTTTGGTATCTTTTCGCTTTTCTTAATTTTTTTAAAGTATACACGCATGTTTTTTAATGATGCTACTTGTTCCGCTAATTTATCATATCTATAAGTTGGGACACTTTGTATATTAGTGCCAAAAATATTACTTAAAAATTCAAACATAAATAAAAAACGATCAGACTTTTGTGAAGTATTTTCTCTTAGGCCTCTTTCATCACAATATTGAATAAATTGTTTAGAATCTGATGTCGCTGGATAACCAGAAACTTCATAGCTATCTGAATCTACATAATACGTATTTAATTCTTCATCAAACAAGATATTAAAAAAATTTAAATCACTTACAACAATATCCAAGGGATCTTTATGAATTTCTTTCAAACCTTTAGATGCATTATTTCCAACTATTAGATACTTAGCTAAGTCATTATATACACGCGAAAATTCATAAAGAGTCCTTGAATTCTCAATATAATCCATTCTTATTCCCTCAATAACTCTTTTTCCTAAAATAATTGCATCAGACTTAACTATTTGAGAAGAACTACTTTTAGACAGAAGAAGTGCTTTTGGTTCTTTTTGGCATAAATACACCATTCTTCTGTAAAACTTTAGCTTTTTGTACATTTTATAAACTTTGCTATCGGACACATAAATAGTACTTTCAAATGTTTTTTCAGATAGTCTTATTGCCTCATTCAAATTAATATCTTTTTTAGAAATATATTCCATATTTAACCCCTTTAATTTGTCTATATATACTAACAAATATATTTACTAATGTCAAAAAAAGAGGAACTAAACCTCTTTATCTTCAAGTATATCTATATTAACTGAATTTATTGATTCAAATTTCTTAGAAATTTTATCTGTAGTTGTATGAATATCTTTAACTTCTGTGGAAACAGAATCTATGCTTTTAGATAGTTTGTCCCATCTTTCTTTATATCTTTTAAATTCAATACCAAGTTTATTTAATTCTTCATGAATAACTTTAGTATATTTATCTCTTTCAATATTTTTAAGTATCATGCTGATTGTTGAAAGGGTTGACATAAGAGTCGTGGGACTACATATCCACACTTTTTTTTCATAGGCATACTTTAATAATTCAGGATGATAAGCATTAAGTTCTGCAAATACGGCTTCTGCTGGCAAGAACATGATTGCTTCATCTGCTGTAACACCATCAATAATATATTTTGATTCAATAGCGTCAATATGTTTTTTTACATCATTTTTAAAAGCTTTAAAAGCTATTTCGCGGGATGTTTTATCTAAATTTTTATTTGTCATTCTTTCATAATTTTCTAAAGGGAATTTAGAATCAATACAGATAGTACCAAGTGGTTCGGGGGCAAAAATACATGCATCACATATGCAATCATTTGTTAACTTATGTTGAATATCATAAACTACTTTTTTTTCACCAAAAATACTCGTTAAAATATAGTTTAAATTAACTTCACCAAAAGTTCCTCTTGTTTTCTTGTCCGTTAAAACACTTTGAAGACTAATAATATCTTTAGATAAGTCATCTATATTCTTTTGAGCCTCATCTATTTTTGTAAGTCGTTCCAAAACAGAGTTGAATGTTTTATTAGTCTTTTCAAAATTCTGTTCAAGGCGCTCATTAACTTTGTCATTTATTTGATTTAAACGGTATTCAATTTTTTCGTTTAATTCAGAAAAGTCCTTAAGCATTTCTTTTGACAAATCATATTTAAATTCAGATAAATCTTTTGTTGTACTGTTTTTTAAATCACCTAGTTCTTTAATCATTTCTGTATTATCTGGTTTATTATTTTTAGTTAAATTTATTATTGCTAAAATAATTAATACAATAATAAGTGCAATAATAACAATATTTAATTCCATAAACTACTCCTAATCTAAATCAAAATGTTTGTTAACAATTTTGCTTATTATGTAAGCAAGAGAAACCATTATAAGTATTTTTGCTAAGTATATCGGATGAGTAAGACTTTCAAGTAATGTCGTTCCAATATAGCCCCAAAAATAAACCATAAAAGTTTTTCCGATTAATATACCTGTCAAAAATTTCTTTTTAGAAAGATTTGATAGTCCAGCTGCAATATTTACAGCAAATGCAGGTGTAAAAGGTATAGCGACTAATGTTGCAAGCCCTGACAAACTTATCTTGTCAATAAAATTCATTAGCTTTTTTATTTCTTTTCCCGTTTTTTTATTTATAAGTTTTTTTTCAAACCAGCCTTTGATTTTTGTTCTAAAGAGTAAAAAGGATAACATACAACCAAGAACAGTAAATGCCCAGCTTACGAAAAAACCGAGAATATTACCAAAAGTGAAAAAATTGAAAGTAACGAATACACATAATGGTAAAACAGGAATAATTGACTCAACAGTTATAAGTAAACAACTAAGCACTACTCCCCATATTCCTAAATTGTTTAGAAGCATTTCTGAATACGTATCCAAATGCTCTATTATTTCTACTATACTTCCTATTAATATTATTTTCATGTTAATCACACTAATATTATAAACCTTTTTTTATATATTTAAAAGAGTTTAGATTATTTGAGTAGCATTATACCCCTTTTCATCTAAACTCATAACAACTTCTTTACTTTTAACTCCATGTTTGCAATGGAAGTAGTATTTTGTATATTTATTTAAATACTTTTCCGTATCAAATATTAATTTCTGATAAGGTATGTATTGAGTGTCTAA
Source organism: uncultured Bacilli bacterium (assembly GCA_910587065.1). Lineage (GTDB taxonomy): Bacteria > Bacillota_I > Bacilli_A > RF39 > UBA660 > CAG-582. Next base: position 1,114 of record CAJUMA010000012.1, on the reverse strand, counting down.
ATCTATATATACCCCATCACCTTTATAATCTTCTAATCTTATCCTTTTCATATAGTATTTTATGAGAATTTTTATAATATGTGCATTTAATTAAGCAAGTAATATAATTGATACTCCAACATATGTCGATGAATAATAATTTAAAACATTTGCAGTTACTGTTCCGCCAGGAGCAAGTTCAGCTTCATATATTTTAGTATTAACATATGCATTTTGATCCCCCCTACTGATAGTCCCTGCATCTGTACTTTTTTGAGTAACTACACCTGATCCGCTAATTTCAGATGAAACAGTCTTGCGCATTGTTGTAATAGCATTTACTATCAAAAATCCTTTTGTTACTCCGATAGGAACAACCAGTTCCGCAGTTGTTTTTTTTGAAGCGAGAGAAGAAGTTATCGTGTCTCCCAATGATAACGAATTTGAAGAACCCGTTATTTTAATCCCATTTACGTAGGCTGTTTTACCTGATTTTATATCAGCAGCAGTGGCGGTTGCATCACTTGTATAAGACCCACTTACTCCAAATATACTCTTTCCTTTAGCTATGTTTGATGCTATAAGGTTTGCATCTCCTTTTATTGTTTGTGCTCCACTTAAATACTGTCCTGATGCAATAGTCTGATTAGACACCCCTGGTGTATATGTTGTTGCTGTCTTATTTGGTAATTGTTTTACTACTTCACTCATTGGGGTTCTTATCCATGCATTATCTCCTGTATATGTATTCTTTGGTATTCCTAAATATAAATAATTTATTGTATCATTTGTACTGTGTGCTCCCGATACTATTCCCGTTGCATTAGCATGTTTTGTTCCTGTACTTGCAGAAGCAGTCGTTGCAAGTGTTGGTATTGTTCCCGTTATCTTGCTTCCATTAATGTAAGCTGTCTTTCCACTTAAGATGTTTCCAGCTACGGCATTGGCATCACTTGTATAAGACCCACTTACTCCAAATATACTCTTTCCTTTGGCTATGTTTCCAGCTATAAGATTTGCATCTCCTTTTATGGTTTGAGCACCACTTAAGTATTGACCTGATGCTATTGTTTGATTTACTGTTCCAGGGGTATAGGTTGCTGCCCCTTTACTTGGTATACTTCCTGTTATTGTA
>CAJUMA010000011.1 GCA_910587065.1 uncultured Bacilli bacterium | reverse complement strand
ATATATTTGTCTTATAAAATAATATGTTTTATCTCTTTATTTAGCACAACTTACACGTTTGTTGCTAGCATCAGTTATATTATAACAAATCTTATATTTTATCTCAATACATCTATTTTAAAGTCCTGTTTTTAAGCGGGCTTATCTACTTTGATTATAGCATTTTTTTTTTTTTAGCAAGTCCTAATCGTCTTGTCAAGTATATTTTTTGCATATTTTTGCATAAAAAAAGTAATGCTTTAGACATTACTCAAAACTATCTATCAAATATTTTCCATTCTCCAATTTTAATATTATATATAAATAGTAATCATCACCTTTTATAAAATCATTACCCTCAAGTTTTCTCCTTAATACCAAGGTATCTTCATTACTAGTTACATATTTTAATTCGCTTAAACCCTGATCAGTTACACCAAACAAACTTGTAAATAACTTTCTATGCATAGTCTCATCACAATCATAAAAGATATTATTATCAAGAAGCAAATCATTTGATAAAACTTTTAGTAAGCGATCAGTAAAAACTCCACTTAGACTATTTAAATCAACTGTATAACAAACATTAGAAAGTTCCAATTTATTTTTATAATCTGATAACATATAAAAATCACTATTTTCTCGATTAATAATATTGTAAGATTCTCTATAAATATCATTTGCTTTTCTCTCAAGTTCGCTTATATTTGGACCTTCTTTTTCTTCTTCTTTTTCTTTAACAGGATTATCAACAATTAACATATATAAAAGGAGCCCGTTAACAAATAAACTAACAAGTAAAAAAACTAAATAAACTGTACTTTTAAATCTATACTTTTCCATAAGCACCTACTTTATCATCATAAAATAAAGTATAACCAAAATACCTAAAATAATTCTATAATAACCAAATACTTTAAAATCATGCTTTCTAATATATGAAATTAAGAATTTAATAACTAAAACACTTATTATAAAAGCAACTAATGAACCAACACCTAATATAACTAATTCAGAAGCTTTAAAGACAAATCCCACATCCATTATATATTTTAATAGTTTTAGTAAGGAAGCGCCAGCCATAACTGGTATTGCTAAAAAGAAAGTAAATTCAGCAGCAACGCTCCTTTTTAAACCAAGTATTAAACCACCTATAATAGTTGCACCACTTCTACTTGTTCCAGGAATAAGGGAAAGTAATTGAAAAGCACCAACACCCAACGCTTGCTTATAAGTAATCTTATTTATATCATCAGTTGTGTTTTTCCCAAGACCAATTGTTTCAATCACAATAAAGATAATACCATAAATTATTAACATTAAAGCAACTACTAAAGGAGTATAAAGATGAGCATCTAACCAATCATCAAAAAGAATGCCAATAACGGCAGCTGGCAAACAAGCAACAATTATTTTTCCCCATAAATTAAACGTATCTTTTGTATCTTGTTTCGATTTACCAAAACCAAAAGGAAATATAGTTTTAAAGTACATTATTACCACTGCAAGTATTGCTCCAAGCTGTATTACTACTTCAAATAGTTTATAAAATTCACTAGTAACATCTAAATGAATAAACTCATCAAGTAAAATCATATGTCCTGTTGAAGATACAGGCAACCATTCTGTAATTCCTTCAATAATTCCAAAAAATATAGCTTTTAAGATTTCCATATTATCACCAATATAATTATATCATAAAAACATAAAAATAATGAAAAAATAAGAGAATAATCTCTTATTTAGTGAGAAAATAATAAAATAGTTTTTGGGGAAATCTTCTACTCTGAATCTTCAAATTTTTCTTCTGTATCTTTTTTACTTGCTAAAAAAGATACTTTATCAACAATTACTTCAGTAATATACTTTTTATCATTTGTTTCTTTATCTTCATAACTTCTTGTTTGAATTCTTCCTTTTACGCCAACTAAATCGCCTTTTTTACAATATTCACTTGTATGAGCAGCAATTCCATTCCATAAAATACATCTTATGAAATCAGTTTCATAAATTCCGTTTTCATTTTTATAACTTCTTTGTACTGCTAAATTAATTGTTAGCATGCTTTTTCCATCTTCATATTGTTTGATGTCTGGGTCTTCACATAATCTTCCAATTAAATAGACTAAGTTATGCATGTATTTCCTCCTTTCACAATCACCTTAACACACTTACTCTTTCTTTAACAAAATACAAATATTAAATAATTTTAAACATAATTAATATAAAAACTAACAAATATTTAATATCTCATAAAAAAAATATACAAATATAAATTATCTGTATATTTAAAAAATTTTTTTTATAAATTTTAGATTTCTTTAAGAAGTCTATTCAATTCAACAGCATACTCCATTGGTAGTTCTTTTTTAAAGTCATCAATGAATCCCATAACAAGTAACTCCTTAGCATGTACTTCATCTAGCCCTTTACTCATTAAGTAAAATAACTTATCTTCGCTAATTTTCGACACAGTCGCTTCATGTTCTAAAATGCTTGAATCATTAAAAACTATATTATTTGGTATCGTATCACTTAAGGATTTATCATCTAACATAATCGTATCACATTTAATTTTCGCTTCAGAGTTTTTAGCACTTTCGCAAATCTTTGTAGTACCTCGATAATTTGCTATACCACCATCTGATACAATCGACTTAGAAACTATATTACTTTTTGTATGTGCTCCAATATGAATCATTTTAGCACCAACATCTAAAACTTGTGAATGTTTAGCATAAGCAATAGAAATTGAATTACCTACTGCGTAATCTCCCTTTAGTATACATGATGGATATTTCATAGTAACTTTAGATCCAACATTACCATCAACCCATTCCATTAAACCGGACTCTTCGACTACCGCTCTTTTAGTAACTAAGTTATAAACATCTCCACTCCAATTTTGAATAGTTGAATACTTACACTTAGCATGCTTTTTTACATATATTTCAACAACACCAGCATGAAGTGAATTAGCTGAATGACTTTCCGCTGTACATCCTTCGATATAAGAAAGTTCTGCACCTTCATCAACAATAATAATGGTTCTTTCAAACTGACCTAAAGCAATAGAATCAATTCTAAAATAACTTTGCAAAGGTCTATCAAGTTTTGTATGAGGAGGAATATAAATAAACGAACCACCACTCCATAATGCCCCATTAAGTGCTGTATATTTATTCTCATCATATTTAACTAAATTATTAAAATATTCCTTAAATAAATCGGGATATTTTTTAAAAGCATCATCACTAGATAAAAATATAACGCCTTTATCTTCTAACTCCTCTTTGCCTTTGTGATAAATAACTTCACTTTCATATTGATTGGTGACACCACTTAAATGTTTATCTTCTGCATCTATTACTCCTAAAGCTTTAAATTTATTGCGAATATCACAAGAAACATTTTTCCATTCGGTTTCATTATTACCAACTTTTTTATAATAATTTATTGAACCAAAATCTATATCTAATTTAGGACCAAACTTAGGATTATCTAATCTTTTAAAAGTTTCATAAGATTTAAGACGAAAATCTAACATCCATTTGGATTCACCTTTTTTTAAAGATATGTCTTTAATTAATTTTTCACTTAATTTTTTCATAAAAATCACTAATACCATTATAAAACAAAAAAAAACTAATTAAAAGAGTTCTTTTTGTCTAGTATAAAACTTGTTTTAAGAAACATATTGATTATTATTCTTCAAAAAAAGAATAAACTATTGTATACCCTTAATACTGATAATTCAATTTCTCTAATTCATCTAAACAATAAACACACGCATATTCAATAAAATGTATAACATTCTCTAATTGCAAAACAAAATTAGAATTACACTCCTTTATACAATAAGCACCTAATTTATCAACAACATCTTGAAAATATTCTTCACTAACTTCTGTAATATAACTTTTAGGAAAATCAAACTTTTCATAAAATAAAGAAAGATCTAAATTATAATGTTCAATTAATTGCGGATTTAAATTAGAATAATCATCATAAAGTATTTCTAAAAGTTCATCTTCCGCAAAATGAATTAATTCTCCCATCTTAGAGACTAAACATCCGTCTTTAACAAAGTTAGGTAAAAATTCATCAAACCATAAAACATCAGTAAGTAAATGTATGTAATAGCCAAGTTCATAAGAATTATTTAAATATTTTTTATATTTATTTAAAAATCTAATAACATTAGGAGTATCAGTATTCTCCCCATCTTTTATAAAGTGACTCCTATTTCTACCTATCCCAACCATCTTAGCTATATCTGGTGCAATAGCCCCAAGATAATAATGTTTTTCATTATCTACATTAATACTTTCAAGCACTTTTTTAGCTACTGCTAAATGAATTAAAGACGATGCCATACTACCACCAAATTTAGTATACCATATTTAATTAATAACTTTAATTATATCCTGAGCTACTTTGTAAACCTTTTCTTCTTGATTTAATATATCGGTAAAATCAAGACACCTATCAAATTCATTTTTATAAATAAGTTTTGCTTCTGCTCCTTCTATAAATGAACCTATTGAAGTTAATGCTCCATCAGTTGAATACTCATCATGCTTTTTAGAACCAACTGCTATTGCAATAATCTTTTTACCTTTTAATTCTTTAGTTGAATAAAGGGGATTTAATCTATCCATAAATATTTTTAAATCACCCGACAAAGTATTCCACCTTGTTGGAGTAATAAAAATTAAGACTTCTGATTCCCTTACTCTTTTTATATTTTCTTCCATATCATCATTAAAATCACATACTCCATTTTTATCACAATCCATACAACCAGTACATAAATAAATTTTTTGATTTCCTGGAACAATTGTGTCTGTACTAATACGTTCTTTAGTTAAACTATCACTTAACTTTTTCATTAAATGATAACAGTTTCCCTTTCTTCTTGAACCTACAATAAATAATACTCTTGCCATACGCATCACCCTTTTTTATTTTAAGCAAAATTAATTTAAACATACAAAAAAGGAACTAATTTGTTCCTTTAAGTACTGCTTCTATTTTTTCATGGGCTCCACTCACATCACGTTCATATGGTATCATTACATACCTTTTTGAATTAGGCGCTGTGTAAGTTGCACTTGATGCATCACTCCCGCTTACCGAATTACTTAAAAATTTCCACCCAGACATATCATCAATTTGTCTTTTAACTAAATCAGTTATCAAAGAAGATGGTATATCAGTTCTATACATATTAGATAAAGAATCTAGTAATTTATCATACTTAGTTAAAATTGTTTTATCTGAAACAATTTTCTTTAAAACCGCTTCTAATACTTGTTGTTGATTTAATATACGATGTCTATCTCCAGATGCATAAGCATATCTTTCTCTTGAATATGCAAGAGCATGTGCTCCATCCATATGATTAATTCCCTTTTTAACTCTCCATCCTGAATAATGATAACTATTAAACTCTGTATCAGAATTTATATCAACTCCACCAACCAAATCAACAATTTCTACAACTGATGACATACTTATCTTAATAGAATAAGGTATATCTATATCAAATAAATCTTCTAATGTTTTTCTAGATGTATCAATTCCATAAATACCAGCATGCGTAAGTTTATCTTTTAAACCTGTTTTCCCATTAACTGAAACATAATAATCTCTTGGAATAGAAGTCATTAAAACTGTTTTTGTATCAGGATTAATTGTTAATATCATATTAACATCACTTCTACTCTTATTCTGAATAGTATTACTACGTGAATCAGATCCCGATAAATAAATATTCATAGGCTCTAACTTAACATTATCTTTAATTTTTTCTTTTTTATTCTCAATTTCATAAGTATAAAGTACTTTATAATCATCTTTAAAGAATCGCACTTCTTCACAGTCACACATTGATGGTTCTTCATCTATTATCTCAAGTAAAGAAGAATCTATAAAAGCACCAACAATTTTACTATTTAAAAAAGCATTATAGACATCATATATATCTGTGTATGTTTTTTCTACCACTTTAACTTTACCTTTAAGTTCCTTTAATACTTCATCCCTATTATTATCATTATCCATTATAGCAACATCTTTATCTTCCAAAGATTTAATATCATCAATACCTTTATTATTTAAAACAATTAAATTATATGTTGTTACTTCTACATCATTATTATTAAAAGCTTTATTTAAAAAATCTAACGTATTAAGCCCATAATTAATTCCTAAAAATGATACAGTGACTAATACACTATAGCATATACAAGTTATTATTTTACTCCACATATTCTTTACAAACAATGTCAAATGTCCAATTATATTAAATAAAACAATAATAAAAACAAATACTAACATATATTTCATCGGTAAAACATCTAAAGAATTCATAATAAAAACTAAATAAACACTTAATAATGTCATAAATATTGCTAATATATATTTTATAATTTTATTCATATTATCACCTCTATTAATTCTATTATATCATTTATTTTACTAATTTAAACAAAATAAAAGAGGTATTTAACCTCTTAGTATGCATATATTGAACTAACAATAATTGCAAGTAGAATAAATAATACTAATATTATGAAGAAGTAATTCCCATATGAATTAGCATTATTTGAGGATTGGGATTTACAGCAATTCATGACAATTCACCTCCTAATAAATTAGATAAATGCCCCTACTATAATAATTAATAATATAAATAATACTAGGATGAAAGCAGCACTTGAAACATTATTTCCACACTTATTCACGATTATTTCCCTCCTTTTCATTACTCACTTTATTGTATGGTTAAATTACGTATTTTGTGCATGATTTACTATTATTTTTTTAATAGTCATGATATAATTACTAAATGTAAGGGAGGACAATATGAAAAAGAAATTAATTCTAATGATTATTACTATTGGTTTATTAACTGGTTGTGGTAAAATTCCAAAATTATCAAATGGAGAGGAAGCTATCGTAAAATTTGATGATGGAACAATGTACAGTGTTGATGAAATATGGAATGAGGTAAAAGACAACTATGCTTTATCTGTTCTATTGACTAAAATTGACGAAAAAATTCTTTTAGAAGAATACAAAGACAAAAAAGAAGATTTAGATAAATATTTAAGTAATTATGAAACTTATTTAAAATCTAACTATGTTGATGATAATGGTAAATTTGATGAACAAGCTATGAATGAAGCGCTTGCAAGCCGTGGGTATTCATCAATTGACATTTTACTTGATCAACAAAAAGTTACTTACTTAACTGACCTTGCTGTTAAAGATTATGCTAAAAGCAAAATAACAGACAAACAAGTAAGTGATTATTATAAAAATGAAGCTACCGGAGATATCCACTGTGAACATATTTTAGTTAAACCAAATGGAACCGATAATGCAAGTAATACTGAAGCTAAAGAAAAAGCTGAAAAAATATTAAATGATATTAAAGAAGATATAAAAAAAGGTACAAGTGCTACTGAAGCTTTCGAAAAATATAAAGATAATTCAGAAGTAACTTTCCAAGATTTAGATTATTTTAATAAAGGTGATATGGTTGAAGAATTTGAAAAAGCTGCTTTTGCTCTAAAAAAAGGTGGGTATACAGATTCACCAGTTAAAACAACTTATGGATATCATTTAATTGTTAAATTAGATGAGAAAGAAAAAGATTCATTAGAAAATTTAAACGATAGTATAAAAGAAACTTTAGCAGAAAAACTAATTGAAGATGATGTAACTACAGAAGTTAACGCAATGGTTGAATTAAGAAAAAAACACGGAGCTAATTTCCAAGACAGTAAACTTGAAGAACAATATAATAGATATATCAATAGTTTATTAAATCAAAAAAAGGCGACTAATTAGTCGCTTTTTTAATGTCTTCTTTGAGTGTTTCTTTGATATGCAAGTGGGAATGGTTTTATTTTTCCTTGTTCTTCCATTAAAGCTCGATTATCATATCTTTCTACACCAAGATTATTCCAAATACTTACTATTTCTCCCGTTACTGATTTAAATTCGTCATGATAGTCCAGATTATATTTACTCTTTAGATATTCCTTAATAAGCGGATAATTAATACTATTTAAAGAAAATTCTCCATCTATAACGACATCAACATCGCCAAGGATATTTAAAGAATCTCTAATAGCTAAACTCTTAATACGCATGTACTCATCATTACTTAAAAATCTATATTTTTTATAAGGTAAAACTATCCTAGTGTAATAATCATAAAATATTGCTGATGGAACCTTTTTGAAACTTATTAAGAAATAATCCATATCAAAAGAAAATTCTACTCTTTCAATGCTTAGTACAAGTTGATTTTTATTCGTGCCCACAGTAAAGTCAGGGTGATTAATAATTACATTTAATTCAGACTTTTTCCCAATTAAGACACTTTTTTCCAATGAATATGAACTTTCATAATAATATTCCCTATTAGGCACAAAAGTCTTAACACTAAAATCTGGAAGTAAAATAAAACGTTTTATTCCAACTATATCATCATTTAAAGCTGTCAAAACTACTTCACCAATGAATCTCTTATGAGCATCCGTTATATCCGAATCTGACCTGTAATCTTTTGCTGCACTAAACTCCAAAATATTTTTAACATTTTTCTCTTTGAGATTTAAAGAATAAACATGCTTAAGCCCTGATAAAATATTATCATATGTATTAATTACTTCATCTTCTAATTTTTTAACCACAACTATCACCTTTTTTCGCGAATATTATAGCACTAACAAACTATTTTGTCACGTTACTCCCATTTGCAATAATGGCATAAAGAAAATGCGGTATAAATAAAAACTTACTATAATAAACTAAACTAAGAACTTCCATATTATTATTTTGATAAATTAAAATAAAGAATAAATAACTAATTATAAAAATAAAATAAACTGCATTAATAAAATAATCTATAAAAGAAATTACCTTAAACCTATTCAAATAACTTATTAGCATTGAAACTTCAAAAATGATTATTCCAATAAAAGAAAGCAAAATATTAAGATTTACTTCGTAAATAATATATGTATTAACATAGAGAAGTATTCCAAAAAATAAATTAAATATATCTGCTAAATATAATAGTTTTTTCATGCTTTAATACCTTCTAGCAATTCATTTATAACTCTAAGCTCCAAGACTTTTGAAGTATAACTACCAACTTCATCCTGACTTTTTTCAAGCTCGTTACGAGATTTTCTATCTTTAAATCTAATTTCATGCTTTAAATTATATCTTAATTTAATAGAACTAGGAAATGTATAAGAAGATAATGCTAAAACATAACGAGAATTATCTTCAATTATATGACAATTATCTTCTACTTCACTATATATATTTAAAAACTCATCCTCAGAAAAATAAGCTTTATAATAATCATCTACACTAATATTTTCATTAAAGTTAGTTCTTTTTATATTATTAGACATCTTAACTAAAGAAGCCTTGCATTCCTTATCTTTAACTTTACTAATTTTTTTATCTATTTTATCAATACTTTCTTGAAAATTTTCATATTTTTTAATTATAACAGTGTCGCTATTGTTAATAACTACGAATATATTAACAATTAAAAATAGCATTATTGTCATAAGACAACCAATAAAAAAATACTTTAACCTCATAATACCACCTATTTAAATTATACAACAATGTGTTTAAGAAACAAGTATTTACTTAATAACAAAAAAAAGCAAGAAAATTCTTACTTTTTAAACTGAGAATTATAAAGATCCGAATAAAAACCATTTTTACTCATTAATTCCTTATGATTACCCATTTCAATTATATTTCCATCTTTCATAACAAGAATCATATCAGCATTTTTTATAGTTGATAATCTATGAGCAATAATAAATGATGTACGTCCCTCTGTTAATTTATCCATGGCTTTTTGTACTAACTCTTCCGTTCTTGTATCAACATTACTTGTCGCCTCATCTAAGATCAAAAATGGTGCATCTTCAATCATACCACGTGCTATAGTTAAAAGTTGCTTTTGTCCTTGACTTATTTGATCATTATCAGAAACCATTGCATCTAGTTCACCAGGAAGAGTTTTAACAAAATGGTCTACCCCAACAGTTTTTAAAGCTTCCCATATTTCTTCATCAGATACATTCTTCTTATTAAAACGAATATTCTCTCTTATTGTGCCCTCAAATAACCAAGTATCTTGTAAAACCATTATAAATAACTCATGAATATTTTCTCTTGTTAACTCTTTTGTTGATATACCATCTATAATTATATCTCCCTCATTAATCTCATAAAACTTCATAAGTAAATTTACCATTGTAGTTTTTCCAGCACCAGTTGGTCCAACAATTGCAATCTTTTTACCACTTTTAGCTTTAACAGAAAAATCATTAATAATAATTCTATCATCTTCATAACCGAATTTAACATTTTTAAATTCAATGTTGCCCAATACATTTTTACGTACTAATTTCTTTTTCTTATCATCTTCATTAAGCATCTCTTTTTCATCTAAAAATTCAAATACCCTTTCACCCGCAGCAACTGATGATTGTAAATTAGATAAAGCCTGTGCTATTTGAGAAAGTGGATTAGTAAACAAACGAATATATATCATAAATGCCACAATAACACCAAAAGTAATCGCATCATTCATAACAAGTAATGCTCCACATATACATACAGCAACATAGCCGAAATTCCCAACAAAGCCCATAATAGGTTGCATCAAACCAGATAAGAATGCACTTTTACGATTATAACAATATAATTTATCATTTAACTCATCAAACTTCTCAATAGATTCTTCTGTTCCATTATATACTTTAACAACATTGTGTCCACTGTACATCTCTTCAATAAATCCATTCATATTACCAAGTTCCGCTTGTCTTTGATTAAAATACTTCTGTGATTTACCAAGTATAATAAACATAAAAACAAAGCCAAAAAGAGATGAAATAATAGCTGTTAAAGCCATAATATAGTTAGTTATAAACATCATAATCAAAGAACCGATAAATAAAGTTAAACTAGAAACTAACGTAGCTAAGCTTTGATTCATTTGCATACCAATAGTGTCAACATCATTTGTAACAATTGATAATACATTTCCTGTTTCATGCGAATCAAAATATTTGAGAGGTAATTTATTAATCTTAACTGATATTTTACTTCTTAAAGATTTAGCAAAATTATTAGAAACAGTCGCCATTATAAATGATTGAAAGAAACCAAACAAAGCCGATACTAAATATATTATTATTAGTACAAAACCAATATTTTTTATTCTTTTCATATTCATTTTTGGCTCAACTACTTCATAAATAGATTTTGGTAAGCTATCTAGCATCTTAAGCATCTCTTCACTGTTGTTATGATCATCTATATTTGATGCAATTCTTATAAATTTAACTTGATCTAAAGAAGAAATAGTTACTCCTTCAAATTCAAAGTCGCTAAATAAATACACTAAGACATTATCTGGTAAAGATAATAATGCTGTTTTAATATCAACTACGTCATAGATAGTTTCCATCAAAATTGCTTTATCTTCTTTACTAATATTTTCATCATTCATTACATTTTTTATTTTATTACTCATATCTTCATCGTTAAATGATGATGTAATTTTTTCACTTACTTTGCTTATATTTTCAACTCTTGGAGCCATACCATCTGTAATTGTATCAGCTAAATCTGATAAAATATCTGGAGATATAATCGCCAGTATGGAACTTACTAACGCCAGTAAAAGAGCAAAAACAAGTAAATAACGCCAATTGTTTAAACTCTTAATAATTCTTTTTATTGAACCAAGAAAATTTTTTGATTTCTCTGGTGGTTTTCTCATTGGTCTAGGCATTTTCTAACTCCTCCTTTGATAGTTGCGATAAAGCTATTTCTTTATAAACAGAACATTTTTTTAATAGCTCATTATGTGTTCCAATTCCAACACATTTACCTTTGTCTAAAACAACTATTTTATCAGCATTCATAATTGTACCAATTCTTTGAGCAACAATCATTGAAGTTGCATCTTTCGTATATTTTTTTAATTCTTTACGCAAAACAGAATCAGTCTTATAATCAAGAGCCGAAAAAGAGTCATCAAAAATATATATTTCCGGGTCTCTTGCTATTGCACGAGCAATTGATAGTCTTTGTTTTTGCCCACCAGAGACATTAGTACCACCTCTAGCAATATGAGAATCATACCCTTTATCCATTTTTAAAACAAACTCTTCCCCTTGAGCAACACGAATTGCTTCTTTTACTTTTTCACTTGTTTTCTTATGTTTACTTTTACCATATTTAACATTATCCATAACAGAACCTGTAAACATGAAAGCTTTTTGGGAAACATAACCTAACTTTTCATATAAAGTTTCTAACGTATAATCTTTAACATTTACACCATCAATTAATACTTCACCATCAGTTGCATCATAAAATCTTGGTACAAGATTAATTAATGTCGATTTACCAGAACCCGTTGAACCAATAAAGGCAATCGTTTCTCCTTTTTTTACTTTAAATGAAATATCTTTTAATAAATATTCCGAAGCATCAGGATATTTAAAACTGACATTCTTAAATTCAACAGTACCAACTTCTTTAGTCTTACCATCAAATTTGCCATCTTTAATAGACTCTTCTGTTTCTAATACTTCATTAATACGTTTTGCTGAAACTTGGGCACGTGGCCACATCATAAAAATCATTGCAAGCATTAAAAATGACATTAGTACTTGCATACCATAACTTGAAAAAACGACCATATCACTAAATAATGTTATCTTATCTAACATAGATGCTTCCATTATCAAATATGCCCCAATAAAATAAATTCCTAATGTTAAAGCATGCATAATCATATTCATAACAGGATTTAGAATCGAAAAACACCTTTGATTAAATAACTGTGTACTTGTAAGTTCTTTATTGACACCCTCAAATCTATCTTGAATAAACTCTTCAGCATTAAATGCTCTAATAACTCTTATACCTGTTAAATTCTCGCGCGTAACTCCATTCACTTTATCAATTAACTTTTGGACACGTTCAAATCTAGGTAGCACAATAATCATTAGAAAACCTATAGTTGCAAGCAGTACAACTACTAAAACAGCTGTTAATAAACTCCACTCCATACTTTTGTTAACAATCTTTAAAACAGCCCACACTACCATAATTGGAGCTTTACATAACATTTGTAAGCCCATCGCGATAAGCATCTCTAACTGTGTAACATCATTAGTCGTTCTCGTAATTAAACTGCTAGTTGAAAAATTCTTCACTTCAGCCATACTAAATTTCTCTACCTTAACAAATATTTCCTTTCTTAAAGTTTTAGAAAAATTAGCTGATAACCTGCTAGCAAAGAAACCAACAAATATGGAGGTTGCTAAACTACCAAAAGCACAAGCAAGCATATAAGCTCCTTCTTTTAAAATACTACCTAAGCTACTTCCTTCTGTTTGTATAAGTCTCGTTATTTCACTCATATAATCAGGTAACTTTAAATCCAAAAATACTTGAAAAACAATAAGAGAAATACAAATTAAAATTATAAATAAATCTTTTTTCGTAAAATTTTTAAATACTTTAAACATAATCATCCTCCTTAATATTTTTTTTCAATTGTTGCATTACACTTATAAAAGTATTCAATTCATTTAAATCGATATTCCGAATTAATTCTTTATTTAATAAATTAGTCGCCAAAACCATTTGGTTCATTATTTTAATTCCTTGATCAGTGTAAGATAAAATATTTTTGCGATGATCAGTCATGCTAGGAACAACTTTTATATTACCATTATTTACCATTTTCGAAATAGCTTCACTAATAGCAACCTTAGAGACTCTTAATTCATTAACTAAATCTGCTTGAGATACTTCCTTGTCCTTATTTAAATAAAGATATCTAAATATTTTAACTTGTAAAGGACTTGGGGATTTATCAGCACAATTTCTCTTACCAATCAAGAATAATCTTTTTTTTATTAAAATATCAAGTTCTCTCAAATCATCTAACACATTATAGTCCATGATTAAATACCTCCTTCATAATGCACTCATTCATTATAAATCAACATATAAAAAAAGTAAAGTACTTAACTAATAATAATTTTATTTAAGTACTCTACTTACTATTTTATTTAAAATGGCATTTTCATATTACCATTACTAAACTGTTTCATCATTGTTTTCATTTGTTCAAATTGTTTAAGTAAACGGTTTATTTCTTCAACGCTTCTGCCACTACCTTTACTTATTCTTTGTTTACGACTATTTTTTAAAACTTCAGGATGGTTTCTTTCATATGGAGTCATTGATAATATTATCGCTTCAACGTGGGCCATGTCTTTTGGATCAATGTTTATGTCCCCTACTCCCATCTTTCTCGCACCTGGAAGCATCTTCAAAATGTTTTCTAAAGGTCCAAGTTTTTTTATTTGTTTTAAATTAGTAAGAAAATCTTCTAAAGTGTAGTCTCCTCTTTTAATTTTCTTAGCTAAATCACCTGCTTCTTCTTCTGATACTATTCCTTCAACTTTTTCGGCTATAGATAAAATGTCTCCCATATCTAAGATACGTTCAGCCATTCTTTCTGGATAAAACTCCGATAAACCATCTAATTTTTCCGAATCTCCAATAAACTTAATAGGTACGTTAGTTAAATGTCTAACTGATAAGGCAACTCCACCCTTAGTATTTCCATCCATTTTTGTTAATATCGCACCTGTAAGACCGAGTTTATCATTAAATCCTTTTATAACATTTATAGCATCTTGTCCCATCATGGCATCTATTACTAACAGTACTTCATGAGGTTTTATAGTCTCTTCAATAGAAACAAGTTCATCCATCAATTCTTCATCTATATGTAAACGCCCTGCCGTATCAATAATTATAAAATCATGTTTGTTTTCTTTAGCATACACTAAAGCCTCACTCACGATATCTAAAGGTTTTGCTTTACCACGTTCAAAAACAGGTATATTTAAAGAAGCACCTATTTCACATAATTGATCTATTGCTGCTGGACGATAAACATCACAAGCAACAAGTAAAGGATTCTTTTTATTCTTCTTACGAACTAAATTAGCAATCTTACCACTTGTTGTTGTTTTACCAGAACCTTGAAGACCAACCATCATAATAATTGTTGGATTTTTACTTGTCTCTAAAGCAACGTAATCTCCACCAAGTAGTGAAACTAATTCATCTTTAACTAATTTAATAAATAATTCTTCTGGCTTTAATGTTTTTTCAACTTCTAAACCTAACGCTTTTTCTTTAACGTTTTTTATAAACTCTTTTACTACTTCGTAGTTAACATCTGCCTCTAAAAGAGCCATACGTATCTCACGCATCGCATCTCCAATATTTTCTTCTGTTATTCTACCCATGCCTTTGATATTCTTAATGGCATTTGATAATCTATCTCCCATATATTCAAACATATAAACACTCCCTATTCATAAACAATTACATAAAAGTAAGTATCTAAACCAGTATTTTTAAGTATTACTCCAGCTCCTACATATCTTAAATCAGGATTAGTAGTTATTTTTGTCGAATTTAGTGTACTCTCATATAAAGTATGAGCATCAATATCTAAATTACTATGCATGTAAAGATATGATATTCCACTAAGGTAAGGTTTTAAACTTTCCGAGCCGCTCGCATAGTACATATAAGCAGCTTCTTCAGCTTTATTTCTTAATTCTCTCGCAACTAATAACTCATTTAAACCATTACGTCTTCTCTCTTCATTAATAAGATTAATTACATTCCATTCCCAAGTATCTAAGGCATCTGGATATGTAGTTGCATCAGTTACAACTTCATACGTATGAGATGGTATTACGGTTTCACCTTGATGTTTAGTTGTTACTCTTTCACCTGTAGTAGTAACTCTCGAAGTAGTGGTAACTTTCCTTGTTGTCGTAGTATTAATACCTGTTGTTGGTTCTTCTGTAACACTTGGTACTTCTGTTATAGTAGTATCAGGAATTCCAGTTGTTGCATCAGGATTAACTGTTCTTCTAGTCGTTGTTTTTAACTTAGATGATGCATCTTTATGTGTTATATCAATAACAGCAAAAAACACAAAAATTACTAACATTAATGAAACAGCAATAATTAATGATGTTAAAACCATTATTTTACCTTTATCATTATTCACATTTGTATTATTATCCATAAAAACATTCCTTTTTCTAATATAACTAGATTATACCAAATAATATATAAATTTTAAATAATCAAGTAACCAAATTAACAGTTTCTCATCTCCAATTAATTATTCTAACAAATAAACACACTTATTTCTACAAAATAACAGAAAAAAAGACATCTCAAAAGAGACATCTTAGATTATTTAATCATTCAAAATAGCCAATTGGACTCATTGCTAATTAATTTCACTTTTGCCAAGCTCATATGACGGTGTATAATATTCCTCTATGTTATCGCTGTACCCGCCAACCTCATAATAATACCCAGATTCCTCACCAAGTGCATCCGCTAAATCCACTTTTGTGTCTTTTACTACAACACAGCTTCCTGAATCCCCATGCGGTTCCAAGTGACAGGTCTCTGAAAGATCTTTACCTGTACCTTTTTTGTACGTATCGTCCCTAAGATAGACCCAAAACAAGTAATAATCTGCCCCGTCAATGGGTTTCCACATTGCTGTTGTATAATTTTCATCCCATTTCAAATCTTCATCATTTAATCTAGCAAGTGTCTTTAATTCATCACTTGTATTTGTTTCGTTGTTTTTATTTACTGTTACTTTGTAAGTTCCTCCATTAGTAGATTTAGCAAGTATACCCGTTAAATCTACTTCTGTATTACTTGTACTTATATTTCCATTATCAAGTAAAGTTGCACCACTTGGTTTGGTACTTTCATCAAATTCTACTTTTTCTCCATTTCTTAGTAATCCTACTTCATATTCTTTTACTGTATTATCTTCATTCCAAATGGCTTTCATGGTTCTTTTATCTATTTCTTCTGTTCCTTCTTGCCATCTTAAGTTTATTTCATTTACTTCTTTTTCTGGTATATCTGCTATCTTATCTCTTTCTATTGCATTAGCAGTTAAAGTACATGTTATATTTATATCTTTTGGAGCATCACCTACATATCCTTTTATTACTTCTATTGTTAATTTTCCTCTTCTTGTTTCTTGGGATTTTAGTATACTTGTTGTATCTAATTCATTTGTAACACCAACATATTCATTTGATTCTGTACAATTTATACTTATTTCTGCATCATAGTTCCTTGATCCATTTGTTACATCATAATCTAGTATATACTTTTCTCCTACTAAACTCATGTCCTTACTAAATTCTATATGAGTCTTATCTTTAATTAAACTATTGTTTTCTATTCCATCTTCTATGGACTTACTAAAATATACATCAAACTCTTCTTGATTAGTTGCTATATTTAATCCTCCATTTATAATCATAGTTGTCGTTACCGCAGCAAAACCTATAGCTAGTATTAAGACTACCAATATCACATTTCTTCTTTTCATAATTCTTTTCCCTTCTTGTAGGCGTACTTTCCTAATCTAATCATAGCATTTTTTTTTTTTTTTTGTACAAGTGTTTGGTGTGTGAAAACTTTCAAATATGCTTAATTTAGACATTCTTATGTAAATAAAAAACTTGAATACACAATCTAACTTTGCTATAATTTGATTGGTGTTAAGTAGATAATTTATTTAGCATAAACTAAATAAGTTTGTGGCACCGTGCTTTAAGCACAGCTCCTTTCTACTACACCCCCTGAGCAAATTCGTCAAAGAGTTTGCTTTTTTTGCAATATAAAAACTTGAATATAACTTCAAGTCTTGTTATAATCTTATTGAGTGTGAAGCAAAAGCTTCTTTGGCTGACGCTAGACACTTAAATGTTGTCGCATCTTTATTCAGAAAAATAAAGATGCTTTTTTAATGTCAACCCTTAATGATCAACAATAAAATTATCAATAATAATAGCACTATGATATCTAGTAATCTACGATTATTCATAAGCACCACTCTCCTTTATTACTTCTTACCCCCTGAACAAATTAGCCAAAGATATAAAGTGAGTGTCTTGCATCTTTCTTCTGCTTCACAGGTTACTATAATAAACACATTTTCTTCCATATGCAATAGAAGGTTTTGTCTTCTTTTGTCACATTTTGTAGCATACTGTTGCTATTCTTATAAATTAATACTAATCATTTAGAAAAAATGATATAATATAAACATACAAGGAAGACATATCATGGAAGTAAGTAATATAAAATTAGAATGGTATAATAAAACAGTAGAAGATATCATTGAATTTCATGTTAGATTTGAGAAAATTCATCCATTCCAAGATGGTAATGGACGTATAGGAAGAATGATTATATTTAGAGAATGTCTTTTCAATGATATAATGCCTTTCTTTATTGAAGAAAGAAATAAAGATTTCTATATCCGTGGAATCAAAGAATATCAAACACATAACGAGAAAGGTTATTTAATTGATACTTGTTTTAATAGTCAAGATAACTATGAAAAAATGGCTAATTACTTTTTAGAAGATAACGATTAATATTATAACACGATATATTTAAGGATCTTTAATATGCTAAAAGCAGCAAATTTCTTGCTGCTTTCTTTTGTAAATCTATTATATTTTTATCCTCATCAGCTTTTTTATTCATTTGTCAAAAAATTACTGCACAGAGTAATATTTTGACAAAAACAACATTTTTTTACGATTGATTCTTTTTTAGTTTCTTTATCATTACATCTAAATTATTAAATGAGTCATCTAATATAGTTTTATCAAATAAATCTATCTCGACAGATTTAAGAGAATCAATTATATTCATTTTATTTCCAATTCCAAGCATACTTATATATGTTTCTTTATAATTATCATCACTACTTAACTTATGATATATTTTATTTGCGAGCATTGTTCCAAGAGAATACTGATACAAATAAAATGATTCTTGCATAATAAAGTGGCTTATTCTTAACCAACCATATTTATCATACTCACCAATAGTTAAAGCGGAACCATTATATTTCTTTAATAATTCTTCATAAATATGACTAATTATATCTTTATCTACATGTTCATTATTTTCCAGCAAATTAACTATTCGCATTTCAAATTCCGTAAACATGATTTGATTAAATATTGAATTTAACTGAGTTGATAAGATACTTAGTAAATCAGCATCATCCAAATTACCGCTGTTGTTAAATATAGCTTCATTTACTTTAGCAACAACCTCAGTTAAAAATAAACTAAATTCAAAATAAGTAAAATCATTATTTTCTTTAGAATATAACAAATGTACTGCATGACCAAGTTCATGAATTAGAGCTCTTACTCCTGCTTTTTTACCTGTAAAATTTAAACAAACATATGGAATACCTGCATAAGTAATACCCGTAAAATCATTCGTTCTTTTTCCCTTACTTGGAAATGCATCAATAGATTCGTTAATTAAACTATCAACATGACTCAAATAATCACTTCCAAGTAACGAAAGGGTTACCCTTGCAATATTAATAGCTTCATCAAATTCAATATGATGAGAATTAGTACTTAACTTGGGAAGTGATGAATCATATAAACAATATTCATCTAATCCACTTAAATCCTTCTTTAAAGATAAAAAATCATGCATTATTCCTAATTTATTATTAATGACATTAATAATATCGTTAATTAATGTTCTTGGAAGTTCAAGTTCGGACATTTTCATACTCATAAAAGAATCATATCCTTTATTTTTAGTCGATTCAATATCATTTTTTAACTTTCTTAGAAAAAGATTAGTTATCTCATCAGCAACACTTAAATAAGCCTCATTTATAGCATTGTAGGCAGATTTTCTTACCCCTCTATCTTCATTTAAAAGTAAGTTAGAGTATCCATCATTATTGACTACAATATCTTTTCCATTAACATTTATTTTACCAAATTCAAGTTCACTTATAAGGCTTTGATATTCATTCCGAATAATCTGATAATTTTTAAACCAATCATCATTACTGCTTACATGTAAACATTTAGCAAACATTATTTCATAATATCTTTTATAGTAAGAAGCATTCTCATCTTTTAAAAACTCTTCAATTTCCTTTTTATGTTCAATTGCAAGACTTTCAAATGCACTCGTATGTTTTAAAATACTTTGATATATATTTAATGCTTCATTGAATGCTTCTTTATGTTGTTTATCTTCAATATCCAAATCTAAAAATCTTCTAGGATAACAATAAACTCTTTCAATTTTCTCATCAATTAAGACTTTTAATTTAGTAACTGTTAAAAAATCCTCTACAGAATTTGTTAAAGATGACATTATATGATTAAACTCATCTATATCTTTAAGTAAATCTTCTTTCCCTTTTAACCATTCTTCATCATTTCCATAGATTATATGTAAATTCCACTTATACTCCATATTATCCTCCAAATCTTTTTCCTTTAACTAAAGGATTTAAAACAATTTCTTTTATCTTTGGTACATAAATATCAGGTATAGTTTGAGCTGTTTTATATTCCCGATAAAATTTCTTTACAGCCTCATCTTGACTTGCCTCAATTATATCGATTAAATCACTTTCCGTTATTAAAAACAAATCATCATAAGAAACGGCCTTTGTATCAATCAGTCTTTTTAAAATTTCACTTGCTGTAAGCATCATGAAATTATCTTCTTTAGTATGCGTTAAGCGATTAATTTCACGATTAATGTTAACAAGCATAAGTGCTGCTTCATAATTATTTAAACCAATCTCCGTTTCACCATCTTCGTTTTTATAAAGTCTTAACGAATCAATTACACACTTAGCCTCATCTACCGTAATATTTCCCATCCAAGCAAAAGCAGTAGAAATAGTATTTTCAACACGATCTGCACATAACTTTGGTCTTGGTAAATCGGCTTCACTGTAAATTTTAAAATCAGCAATCTTTGAAAAATCTATTCCATCTCTAGCTAGATATTCCAGTAACTTATCCGATTTTCTTAATATTTCTTCCGTTTTTTCTTCTGTACTTTCCTGTGCAACAAAATCTTTATTTAAATAATCAACAACATGACACCATGTTGGAGACGCTACATCATGAAATAAACTAGCAAGTGTTTTTTCTCTACTTTGTGTTAACTTCCAAGTAATTTTTGCATCATTTAAAGAATGATCAAATCGCGTAATATTCGGTAAATTAAATTTATACATATGTTTACTTGCATTAATCATGCCACATAAAAGTGTAATTCCTTTAAGTCTCAACATAAAAGATAAGTCAACATATTTATTTAAATCATCTGGTAACTTTCCTAAATAATCTTGATATTCTAAATAATCTTCATAACTCGGCATATATTCGTTTCCCTTCTTCTAAATGATTAATGTACCTTAAAGACTTGCTTGTCTTTTTTTGTGGCACTTCAATATATTCATTACTTTTTATTCTCTTAATTGTTTCTCTTTCTTGTTTTATTTTTTCTAAAGCAAGGTAATTATTAAAAGTTTTATTTTTATGTCTCATTCTTTGAAAACAACTATCAAGTCTTGCCTCATATCTTCTTAAAGCAGAAGCACATGTATACTTTCTTACTATTTCATCACTTGCTTTAAAAGAATTTTCTGGTATACATATTTTATTTATTTCCGAAAGTAAGAAAAAAGCATCGTCCAAACTAATTCCTTCGTATTCACTTAAATAGTGGAATATATCTAAATCAGCTCCACAACCATAACAATATAATCTATTTTTATGATTATTTACTCGCATTGATGAACGTCTTTCTTCATGAAACTGACAACGATACATACAGGCATCATCCGAAATCTTCCTAATAGCCTGATTAGAATGGTTATTAGTTGAAACTAAATGAAGTAAACTTGAGTTTTCATTAATATAATCCTTTATACTATATAAACCTAACTCTTTTTTTAAATTAGTAAGTATATTATATAAACAAAAACCAATTGAACCAATACACCTAAGAAGATATTTTTGGTAACTTATTTCATCATAATACCTAAGTTTCTTATCATGTTCACTACTAATATGATCTTGAATATGTGTTTTTATTTGATAATCCAAGTCATTTAAAGTATTTATATACCCCTTTATATCTTTTACATCTTCCATTCCAAGACCATCATAAAATAAACGTATTTCATACTCTTTTAAAGCATCATCAATTGTTGCAAGGATATTAGCAATTTTCTCAATACCAGTGCGATATTCGTCCCTTTCCATTTCTTTAAGTACTTCCAGTGTTTCCATAATTACCTCATCTATATTTTCGTAATTTGCTTCACTATCACACTATACCTATCAAGTCTTTTTTCTACTCTCCCTTTTATCCTTACTAAGTCACCTTTACTTATAAAATTAAGACTTGGCATTACTGATTCAAAACAAGTAAATTCACCATTAGTAGTTTCATCACTAGCTGTTAAAAAGGCCATATCTTTGTTATTTTTTGTCTTTATACTTTTTATATTTTCCACCAAAACAACACACTCAACAAATTTATCAAAATAAGCCTCTATATTAATCAACTTAAAACATGAATATTTTGAAGAAGGATGCGTTGACACATAATAACCAAATAAATTAAGTTCACTATTCATAAGTTCAATTTCTGAATATTCTGGATATTCTTCCATTATTGGTTTACTAACTAAAGATGAATCTAAATCTCTTATTAATTCTCCGTAAGTTATAGCAGAATTAATATTCTTCATCAAAGTTGCACGGTTATATCCATACGCATCAAATACACCAGCCATAATTAATGACTCTAACACTTTTCTATTAACATTGAAACCATAACATCTTGCAATAAAATCATAAAAATCTAAAAATGGTTTATCGCCTCTTAATTCAACTATTTTATCTCCTGTAGCGATCCCTACACCTTTTATCACTCGAAGTGGCAAGCGTATTCCATCATTTTCCTTTGAATACTTTTTATTCGATAAATTAATATCGGGCTTTAAAATATTTATTCCCGCATGCTTAGCTTCATCTAAATATTCTTTTGTTTTTGCTTCTCCACCAATATTTATGTTGAGTAAATTAATGTAATAGTACTCCTTATAGTGTACTTTTAAATAAGCCATTTGATAAGCAATAAAAGCATAAGCAACGGAATGAGATTTATTAAAACCAAAATCACCAAATTTTACAATTAGTTCATAAACGTTTTCGGCACTTTCTTTTTTATAACCAAGTCCAACTGCATTATTTATAAATTTATCTCGAGCTTCTTCCATAACACTTAATTTTCTTTTGCTTATAGCTCTCCTAATAATGTCCGCTTCTGCATAACTAAAATTACCCATACGTCTTAAAATTTCCATAACTTGCTCTTGATAAATTAATATTCCATAAGTTGACTTTAATATTTCTTCTAAAGAATCATCAACATAAGTTATTTTTTTATGATTATTTTTTCTATCTAAATACTCATCAATTGATCCCATTGGCCCGGGTCTATAAATGGCAAGAGCCATTACTAAGTCATCAAAACATGTTGGTTTTAATTTTTTTAAAAAATTCTTCATCCCTGTTGATTCAAACTGAAATACGCCAACTGTATCAGCTTTATTAAATATTTTATAAACTGCTTCATCATCAAGTGGTACATTATTAATATTTATTCTTTTACCAGTTTCTTTTTCAATATCCTTTAAAACATTAGACATTATTGTAAGGTTTCTAATTGATAAAAAATCCATCTTAAGAATACCTAATCCCTCAAGTTCGTCTTTATCATAACCTGTCAAAAATTCTCCGTTTGATTCTGTTAATGGCATAACATCAGTTAATGGAACACTAGATATAACAACACCTGCCGCCGTAATTGTAATATGTTTCTTTATACCTTCTAAATAAATGGACTCATCATAAACTTTTTTTAACATTGAATTTCTTTTTAATAATTCTTCTACTTCTGAAGTTCTATTTTTCTTTAAATTATCTTTAGGATTAATTTTCTTAAACAAACTTGATAAAGTCAAATCATCAACATTATTAATTTTAGCAACACATCTTAATACTTCTTTTGTTGTCATAGTCGCATAAGCAACTATTTTGGCAACTCGCTCACTACCATATAAATTTCTGACATACTCAATTACTTCTTCACGTCGTTCATCTTCAAAATCTATATCTATATCTGGCATCGTTATACGATTAGGATTTAAAAATCTTTCAAAAAGCAAATCATATTTTAATGGATCTAAATAAGTAATCCCTAAGGAATAAGCAACTAACGAACCGACTGCTGAGCCCCTACCAGCACCAACCATAATGTTATTTTTAATAGAAAATCGCACATAATCAAAAACAATTAAAAAATAATCTGTAAACCCCATATCGGATATTACTTTTAATTCATAATCTAAGCGTTCTGTATATTCCTTTGGGATACTCCCACCCATTCTCTTTGCTAAACCTTTACTTGCAAGATTTCTTAAATACTCTTCTGAATTTAAGGAAGGTTCTCCATAATGTGGTATATGTCTTACTCCTGTTTCAAATTCAATATTAATTAAATCAGTGAATGCATCTGTATTTTCATTCATCTTCATTAAAACATTTTTCTTATAATCAACAAGTTCAATATCTCCAAGTTTTAAACTCTTATCAATCATATAAAGATAGTTAACATATTTACTATCATTAACATTTAAACTATTTATCTCACTAATATAAACGACATTTTTAGAAACTATTAATTCAGATTTCTTTTCATCTTCATTTGTATAACTTAAATAAACTATTTTAAATATATCTTTTACAACATCATATAATTCAATAGATGAGTAAGGTAAGACAATTATAACATCTTCACTGTAATCATTTAAGTCAGCTATTGATAAAACACGTAAAACTTTATCTTTAGTATACCTGTTTAAAGTAATAAGTCCATTTCTATTCAAAGGATATAAGAAAATTTGATAATTATCTATTTCCGTATCAAAACCAATAATCGGTTTTATTCCAGCTGCCTTACAAGCGTTATAAAATGCGTAAGATGAATTTAAATTATTATCAAGTATTCCAAGAAGCTTATAATCATTATTCTTAGCATAAGAAATTAAGTCTTTTATTTTAATAAGACTTTTTAAAAGCGAATAATCTGTTTTTATGCCTAAAGGAGTATACATAAGCTTCACCTAACTTCATTATACAACAAATGTACTATAAATGATAGAAAAACTAAATATTCATTTGTGTTGACTTTGCGTTTATTGAATGGTATAATCTTAAGGAATTCGTGATTGGAGGGAAAACTATGACAAAAAGTAATTTAAGTAATATAAAACCTTTAACTGGAAACAGAAGAAGTCATTCAAATAGAGCTACTAAAATGACACAAAAACCAAATATGCAAACTAAAAGAATTGATGGTGTTAAAGTTACTTTAGCTGCTAAAGAATGGAAGACTTTAAAAAAAGCTGCTTAATTTGCAGCCTTTTTATTTAATTTATTTTTCTTCACACTGTAATACAGTTATGGCAATTACACCAACTATGTCATCAACACTACAACCTCTGGATAAATCATTCACAGGTTTTTTTATTCCTTGCGTAATCGGACCATAAGCCTGAGCATTAGCAAGTCTTTCTACTAATTTATATCCGATATTACCCGCATCCAAATCGGGAAATATTAAAGTGTTTGCTCGACCTGCCACAATTGAACTAGGACACTTAATCTTAGCAATTTTTTGGTCTATTGCTGCATCTAATTGCATTTCCCCATCACAAATCATTTTCTGATATTTCTCTTTAGCTATTTTAACTGCCTTTTCGACTTTTGTTACATCGCTATGATTGGCAGATGAATAAGTTGAATGAGATAAAAAAGCAACTTTGGAAACACGTCCTGTTAATAATTCAAATGATTTAGATGAAGAAAAGGCAATACTCGCTAATTCTTCACTAGTTGGATTTTGATTTAACCCAGCATCAGAAAATACGAACACACCATTTTCACCATAACTAGTATTTGGAACATCCATTAGGAAAAATGCCGATACTAAATCATTTTTTTCTTTTGTTTTTAAAATTTGTAAAGCTGGTCTTAAAGTATCAGATGATGAGTGACTCGCCCCAGATACAACTCCATCAGCAATTCCCTTATTCACTAACATACAAGCAAAATAAATATAATTTTCTTTTACTAACTTACTTGCTTCTTCATATGTTAATCCTTTTTCTTTTCGCATTAAATAAAAATCATCTATTAATTCTTTCGTCTTCTCATAATTTTCAGGATCAATAAATTTAATATCTTCAAAATCAAAAGAATGAATTTCCTTTATTTTATCTTCACTACCAATTAGAATAATATCAGCAATGCCCTCACGAGTTGCTTTAACTGCCGATGCAACTATTCTTTCATCTTCACTCTCTGGTAAAACAATTACTTTTTTTAAATATTTAGCACGAATCTTTATGTCATCAATTATACTCATCTAAATCACCACTCTAATTATACAAAAAAAGAAAATGTATTACTACACTTTCTAAAACTTATACACTTTATTTGTCTTATATATATTCCCATTTAAATTAATATACAGAGCATATTCCCCATTTGGCAAATTAACATTAAAAATTTTATTTAATACTTCATTATCACGATCTTTATAGTTAAATGCATAGATTTTACCTGTTTTGTTAACGAATAAAAACTTCATATCATCAAATTTAGTTATCTCATAATTAGTAGCAAAAGTATTCTTAGTAAAATCACAAGAATAAATCCATTCAGAAGCATCAACTATTTTTTCTTCTTTATATGTACTTTCACGAGTCTCATCTTTTTTTAAGTTTTCATATATATTTAAAGCGTCCACTTTTACGTTTTCCGATTTTTCACTATAGATATTATGTTTAAATGCTCGATATTTACCTTCTTCGCAAGTAGCATCAAATAAAATGTTTTTATTTTTGTCAACTTCTATTATTCTTGAATAAATATTTTCTTGCGTTGCTTCAGCTTTACTCAAAGAACCATTTTCATCATTTCGATACTCATCTTTAAGATTATAGCCAAAATTCAAGAGATATCCCAAATTAGTCTCTCTAACAGATCCATATTGATGAGAAAACATTGTCTTATTAGCATCATATCGCCATACTAAAGTAGCTTCATTCTTTACTATCTTAAATATATCAACACTTGAATAATTATCTTTATAATAGCTAACTAAATCATTACCACCATTTTCAAATCCATGTAATCTGTTATAACCATTATTAAATATTCCAATATTACCATCATTCGTAAAAATTACAGAATGTTGCCCCATTGGATAAATGCCTGTTTTACTTTTTACTAAATAACTTTTCCACACATCACGTAAAAATAACTCATTATTTGGATCAGTATAAATCCAATTTAATGTTTTACCATGAAAATTAAAAGAAAGAATAGCATCTAGCCCTCTAAAAGATACTAATAACTCATCAGTTGCTTCATTATAATAGAAAGAATTTCTAATAGCCTTCTGTCCTAAATAAGTTTTATCAAATTCTGGATCAATACTTAGAATAACTTCTGATAAATTAAGTAAATCAATGGTTTTTCCATCACTTTTATTTATCGTATAAATCACTTGTTCTTCTAAATAAACAGGATTTTTCCCCCCAGCCAACATCAAAGTATTATTAGTTAAATTTTGAAATTCAAAAGAATAACCATTAGAAGGAACATAATAGTTGTATATTTTGCCTAAATAATCCATTTCCACAAAAGCTATGAAATTTTCAGCAAACTGCCCTTGCGATGTTCCTATTAAAAAATGTCCATTATCTAACCATTCAACATCCATACGATTATCAACAGTTAAATAAAATCTTAAATTACCTAAACTATCCCACCCAGTAAGATAAGTAGAAAAGGATGCAACAGTAAAGTAGAGTTCTTCATTATTTAAAAGCTCACTTCGTGTATTAACCGTTAAAGGAAACTCTATTTTACTGTCCTCTGTTTTCATGGAATATACCATTTCTTCATCATTCATTACAAGTTTAATCTTATTGTCAAAATTTTCTCTTAACCCATATATGGGTATAATGTGCTTGTTTGCACTTTCCATTGTTGTTACAAATATTTCATTGATATAAACTTTAACCTCTTCACTTTTATTAGTGTTAAATATTATGATTCCTGATAAAGGACTAATTTTATATGGATTAACTTCCACATACGCATCTTTAAAAGTATATTTCTTTTCGTTAGAAACTCTTTCAAGTAACTCATTAATATCTTCTTGTTTACTAACTTGTTCATATAAAGCTGTATACTTATCACCAATTAAAAAATTATTTACTTTTTCAGTTTCATTATAAAAATATAAACTTAATCCACCACTTACTAAAAGCAATATTATAACGGGTACAATTATTAACATCTTTCTTCTCATATTCTTCCTCACTTTATTTTAAAACTGTTAAGTCAGCCTCACTCAAATATCTAATTAAAGGATTATCACTAAAATTTGAATCTATTTTATTTTTATTTAAAGTAATATCTTCGTAATCTAAATCAATTTTAACACTGTTGTAAATTGCGCTTTCATTATTAAAAATAATACTTGCTCCATCATCCTTAAGTTCAACTGTGTATACCTTGTTATTTAAGACGATACTAAATAAATAATTATTATTCGTAAATACATTCATCTTTAAATTGTCGGCTACATTAAAATAATAAGCATTGTTAGAAAGTCGTATATTTATATCATTGCCTTTATAATTTACTTTAATATCACCATCTTTTATATTAAATATTAAGTCATCAACATATATCTCAATATAATCAATTTTTTTGATTAATCCCTTCATCTTAATGCATACTTTAACACTTTTAAAATTTGAACCAAGAATTTCATTTATATAAGATACATCATAAGTGAGTTTTAAAGCTGAAAAATTAACTTTTAAATTTGCATATTTACTTGTATCAATTCTATTTAAATTACTTAAATATTTTATAATATTTAGAAAAGACTCATGTATTTCTATAAAATTATATTCTTCATTCTCAAAATATAATTTATCAGATAATTCATAATTATATTGAAAATGAGCAGGATAATTTTCTCCATGAGCCCCTTTATAATTTGCTTGTATTTTGGCAACTCCATGTCTTTTTATTTGGTGCTTATTAACAAGCTTACTTAATAGTTCAATATCCCCTTTTATCTTATTACTATACTCATCTAAATATCTTTTCTTATTATTGCTCATCATAAGAAAAAATCCACCCAAAGAAACTAATGATATTAATATAATAATAACTACTTTCTTTTTCATCTTATTCCCCTCTACTATAAGATAATTATAATATAAAAAAAAGTATATTTCTATACTTTTTCACCCGTTAAAGTTAGACATTCACTAAAACCTGAAAATGAGCATACTTTACTAATATTCTCGCTTGATAAGTTAAATGACGAAGAAGCATAACTTCTTATTGTATTGCCATCAACTGCATAATCACCAAGTTTAGTTAAATTATAACCTGTAACCATATATAAATCATTAGTTAAATAAATAAAGTACTCTGGATTATCAACCGTATTATTAACTAAGATATAGCCTCTAACATTAGTTTTATTATCTATATCTTTTGTTACATCATAAATAAATACAGATTTTTCTTTATTCTTAAAATTCTCTTTAACTGAATTTATTACTTCCATACTTGATTTATAAAAGTTCTCTTTTCCCCCATTTGGATTAAAGCTTAAATTTGAAAAATTAAAACAAATCTTTTTATTATAAGTAGAACACACATAATCAAAACTAAACTTATTAATAATATTTTCATCAATATCTTGAATCTTAGTTTTATTAACATTATTATCTATTAAGTTATAATTATTTAACATATATTGTCCATTATGAACAAAATAATGATATTTAAGATCACTGTAGTCTGTAGCATCTATTAAGACATAACCCTTAAATTCAGCTAATCTATCAGTTTTTAGAGTTTCTATATCAACAACAAAGTAACCTTTTTCATTTATACCATTTAAAGCTTTAATATTAGCAAGTATATTACTTTGAAGCATTATAATATCTTTTCTATAAATATCTTTTTCACTTAGATTACTAATAATACTTAATTTACCTGTAAATTTTGTTGAATTAATTTGATTGTTACTATAAAATTCGATTTTAAAAGATAAACTTGATTTTTTAGCTACCACTAAATTGTAAGCTAAATTATCATCTTCAACTAAACTAATTTTTTCATCTAAACACTCATAACCACCATCTTCATAACTATAAAAAACTGAATAAGTTAAATGATCATCACTTAGTATTACTTCTGAAATCCTAATCGCAAAAGATATATCTTCATCACTCTCATTTGTTAAATCAATAAATTTAGTTACCTTATTTCCGTATGGTATTTCTTCATCTATCATATTACCTAAATTATATTTAACAGTTAAATTTTTTCCCTCAATGTTTACATTTTCAACAATGTCTTTCATTTGGAAATTGTCTTTATTATCATGCTCTAAAAATCTAAAGCTACTTAATAATATAAAGACAACTATTATCCCAATAAAAAGTATAATTAACTTCTTCATATTCCCACCTATAATAATTATAAGTGATAATTAACTTGTTTACAAGATACTAATCTTTTACTTTAAAAATCAAAGTCATCAAAAATCCCATAAGTATAGCGCTTACAATCCCCACTGAAACATTGCTTAACATCATTAAAATACCATTTTCTACGGCTCCTTTATATAAAGCATTACCAAACGACATAATAACAACAGATGCTCCACCACCAAAACATTTTACTAATTTATCATAAACTCCTAAAAATCCTAAGAAAGCCCCAATAGAACAAAATATAGATGTAATGTGTCCACTAGTAAGTTTCGTGTTATCTTTTATTATTTGTGCAATAACACATATAACACCAGTAAAAATAAATGATTTAATTAGCATCATGATTAACCTCTATTTCTATTAAATGAGCGATACTTGGTATACTATTTTTTTGATTTACAAGAGTTGGATTATGTAAAGCCCCTGTACCCACAAGTAAAACTCTTTTTATTTTTTTGTCTTGAATAAAACGATTAAAGAAAGCAAATGGTAAGCAAGTTGGCCCAGAACCACCAGCACATTTATTTTGACTTTTTTTGTATATTATAGAACCAGCATCAATTATCTTATCTGTTATTATTCCATAATCATCTTTTAATACACTTTGTAATAAAGTTATGCCGACACTACCTAAATCTCCTGTTAAAATGTAATCATAATCAAGAGGAGTCGTCTTAGTATTACTTAAATGCTCTTTAATAACCAAAGCTGCGGCAGGAGCCATAATTGCACCCATATTAGCAACATCCTTTATTCCATAATCTACAACACCACCAATAGTAGCGGCACTAACTTTATAAGGGCTTTTTTCATTTGAAACAATAACTCCCACTGCTGCAGTAATCGTATTAGTTGTATAACAGTTCTTTAGACTACCATATTCAACTGGAAATCTAAACTGTCTTTCGCTTGTTAAAGAATGTGAATTAGTTATTACTAAAGCATTAGAGATAGCTTTATTTTGAATAAGTGAAGAAGAAGCAATAATGCTTTCAGTAAATGTTGCACAAGCACTATAAAGACCTAGAAAACTTGTATTTATATCGCGAAGAGCCATATTCATAGTACCAAGTTGATTAGACAAATTACCCCCAACAATTAAATCTACTTTATTGTCCTTTTTCATTGTTCTAATGACTTCTTCTATCATTTTAATTTCGGCTTTTTCATGAGTCTTTTCGCCATAGTACAAATCACTCATATATTTATTAGCATCTTTAATGTTTCCTTTTTCTTCATCAACACCACCAATAGAATACCAAGACTTTATATAACTATTATTAAACTTTAGAGTAATCATAATAAACCTCTTAAAATAGCAAATAAAGTAGCACTAACTATTCCATAAAGTATAACTGAGCCAGCTAGTTTCATATAGTTAGATCCAATACCTGTTATTAATCCTTCTGATTTATAATCAATTGATGAAGATGTGATTGAATGAGAAAAACCTGTAATAGGGATAATAACACCCATTTTAAACTTATCAACAAAATCATCAAATACTCCCATACCTGTAAGAATAGAAGCAATAACAATCCATATTATAAGCATAACATTTACATCTAATAAACTTACAAAAAGTTCACTGAAAAGACCTACTACACCACCAGAAAAAAATGCAACAATTATATTTTTCCACTTATTTTCCTTTGGCGTAATACTATCTACTAATTCTTGATAAGACATTTATATCACCCAATTATAGTATTACCAAACAATTAATCTTTATACAAAAAAACTTCTAACTTGTTTGTTAGAAGTCTTTAGGATATATATTCAAGTATTTTATCTTTACTCTTACTTTCTATTCGTGACACTTTAACTTGTGAAATTCCCAGTAATTTTGCTACCTCACTTTGTGTTAAATCTTTATTATAACGGTAATCAATTACTGTAGATGATAATGGATCTAAACGAGCTATTGAGTCACGTATAAGTATTTCATCATCAATATTATTAGTTTCACCAACCTGAATATTTGCATATTCATCATCCAAACTAAACATATCTTCCATTAAATTAATTACATATTCAATATCTGATAATTCTATTTCTAAATAAGCACTTATCTCTTGAAGTGTTGGTGACTTACCCAACTCCTGTGTAAGTGTAGACGCAGCTAAGTTAACCAATTTATAAACTTTTAAATAGTACTTATTCAACTTTATATTACGACTTTTAACTGATAACTCATACATCTCCCCAAAAACGTATTTTTTAGCATATTCACTAAAAACAACTTCAGGGTCATTATAGTTATTGTATGCTTTAATTAGTCCCAAACGTCCGGCTTGGTATAAATCCTCACTTTCTACATTATAAAATCTGCGAGCTGTTTTTCTTACTAACCATTCATGACTACGGAGGACATCATCCATTATACTCTAATAATATTTAAAGCCACTAATTCATTTGATACATTGTCATAATCCAAACATGAGTTTATTTTATTATTTACAATAAGTACTTTACCGTTGTTTCCCTTAGCACATTCTCCAGCTTTGGTTAAAGCTTTCTCTCCTGTTTCATCCAAACTTACAAGCTCTCCTAAATTATAAACGATGTAACGTATGCCATAATCCTTTATAATAGGTATTGCATATTCTAAAAATTTTTTTGATGTATTGGCATTTAAATTGCCTTTAAGTCTAACAAATAAAATACCCTTTCTATATTCCATATTAATTTTCAACATATTTATCACCCAAGTTAGTTATACTAAATATAAAATTGTCATTAAACACATTCGACAAAAATAAAAAAAACAAGACAAAAAGAAATGTAAATATTTATGTATAAATTCAATAATACGGTTAACAATAATAGTAGAAATGAGGTTGAGACATGAATACATTACAGAAAGCATGCTTAGTAATTACAATAATCGGAGCACTTAACTGGGGTTTTATAGGTTTACTAGACATCAATATAATTGAAGCTGTATTTGGTGCCGGATCTGTAATCGCAAGAGTTATTTACTCAATTGTAGGATTAACAGGTTTAATTAATGTTGGTATCCTATTTACTCATTTAGATGAAGACTAAAAAAATTAAGGACCTTAACGGTCCTTATTTTATTTGCTAATATTTATCTCGGAAGTGTTAAAATTCCATCTTTGTAAGTTATTTCTTTAACACTTGGATTTTCACTCAACCCAGGCATCGTTAATATATTGCCAAAATAACATATAATTAACTTAGCTCCATTATTTACTGCTATATCAGTTAAAACCATTTTATGGTTACTAACATCGCCTTTTAATTTTTTATCGTCACTTAAACTATATTGAGTTTTAGCAACACATATTGGATATTTATATTTATCAAAAGAGTTAATTTTATTCATTACATCAAAAGAGCAAGATAAACCACTAGCATGACATATATTTTTAACATACTTATTTATTTTAGAATATAAATCATCTTCTAAATCATATAAATAATTTATTTTATTTTTATTATCGTTTGAAACTATTTCTCTTGCTAAATCAAGTGCACCATAACCTCCCTTAGCAAATACTTCATTTACAATACATTTAACTCCTAAAGCATTTGCATAATCAATAATAAAATCTAAATCTCCTTTTGTATCATCATCAAACTTATTTATTGTCACAATTACATTACTGTTTAAAAGTAATAAGTTATTAACATGGTTTTTTAAATTAAATATTCCTTCTTCTAATACTCCATTACCACACTCTTTTAAAGCTCTTACAGTTGTAACTAAAACCGTACAAGCTAAATCAAACTTATTATCACGAGTTAAAATATCAATAAATTTAAATGCTCCTGCATCTGCTCCAAAACCGGCTTCTGTAACTACATAATCGGCATAATTAGTTGCTGTTTTTAAGGAAACTAATGAGGAACAGCCATGAGCAATATTGGCAAAAGGTCCACCATGAACTAAAGAAGCATTACCGCCACTAGTTTGGACAATATTAGGTTTAAAAGCCCCCTCTAAAATACCAATCAACGCATCTGTTATGCCAAGAGCACTTAAATGGATACTATTTAAACGTGAATTATAGCCAATTATAATATCATCCAAACGATTTCTTAAATCGCTAATATCTTTTGCCAGTGTAAATACCGCCATAATTTCACTTGCGGCAGTTATATTAAATTTTTCTTCTCTACCATTTAATTTTACATATCTTAAAGCTCGATCATTCATGTCCATACACCTATTAAAAGTAACCGTTTGAATATCTAATTTATTATCATGATATATTTCATTATCAATAACAGCAGAAATTAAATTGTTGGCAGTGGTAATTGCATGAAAATCGCCTGTAAAATGTAAATTGATTTCATTCTCGGGTAATATCTTAGCAGCGCCTCCACCCGTAGCACCACCTTTAAGACCAAATACTGGTCCCATAGATGGCTCTCTTAAATTAACAATAGCTTTTTTGCCCATAATAGAAAGAGCATCATTTAAACCAATCGCAACAGTTGTTTTACCCTCGCCATATTTAGTCGGTGTTGTTGCCGTTACTAGTATTACTTTAGCTTTGCCAAATCTTTCACTTACCCCTACTTTAGCCATATAATTTCCATAAGAAGTTACATCTTTAAAGTCATATTTTTCATATATACTTCTAATATTATCCATATAATCATCTCTTTTTTACTTTTTATAATATCACAAAAAAATGAAAAAAAGAATTAAAACTAATTCTTTTCAACCACATACATAAAATTATCACGATTTACAACTGTTACCTCCGCTTTAGTATCATAACCTAAATCACTACTATAACTAATATCAAATTCAAATACATATGATGGTATTTTTGTATTCAAACTATCTATCTTATATTCAGACTTTTTAACATTTTTTACTGATACCTCGGACACTACTGGAAGGCTTTGAGTTCTCTTGCCATTAGTATTATCTTCCACATATTTATAAATAGTATCTGTAATATTGTTTACATAATTGTCACGTGCTTCAGGTATAACTTCTTCTAATCCCCCAATATCATACTTATTTATTTTAGTCTTAATTGTATATAAATCAATTAAAAATAGTTTTGCCACACTTTCAGCATATTCATCATAATTAATATTTTCACTTAGAAGATTAGTCTTGAGTTTTTCAAACTCTAATTTATAATATTCCGAATCTAAATCATCAACCGTAATACCATATCCTAAAATCTCATGCGTATTTTTCTTTACAGTGTCTGTTGACTCATTTTCATCTTTATCTTTTAACACCAAAATACTTAAAAAACCAATTAGTGAAACAACAACAATTATTACAATTGTGAATAAAACTACTCTTTTAGTATCAGATAATTCTTTCTTCTCTTTTTTAGACACTTTATTCTTTTCCCTTTTACTCATAACTTACCACTCTCTTTATAAACAATTTTATCGATTAAATCATACACTATTATATCATTAGATATAGTTAATATATCTTCGGCATATTTCTTTCTGTTCTCTATATATTTATCATCCAATGTTTCAGATTCAAAAAGTATCCGAGTTTCATTTTTAGAATTATTATAATACACTTTATTAGTTAAAAAATTCCCATTCGGAAAAACAACTATATTCTCATCTTTTATATTAAAAATATCGTGCCCAAGAGCATATTTATTCTCTATATTAAGCATATTAGAAAGAGTTGGAAGACAATCTATCATTCCCATAGGATAACTGACTTTTCCTTTAATTTTTTTATCTTTTGTCCAAAATATTAAAGGAGTTTTCTTAAATAATTCATTTTCATAATAATCATAATTAACATATGTCGGATCATCTTCTTTTTTTTGTTCACCAGTTAAAAAATCATAATTAATATAACTATCAAATTGATTTTTAGATAACTGAGCTGCATGATCTCCATATAAGACAAATAAAGTCTTATCATATTCATTGCTATTCCTCACGTAATCTAAAAATTCACCTAAACATTTATCAGCATAATAAGCACTTTTAATATAATTTCCCATCATACTCATATCTTTTGCTTCTAAATAGTCATATATTATTTCATTTCCTAATAAATCTTTTTTACCAGTGTGATAAGTAACATCAAAATTCGAAAATGGAATATCATCTTTCATAAAAGGCGTATGGTTAGATAGAGTTATCATTGTACCCATAAAATTATTATAATCTTTTGTATCATTAACCATTGTGCTTATGTCTTTAATAAGCGATTCACTTTGCTTAAAAAAAGAATGATCTGAAAGACCCAAACCGACTTCTTCATCAATTGTATAATAATCTTGTGAATAAAAATCCATATAACCAAGATTTGGATGCATTTTATTTCTATTCCACATACTTGCTTTATTACCATGCATTGAAAAAGTATAATAACCTTTTTCTGCAAGTAAATTCTGTAAAGTAATATAACTTCTATTATAATAAGATACAAATACTGTACCACTTTGAACAGGCATTAAACTTGATGAAAAGGTAAATTCTGTATCACTTGAGGTACCAGCACTTACTTGTGGATAAAAATTATCAAAATACATTGATTCACTCACTAATTTATTTAAATTTGGCGTTACTTCTTTACCATTAATTTCTAAATCTATTAAAAATGACATTATACTTTCTAAATGCATCACGATAACATTGTACCCTTCAAACTTACCAGTATATTCGTTATTATCATGACTGTTATCACGTTCTTTATAGTATGTTAGAAATCTTTCAACAGCTTCTTCATAACCAAATAGAGAATTAAGTTTACTAATAATAGTCTGAGTTCCATCATTTAATTGATAAACTATAATCCCAAATCTCTTAACAATATATTCCCTGTTCCATTGCTTAGAAAATCTAGAAACATCTGTTCCTGTAAGAGTTGCAATATTAATTGAAAGACAAATACCGCCAAGAATAGCTACTTCAAAAAATAATTTTCTTCCTACTTCTATTTTTTCAACAACACTAAAATAATCTTTTTTAGTAAGTACCTTATGAACGTAATAGTAAATAAGCGGCATTAATAAATATATAAAATGTGTTATCTTTAGTTTTTCAAAAACAGCATCAGTTACTTCGCCTGTTTGACCAAGAGATGCAAGTAAACCGAATGATGTAAATGAGCTAAAAAAAGAATAATAAATAGAATTTACAACATTCATTAATGTAATAATACACATAACTATAAAGAAGTAAGTAAATTGTTTACGAGGCTTCAAATGATAAGCAAAAGAACCAATTAAAAGTATTGCAGATAAATCAAATAACGTGCCGCCAAGATCAAAAAACTTATTAATTGTAAAATGTCTAAGAAGAGTACAACTTAAAAGGCACAACAAAACAAATGAGATAAATTGAATGTTATACCTAAAAAAAGTAGTAACATTTTTTTTATTCTTAGCCATAAAACGTGAAAAATCAAAGTTTTTAATTTTTTTTCTAAAAGACTTCATTTTATTATTTAATTTAGCCATATTAATTTACCTTCCACTATAAAATATTATAGCATAAATAAATTGATTTTTATAGATAATGAAATAAATTAAAAATTATTTTTATAAAAACTCCTTTGTTTCATTGTTTGTTTAGGCTTTCTTGTATCAAAAATAATATCAATATTTGTATCAGCACCAAATGACTTTAAAATTCTACCAATTGTCAAATGATATATCATCACATTCTCAAGCCTTGTGAGTAGATAATTGTACTTTATAACCAGAGTTTTTCATTTTACGTAAAAAAAACTGATAATTAACTATACCTGTAACCTTACATTCCTCAATTTCACAAAGGTCTATTCATTGAGATAAGCATATTTATCTATATCATCATCATCTAAACCTGAAAATAAAGTATTAAGAAAAAACTCAACAGGAACATAATCACGTGAAACATTATCATTTAGTTCTTCCATTAATGCAGCATATGCTTTATTTATTGTTTCTCTATCATATAACCTTTTTGAATTGTAATACTCTTCTGAAAAATCCATTCTCTTTTTAGCATAATCCGATGTTGCTAAAACACTATGTAGGTTGTTAATTGTAAAAAAATCGACAGGTATTTTTTCTCGTGTGCCAACTTAAAAGTTTTCGCTAGTAACTCTTCACATTTAGCAATAATTTCATCAGTTTTGTCTAAATAAGCAAAATGTTCTAAAGTTCCTTCTTCACCTAATCTATCTTCATCGCATTGAAAATATAATTCAACATAATTTTTCTTATCTTGTATTTCTTCCATAATATTATCTCTTAAAAAAATTAATACAATTATTCCATCAGTTAATTAGTTTAATCGCAATAAAATTTTCTCTTGATTTAAACAAGATTATTTGTTATATTAGTTATGCAAACAAATGCAGGTGTGGTTCAACGGCTAGAATGCAACCTTGCCAAGGTTGAGACGGGGTTTCGACTACCCTCACTTGCTCCATTGAGGAATCTGCTCGGAACACTACCGAGTTTGATATATGAATCTATCGAAAGATAGATTTTTTTGTGTATATAAATCATCCTTCAAAAAGAAAGGATGGTGAAAATAATGAGACAATTTAATGTTTATAAGACAATGATGAAATATTTAACAGATAAAAACCTGTCTTTAAATGCTAAAGGTTTCTTAAGTATTGTTCTATTTGATGATGATATTATTGGGCTTGATATTCAAAAATTTTGTACTAATGATAAAGAAACGATAAAAGATGCTTTACTTGAATTAAGAATCAATAAGTATATTAAATATGATCCAGAATCTAAGAAATTAATTGCTGCTCCTGTTCCATACACTGAATGGGATGAAGATGAAATATAAGAAAGGAATTTATTTATGTTAAATATTATTACAAAAGAAGTTCCAATTGATGAAGAACTTAAAACAAGAATTGAATTTATGTGTGATTTTTGTAATATTAAACCAACTATTATTAATGGTTCAGTTCGTAGAGTTGAAAAAACTAATATTAATTATATTGAACCAAATAAGGTAATCATTAAAGATTCTACTTTTCTAGTATTTAATCATGGAAAAAATATATTTGTAGAAAATTTACAAAAACACATTAAAATTAGCGATTTTCAAGAATATATCAAAAGTTTATGAACTATTGACATTATTTTCAAAAGTGATATTATAAATAACCAATGAAAGAGTATTCTCTAGAAAGAGAGGTACATCTATGATAAAATATATATGTAAACAAAGATTTTATAATATTGAAGATTTTGAGGAGTCAGTAGTATTTAGACTTTACTAGATACTATTGACTCCTCTTTTTTGTAAAAGGAGTTGAATATATGGGAATATTAAACAATGACATTAAAGTTCGTGCTGGTCTTTATATGAGAGTATCGACCGAAGATCAAGCTCGTGAAGGATTTAGTTTGCCTGAGCAAAAAGAACGATTAGAAGCCTATTGTAAGTTAAATGACTTTGAAATAATAGATTATTACGAAGATGCTGGAATTAGTGCAAAAAAAGGAAATTATAGACCTGAATGGGAAAGATTAAAAGAAGATATTGTGAATAAGAAAATAAATACAATGATTGCTTTAAAACAAGATAGAATAACAAGAAGTATTTATGACTGGGAAAATATTTTAAGTTTTTTAGAAGAAAATGAAGCATATTTAGATTTTGTATATGATGATATTAACACTACTACTTCAAATGGTAGGATGAAATCTCGTATTATGATGAGTGTATCCCAAAACGAAATTGAAAGAACTTCAGAAAGAACAAAAGTTGGTCTTGCTGGAGCAATTAAACAAGGACAGCTTCCCTGTATCAAATGGCACCAACTCATTTTTGGTGTTATCACTATTGCTATTTCTTGGATTATTAGATAACTCAAATTTATATTCTTTGCCTGTTTTTAGAACAAATCTAGCTACTCTAGGTAGTTTATTACCATCTTCATCATAATCTCCTACAATGATACATTCAATCATATTTTGAAAAACTTCACGATTGAATTTTTTTAATTCTTTAAAATTATCAAAATATTTATCAATTTCTTTTAACTGTTTAGATAACCCTTTATTTTCAGCTAATAACATTTCATAATGACTAATTTTAGTTTTAACTGTATTAAGTTCTTCTAAAAGTTCTTTTTCTTTTTGAATAAATAATGCCTTTCTATCAATATCATCATCAAGTTCCATATCAATAATTTTTGATAATCTTTTTTCAATCGTTTCTTTTTCAGTAAGTAAACTATTTAATTTATCTTGATAATCATCATCATTTACAACATCTTTAATTGCCTTTAATAAAGCTTCTTTTGTCTTGTGCTTGTTTTTAATGATATTGTTATAAATCATAACAAAGGTTTCTTCTAATTTTGTTTCACTAATACCTACTGAATCAAGACAATCTTCTGCAAACATTCTTTTTCTATAACAAGTCCAATAAACATTATAGTTAGGATGAGTCTTAGATTTTGAACTTTTTCTCCTCGTAAAATTTGTTCCACAAAAAGCACATTTAATTTTGCCACTAAAGGCATATTTATTAGTTAATCTGCTTGAATAACCTTGTTTGTTTATTGTATGAACTTCTTTTCTTTTATTGGCTATTTCTTGTGCTTTATCCCATACTTCTCGTGAAATAATAGGGGTATGATGATCTTTAACATAGTATTTTTCTTTTTCTCCACAATTGATTACAGTTTTATGGGTAATAGGACTTACTGTATAAGATTTATTTTGAATTAAATCTCCAACATATTTTTCTTGATGAATAATACCCATAATAGAACTTTCAGACCATCTTTTGTTACCTTTATAAGTAGGAATGTTTAATTCTTCTAATTTTCTTATAATTCTTCTACTACCTAAACCATCTATATACCAATTAAAAATCATTCTAACAACTTCTGCTTGTTCTTCGTTAATATCTAATTGTTTTGTTTCTTTATTCCAATCATAACCATAACAATCAGGACTTCCAACATATTCTCCTCGTTTCATCATAGCTTTTAAACCTAATTTAACATTTTGAGAAGTAGATTCACTTTCAGCTTGAGCAAAAGCACTATAAAGAGTTAAAAACATTTCACTATCTAAATCAATTGTATGAATATTTTCTTTTTCAAAATAGACATCAACTTTCTTATCTCGTAATTCTCTACAATATTTTAGAGTATCTAAAGTATTTCTAGCAAATCTTGAGATAGACTTGGCTAAAATAATGTCTATTTTGCCATTTAAAGCATCATTTATCATTCGTTGGAACTCAGTCCTATTTTTAACTTGAGTACCACTAATACCCTCATCAGCATATATTCCTACAAACTCCCAATCAGGATTAGATTTAATCTTTTCAGTATAATATTTTATTTGTGAATTATAACTTGTAATTTGTTCTTCATCATCTGTACTTACTCTTCCATAAGCACAAACTCTTTTCTTTTTATTTGCAATAGTAATATTATTATTTTTTTCTTTGAGATTAGCAGCTATAATCTCAACTTGTGCCATTTATACCTCACTTTCTTTGTTTTAATTTCATTTTGAACTACTGCTTCGTTCTACAAACATTATATCTTATTTTAAAATTTATTTACATGATATTTTAGTAAAAATATTTAATTTTTTCTTTTAGTATATAAAACTGTTTTTCAGTTATTAAGTTTAAATTTAATAAATCAAAAATGATTGATAGGTTAATAGATTCATCAATCATATTATCAATTTCGATTTGGTTTAGATTTTTTGTATCTTTTACTTCTATGATTTTATACAATAAGCATTCTCCTTTCTTTTTTAAGTTTTTAATTCTATTTTTTTCATAACTAATCTCAAATTCCTTTCTATTATTTTTGCAAATAGTTTATTTAAAATCTTTTAATAAATTTTTAATTTCAGCAAGTTCTTCTTTGGTAGATGGAATAGACTCACATCTTTTACCATTCCATACCATTACACCATCAGGATCATATCTAATATGTGGGGAACTTTTTCCCTTAATAATTTCATTTGGGTTATTAGATATATCAGTTACTGTAA
This sequence comes from uncultured Bacilli bacterium, assembly GCA_910587065.1. GTDB lineage: Bacteria > Bacillota_I > Bacilli_A > RF39 > UBA660 > CAG-582. The sequence continues at coordinate 951 of CAJUMA010000011.1, read as the reverse complement.
TGAAACTTTGTATCTTTTTATTTTGGTCTATATAAGAATTTAGATAACCTTTAACAAATACTTTATTACCTTTAATGAAATAATCTTGATAGGTATTAAATAATGCTCTTGAAATATTTAAACTAACATAAACTTTTTTATCTTCATTTAAGGTATATTTATTTGTCGTTAATCCAAATTTGATATACTTGCCATTTGTATCAGTAATAACATTGATTATTCCTGATATTAAGACTTCATTATAATTTATATCATCCATTTATCAATTCCTTTCATTTAGTTTTTTTAAGTCTTTAAATTATTTAAATATAATTAAAATATTATCTATTATACTTATTTATTATTCTTATATATTTTAGTAGAAGTATCGTTCTATGGGGTATAGTAGTATTCTTCCATAGGGTATAGCAAAACTGTTCTATACACCACTCGTTAGATAGATGTTTCTTTGATAGTTAATTGTTTCAACTCTTATATAGTTTACTTTTCTTAAATTGCTGATAGATTTTGATATTGTCCTTTTTGATAGATTTACTTTTTTAGATATATAATCATTACTTGCATAACAATAACCTAAATTATTTGATAGTGCTTTAATGACTCCATATACAAGTTTATCTGTTGAACTTATTGAATTACTTTTAACTATGGAATCATCTAATATAATGCAACCCATAGCTTTATAATCCTATTTCATAATCGTGTTCTTTTTGTTTTAATTCATCTTGATAAGTGATTTCTTTGGTAGAAGAATCATAGTTAAAATATAAGTGGTTATCTTCTTTATCAATTACTTTGATATGATCTCTATCAACAATATAGATTTTAAATTCATCTATATTTAAGTTTTTCTTTAAATAATCTAGAATATGATATTGTGATATAGTATCAACTCTGTTTTTTAAAATATCTTCTTTATTTAATAATCTCAATTGGCATTCTCCTTTCTTT
>CAJUMA010000010.1 GCA_910587065.1 uncultured Bacilli bacterium | reverse complement strand
CAATAGAGGTACCTTCAATAATTGGAACAGATATAGGAATAGAACAAAAGGGAACATTAAACTTTTATGATGGAGTAGTAGAAGGAAAAATAGGTATAAATGGAGATGTAGCAAAAACACCAGAGGAATACTTTGTCTTTGTTGACCATAATGATATAAAAGATGCCCAAAAAGTATATTTAGTTAAAGAATTAAATAATGCTGTTGTTAAAACAATAAAAGATGGAACAGTTTACTATAAAAACTTACAAGATTCGATTAGATCTTCCGAAGAAAGTGGTAAAAAAATATATGCTATAAGAGATTTTGAAGCAGCTTATCAATTAAATATAAGTGAACAAAAATCTATTGAATTTGATATAGATGGAAATACAGTTGAATTTGGTAATGATGTAATTAATAATGGAAATTTAACTATAGAAGACTCTAATGTTGAAAAAGGAATATTAAATCCATCAATAACTATAACAAATAATGGAGTATTAAACATAAAAAATATATCAATTACAGAGACAACACCATCTAATGTAATTACAAATAATAATAAACTTAATATAACTAATTCGACAATCACAGCGACATCTGGATATGCTGTTTATAATCATGAAGGTGACACTGTTAACTTGGATGAAAACACATATTTGAACTCTAATCAATGGGGATTTTATAATGATTCAACAAATGAAATAACATTAACTTCAGGAAATGCAACTATAAAGTCTATTGAAAATACTTCTATTATTTTGGACGGTAACATTAAATCTTCTAGAGTTAATACTTATGGTAGGCTGGTTATTAATGATGGGGAATTTAGCACTGATGCATCTGTTGAGTTAATTTATGCTATTGGTTCTGGTGATGTTGAAATAAATGGTGGAGTATTTAAAACAACTTCCGCATCAGCAAAGGTATTTTATTTTGGCATTCCAAAAGTAACATTTAATGGGGGATATATTGAAGCCGAAAAAGGTCTAGCAATAGAAACTAATAGATACGTAAATCTTACAATAAATAATGTTGATATTAATGCGAAATTGCATGGCATATCTTCCTCTTCTAGCGGAAGCCTTACTATTTATAATTGCAATATTAATGCTGGAACAGGCGTATATGCATCTTCAACGACAAATATTTATGGTGGTAATATAAGTGGCTCAAATGTTGGTATTTATGGCGGTGATAAAGTTAATATCCATGATGGCAATATATATGGAGAAACTTATGGTGTACAAGGGAATACATATTTAAACCTGACTGTGAAAAACGGAACTATTAATGGTGGGCAATATGGTATCTATCAACCTAGAGCTGGTCAAATTACTATTGGATTACTTGATGATGAATTAAATATAGAAAGACCTCTTATTAAAGGAAATTTATATGGTATTTATACTGATTCTGTAAATAATTTCTCCTTTTATAATGGAAAGATAATGGGAAAAACAGGAAGTTATAGTGGGGAAATAAATGTCGTTCGTCCAGAATACGATGTTTTAACAACTAGTGAAACAATAGAAACAGATGAATATTATACATCAGCACTTCAAAAATCATCTCCTATTGCAATGATAGATGATAAAGAATATGTAACACTTTCTTCTGCGATATCCGCTGCAAATGAAAATGATACAATTAAAATAATTAAGGATGCAAATGTTTATGAATCAATTGAAATTGCTAATAATAAAAAAATTGTTATAGATTTAAATGGCTTTAATTTAAATTTCCCTTCACAAATAAATAATTTAGGTACACTAGAATTTATTGATTCTAAAGGTAATGAAGCTAATGTTTTAAATTTCACTTATAATAGAAGTGCAATAATAAATCAGGGTACAGTAAAATTTAATAATGTAAGGGTAAAAAAAATGAAAGGTTCTGATTATGTTGTCCAAAGTACTCGTGCTAATGTTGATGTCATAAATTCTGAGATAGTCGCAACGACAACTTTATTTTACGATTATTATGAAACTGGCACTATAAATATTGAAGGATCAACTTTAAAAACACCAGTAACAGCAATTACTGGTAGTGCAACAGGAAACATGACTAATACTAATATAATTAGTTCAAAAGAATTGGGAACAAATACAAATGAATTGTTAAGGGTTTCTAACAGGTTTAGTATTAATAATTCAACTCTTAGTTCCGATATTCCAAGTAAGATTTTAATTAGATTAAATAGTAAGGGCGACTTAGATTTGACAAATTCTTACTTAGAATCCATTGGTGATGCAATTAGACTTGAAGTTAGTAATATGATGGTGCTTGAGAACACTAATATAACAAGTGATGGACGAGCAATCTACTCAAGCAATTTTTATGCAACACCTACTGTTAAAATAATAAGTGGTAAAATTATTTCTGAAAAGTCTGAGGCTATCTATTTTAACTCAGGGACAAATTCTAAGTTAATTATAGGTAATATTGAGAATGAAGTAACAAAAGAAAATCCTATAATAATTGGTAACACTTATGGAGTTGATTCAAATGCAATATATTTTTATGATGGTATTGTTAAAGGTAAAACAGATGCAATAAAAGGAACTATAATTAGTGTTCCAGAGGCAGCAATGACAATTAATGATGAAGAAACAATAGATGGTAACTTATACAAAACTAAATATTTGGTTGAGCAAGAAAATTTTGCACGATATAACGGAAATGATTATAATTCTTTTAGTAAAATATTAGATCTTATTACTGATGAAGGTATGATTGAAATAATTAATGATGCAAATATTACTTCAATTGTAGAGATTCCTAATGATAAAAACATTACTATTGATTTAAAAGGACACGCATTAACAACTACTCAAAATTTTGTTAATGAAGGGATTTTAAAAATCACTGATTCTATTGGCGGAGGGGTACTTTCTAAAAGTTCAGCTGGCTATTTAATTGAATCATCAAATGAATTAATTATTTTAGATGCTAATTTAAATTCTATAGTAGATTCTATTAAAACTAATTCAGGTAATTTAGATATTAGAAACTCTTCCATAGAATGCACAAATTCTTGCCTTTTAGTTAACGCAGGTACTTCTACTGTAAGTAATTCTAATTTTAATCGTAAGACAAGTGGATATGCTAATGCACAAATTTCCATTTCTAAGGATGCTGAATTAGCACTTAATAATACAAATATAACAAATACAGCTTATGCGACTATTTCCAATGGCGGCAAGTTAATTCAAAATGGAGGTATTGTAGAAAGTGGATGGAATGATAATTCAAATACTTCTGCAGTTATTTCTAATTCTGGAGAATATATCTTAGATTATGCAAAAATAAATGCTACTGGATCAGTGATTGCTATTTTAACATCTACAGATGGCAAAACTATTATAAATAATTCAGAGATTATTTCTAAATATACGCCATTAACCACTTACCGTATTTCGGGTGGTAATCCTTATATAGAAATAAATTCTGGAACAATTGAAGGCTCTAGCGGTATTAAAACTGGTTCGTATGCAACTTTAAATATCGGTACAAATCCAGATGATCTGAATCCTATTACTATAACTGGTAAAAGTAGTGAAGGAATTAGCGGTGGTGGAGCAACAATTAACATAGGTATTAATAATTCAGCTAAGACAATTGAAGTTAGAGGAGAAACTTATGGTTTATCATCATCAGGTACAGTTAATTATAATGCCGGAGTAATTTCGGGAATTACAGGAAATATGACTTTGGGTGGTAATTTAAATATTCCAGAAGACAAATCACTTTATTATTCCGAAGAAGTAAAAGATAATAAAACTTATCAGAAAGTATCATTAGGATCTAAGAATTATATTGTAAAAAATGCGGAAACTCAATATGATGATTTACAAACAGCTATAGATGAGGCTAATGAAGATGATACATTAATCTTAATTAATGATATAAATATGGTAAATGATATAAATGTTGTTGAAACTAAAAAAATTAAATTAGATTTTAATGGGCATAGGGTTAATATTTTAGGTGCTGGTAAATTCAATAATAAAGGAGAGTTAACTTTGGAAAATAACACTGAACTTAACTCAATGATATTAAAGAATCACCGAACTAGTGCAATTAAAAATAATGGTATTATGAATATTAGTAATATTAATTTTAAATTAGGAATTGCTGGTTCTTCACAAGATGGAACTATTAATAATCAAGGTACAATGAGTGTTGATAATTCTAATTTTGATTTATCTGATATAGTAAGCTCTGGGGAATTGAGTATTTCTAATGCAGAATTTAATTCAAATTCTTATCCAATAAATACAACAGGAAAAGTAATTGCAGATAATGTTACTTCTATAAACGGAAGATTTTATATTTCATCAACATCTTCAGAAAATGTTATAAGTAATTCTAATATTCTTATTTTAAAAACATACAAAGCTAGTATGTTAACTACAAATAAAAATACAATAAGAACTATTGAAATGGATAATAATGCTACTGCATCTAATTGGAATTCAACAGAAGACTCTTTTGTGAATATTACTAATTATGCTAATACAGTATTGAATAAGCCAACTATAAATTTTGGTCGATCTGGCACTATAGATAATAAGAGTATGATGGAAATAAAAGGTGCCAATATAAGCGCAGTTGAAGGACGAAGTTCCTATTATGGAAATATGATAAAGACAACAGGTAATTTAATTTTAAGGGATTCTGTATATAATGTAAGTTCTAGTGGACCTAAAACTTTAGTGTCTATTTCAGGAAATGCCAATGTAACACTTGAAAATAATACTATAGATGCTTCTTCAACCGATACTTATTACAATAAAATTATTGATATAAGTTCTGCATCGGCTCATTTAACTATGAAAAATAATGATATAAATATTCATGATGCTATGATATTCTATGGCCTTTATGTTAACAAAGGTAATGTTGATTATTTAAGTGGTAATATAAAAGTAAATACAAAAAGTAGTTTTGCTTATGGAATTTATATTAATGATGGAGTTGTTAGTATGGGAATTAAAGATGATGGAGAGGTGTCAACTATTAATCCTTATGTAGAAGCTGTTAATAAAACTCTTGGAATTGGTGTGAAGAAAGTTAATGGTTACTTTAACTTCTATGATGGTAAAATAGTTGGTTCAACAAATGCTAAGCCTGATACTACAAGTGATGTTGAGTATTTGTATGAGGCAACAATAAAACAAGATGAAGAAACAGGATATGAATATTGTATCCTAGAATCTATGAATAGGTGATGTTATGAATAAAAAGAAAATTTTAATTATAGTTGGCATAGTAATTGCTTTAGTTGCTATTATTTGTTTAATATTTATCTTTTTGGGAAAAGATAATAAAAAATTAAATGAACTAGAGCTTAATGCTTTAACAGAGTCTGGCAAGAAAACTAGTTTATATTTTGATAAATTGTTAGAAAAAGATACTAATGGAGTTGAAGAATATATTTGTTTTGCTCTTTTCTATAGTGAGAACGAATTAAATAAAAATACTTTAACTTCTAAAGAAATATCTAATATTATAAAGGAATATTTTAATTTAGATATAACTGAAAAAAGAATAGAAGATAATGGTCTCAGCCCTCTTTTAGTAATGAATTCTATCAGTTTTAATGACGAAACTAAGATATATAATAAAGATTCTACAAACTATACTCAAGCTGATATTGCACATATGGATGTTAGTATTTATCTCTTTGATAAGGCAAAGAAGCAAAAAGATAAATATGTGGTAACATTTAAAGAATATACTATTATTGATCCTTATAAAGTATTAAATTATTATCAAGATTTAAATGATGATGAAAATGTAGCTAAAGCATTAGATTATTTAAAAGGTAAAAATAATGTTAGTGATTTTAAAAAGTTGATTAATTCAGATATGATAGAAAAGGTTTCAGAATTAAAAGATTCTATAGATGTTACATACATAATTAAAGATAATAAACTTTTAATTGATTCTATTTCCTAAAAAGTATTTGACTTAAGTGATGTAATGTTATAAAATATGCTTAGTGATGCAGGGATTATACAAAACGTAGTTATATAAAGTATTTAATAAGAGAGTGAATATCGGCGGCTGAAAGTATTCTAAATTAATTTATATAATGAATTTCAGGTATAGGAGTATCAATCGTGATTTCGCGTTAAGAAATTAAAGATGCATGTAAGCCATGAACTAGGGTGGTACCGCGAGTATTACTCGTCCCTAGATTCAGGGCTTTTTTTATTTAGAAAGAAGGGTATTTATGGAAGAGAATATTAAAAAAATTAAAGAAGATTTAATGAGTGACATTGAATCTGTTAAAGTTTTACAAGATTTAGTAGAATTAAAAGCTAAATATATTGGTAAGACTGGTAGAATAACAGAACTTACTAAAAATATGAAAGATTTAAGTGTTGAAGAAAGAAAAAGTGTGGGAATGATTTCCAATACTTTAAAACAAGAAGCGACATCTTTAATAGAGAATAAAGAAAAAGAAATTGAAAATGCTATTTTAAATGAAAAGTTGAGTGGTGAAATAATTGATATAACATTACCTGCAACTAGTATACCTGTTGGTTCACCAAATATATTGGAGAAAGTTATTGAAGAAGTAGAAGAAGTATTTATGTCGATGGGATATGATGTAGTAGATGGTCCAGAAGTTGAAGAGGATAAATATAATTTCGAATTACTAAATATACCTAAGGGACATGCTGCTAGAGATGCACAAGACACTTTCTATATTGAAGGAGACGAAATCCTTCTAAGAAGTCAAACATCTCCAGTACAAGTTAGAACAATGCTTAAGTATCAAGGTAGTGAACCAATACGTATGATATGTCCAGGGAAAACTTATAGAAGAGATGATGATGATGCAACTCATTCACATCAATTTATGCAAATTGAAGGATTATTAGTTGATAAAGATATTTCATTATGTGATCTTAAAGGGACATTTGATACAATTGCTAAAAAACTTTTTGGTGCTGATTGTGTTACTAGATTCCGTCCATCATATTATCAATTTACTGAACCAAGTGTAGAAACTGATATATCTTGTTTTGCTTGTCATGGTAAAGGATGTTCTTTATGTAAAAATACAGGATGGATTACAATAAGTGGTGCTGGTATGGTACATCCAAATGTTTTAAGAAATTGTGGGTATGATCCAGAAGTGTGGAGTGGATTTGCCTTTGGTTTTGGTGCTGAGAGATGTGCAATGTTAAAATATGGAATTAATGATATTAGGACATTTTATAATACTGATTTAAGAGAGGTAAGCTCTTTTGATAGAAGGGATGGTGACAATCAATGATAAGCATGAATTGGGTTAAAGATTATGTTGACCTTGAAGGAGAAGATTTAAAAGAATTAGCAGTTAAGGTGACTAAAGGTGGACTTAATGTTGAAGGTGTAATTACTAATCATATTGATAATTTAGTTATTGGTCGTATTGAGGAATGTTTCCCTCATCCTGATAGTGATCACTTAAATATTTGTAAGGTAGATGTTGGAACTGATATAAGACAAATAGTTTGTGGAGCATCAAATGTAAGAGTTGGGTTAAAAGTAATAGTAGCCCTTCCTGGAGCTATTCTTCCTGGAGATTTTGAAATAAAGGCTGGTAAGATTAGAGGCGAAGAATCAAATGGTATGATCTGTGCAAAGTTTGAACTTGGCTTAGAAGAAAAAAATGAAGAAACTTATGCTGCGGGAATTACCGAACTAGGTGATGATGCAATAGTTGGTAGTGATCCTTTAGAATATTTAGGACTTGACGATACTATATATGATTTAGATAATCATAAGAGACGCAATAACGATGTTTATTATCATATTGGATTTGCTTATGAAGTTGCCACTGTTTTAAATAAAAAGGTTAAACTTCCAGATGACAGTTATAATGAAATCAGTGAAGATATTAAAGATAATTTTACTTTGGAAGTAGCAACTGAAAAGTGTCCATTCTATATGGCTAAAATGGTTAAAAATGTTAAAGTTGGAGAATCACCTGATTTTATAAAAAAGAGACTTGAAAGTGCAGGTATGCGTTCTATTAATAATGTTGTTGATATTTCAAACTATGTTATGCTTGAATATTGTCAACCAATGCATTTCTTTGATTATAAATCTTTAGGAAATCATGTGCTTGTAAGAGATGCTAAAGATGGCGAAGAAATAGTCACTCTTGATTGCAAAAAACGAGTTTTAAAGAGTTCTGATATAGTTATTACAGATGGAAAGAATCCTGTATGTATTGCCGGTGTTATGGGTGGTGAAAATACTGAGGTTGAAGAGGACACAACAACCATTTTAATAGAAGCTGCAATATTTGATTCGGTTTCAATTCGTAATACAGCTAATAGACTTGATTTAAGAAGTGAAGCTTCTATAAGATATGGTAAAGGATTAAATTATGAATATACTATTTCTGCTATGAACAGGGCTTGTCATTTGTTAGAAAAGTATGCTGGCGGTGAAGTTTTATCAGGTAATATTACTCATGACAAAGTTGATAAAACTCTAAAAGAAGTTGATTTTGTTTCCGATGATATCAATAAACTTTTAGGAATTAAAATAAGTGATGAAGATGTAAAATGTGAACTTGAAAGATTAGATTTTGCGTATGAATATAACGATGGTAAATTCCATGTAATAATTCCGCGAAGAAGATTAGATGTTGAACCTAATATAAATGATATAGCAGAAGAAATTGGAAGATTCTATGGTTATGAAAACTTGGTCTCAACAATACCAACTGTGCCCGTTAGAAGAGGACGTTATGCACCTGATGTTAAGATTAGAAAAGATATTTCTAAAAGACTTCGTACACTTGGTTTAAATGAAGTTAAAACATATACTTTAACAAGTCCCGAAATGGCTTCTAGTTTTAATTATGATGGTGCTGCTGCAATAGTTTTACCTAATCCAATGAGTGTTGATAAGTCAGTTATTAGAACTTCTATAATACCATCTTTACTTAATACTTATAATTATAATAAAGCAAGAAAAGTTAATGATGTAATGATTTATGAGATAGCTAAAACTTATAATAAAGGCTATAAAGAAACTTTGAAATGTGCTTTATTAATGAAAGGTAATTATGTTTTAAATAGTTGGTCAAACACTGTTATTAAAGCGGACTTCTATTTAATAAAAGGAATTGTTGAAAACATTTTAGATTATCTTGGCTTTAAAAATAGATATGAATTTGTTGTTGATAAAGAAATATCAGAATTACACCCAGGTATTTCTGCAAGAATTATGCTTGATAGAAAACCGCTAGGCATAATTGGACGAATTCATCCATCAATTGAAAAAGCTGATATTTATGTAGCAGAGTTTGCGGTTAATCCACTAATGACCCCTGTTAAGGAAATTAAATTTAAAGAAGCAAATAAATATCCAGAGATGGTTAAAGATGTTGCTTTCATAGTAGATAATGATATTACTAATAAGGAGCTTGAAACAGTAATTAAGAAAAGCGGAAGCAGACTTTTAAGTGACATTTCTATATTTGATATTTATCCAAATATTGAAGAAGGTAAAAAATCAATGGCTTATAAATTAACTTTCTCTGATTCAACTCGTACTTTATCAGATGAGGAAGTAATGCAAGTATTTAATAAAGTTATAGATGATGTTACAAATAAACTAAATGCTAAATTAAGAGGATAATATTATTCTCTTTTTTTCTTGTGTTAACATAATTGAAAAAGTACTTAAATATTTGATATAATGTTAATAAGACAGGATGGTTGTTTTATGGAAGAAAAAGTTTTAGAAATGCTTGAGCCTGATGTTTTAAATAAATCATTTAATAACCATGGGCGAGAAGTTCCTTTTAAAAATTATTTAATTAAAGAAGTATTTCCTTATATGGATTTAACAAATGAGACTATAAAATTAAAAAGTGGCTTTGTTGTTTCTTTAAAAGATTTTTTTGAGCAGTCTATCTTATATACTTGTCAAAATAAATATGAGGGAGATTTTGTGTCATTTGCTAAAGATAATATTATTTCTTTTGAAGAAGGGAAAAAAAGAGTTGAAAAAAAGAGATTTAGTAATGTAACAGGAAATCTTAGTCCAACGGCAAAAATTTATCCTTTTTTTGAATATCTTGATGGACCTCAATATCAAGTTATTGTTGATAAGGGAAAAGTCTTCTTTTCTTATAAAGATGAGAATTTTGATGTTGTTATGAAATCAGTGAATGATCAAAAGGATTTCTTAAAGCGTATTAAGAGACTTGATTTACCATTTTTTATAAAAATTTATACCAATAATCCGGTTTTTAAAGATTATGTTGGCACATTTAAAAGTGACGAAGAGTTTTTTGAAGATTTAATGACTGGTGTTGAAATTGTAAGTGATTTTGATAAAGAAATAGAAAAAAAGATTGGGGAAATTACGGGACTTATTGAAGAAGTCGAAAATAGTCAAATCTCTACTGCAAGCACTAAAACTGGAGTATTTAGTATTGAAGATTTACCAAATTTTGATGTTGATACTTGTATAAAAACTATTATTAGTAAGTGTACTAGTTATTATTCGGAATTTTCTAGTGATGTTGATGAATCTTTGAGTTCCAATAGTGTTTTAGAGAAAGCTGATTATATAACAAGAGAATATTTACAGACTAAAGTGGATAAATTATTTTATGATTATGTTAGTGAAATAGCCAATTCTGTTAATAATGATTTAGACCTAGATATTAATGAAGAATTTATAAGTTCTAACTTAGATAAAATAATGAGTGAATTAAGAAAACAATTAAAAAGGTTATTTGTGTATCCTTATCGTGATAAAGAAGCTGATAGTAGTGATGTCTATATTAATGTAATAGCTGCATCTTTAGAAAATCAAATAACTTTTTATGAACAATTAGTAAATTCAACTATTGAAAATAAATTAGCTTTGTTTGGGTATGTTCTTAGAGGTCAAGAAGAAGCTCCAATTCAAACACGTTAGGAGAATATAATAATGAGTGTAATAGATTGGGAACAAGATGAGCATACTTATGAAGAAATTTTAAGACACTTTTTAGAAGATGTTGAAGATACTGAATATGCTTTTAAGAAAGATTTAATGGCCAATACATTAGAAAATGTTATTTATGGCATGATTGATGCAGCAAATTATTTTGATGCTAATATTATGAACTTAGTATTACTGGGAATACTTTAGTTAAGTTATGGAAACTCTGTAAGTGTAATCCAGCTTATTTTAAAAAGACAGTTGGCTATATTACAGGGACATATTTGAGTAAAGCTTTTACAGTTGAAGAAATTTTATCTAATCTTAGATTAAAAGAACCTTATCCATTTATCCCTGATAAAAAAGATTTTATAGATTTTCCAACTTTAAGTATGAAAAGAAGTCGAGAAGAAATAACGGAAGAAGAATATGATGGTGTTATAAATTCACTAAGAAGTGAACTTATAAGAAAGTATAACGCATATGTAGCTAGTCATAGTTTGTTAAAACTTGATAGTTTACCAGAGGTGGACATTCAAGAATGTGATAATAGGAAAGTTCTGTAGAGAATAGAAATATTATTCTCCTTTTTTCTTGTGTGAACAATTGTTTGTGTGATATAATTTACTAAGTGAAGGATTGGTATTAATGGATTATAAAAGTACACTAAATGAACAACAACTGGAGGCGGTTAATCACATTGATGGACCTTGCTTGGTTATGGCTGGAGCAGGATCAGGAAAAACGAAAGTCTTAACTAGTCGTATTATTAATTTAATTGAAAATGGAGTAAAAGATACAAATATTCTAGCAATAACATTTACAAATAAAGCTGCTAAAGAAATGCGTGAAAGAGTTAATAATTTATATGGATATATATATTCTTTTATTGGGACATTTCATTCTTTTGGTTTAAAGGTTATAAGAGAGAATTATCGTGAGTGTGGATTAGCTAGGAACTTTACAATAATAGATGGCGATGATTCATTGTCTATCATTAAAAAAATATTGAAAAATAATAATATTGATCCGAAAAAGTTTAGTCCATATGCGATAAGAAATAAAATATCTTTAATTAAAAATGAACTTTTAAGTGATGCAGAAATGGGTCGAGTATTTAATACACAGTTTGATTCTTTATGTGTTGATATTTATCATAAGTATCAAGATAAATTAAAAGAAAGTAACGTTATCGATTTTGATGATTTATTAGTCATGCCAGTAGTTTTATTCATGGATCGTGGAGATATATTAGAAAGGTACCAAGATCACTATCCTTATATACTTGTTGATGAGTATCAAGATACTAATCCTGTTCAATATAAACTTTGTAAGTTACTTGCATCTAAAATGCGTAATATTTTTGTTGTAGGAGATATGAATCAAAGTATTTATGCTTTTAGACAAGCTGATTATAAAAATATTATTAATTTTGAAAAAGATTATCCCGAGTGTATTTCAATTAAACTTGAAGAAAATTATCGAAGTACAAATAATATATTAAACGCTGCTAACTGTGTCATACGAAATAATACCCAAAGAAAGGACTTAAAACTTTGGAGTGAAAAAGGTGATGGGGTTAAGGTTAAATATATTAGAAGTTATGATGAAAAACATGAGGTTACAGTAGTTTTAAGTGAGATTGAAAATTTATTAAAGGATGGATATAAAAGAAGTGATATTGCAATCCTTTATCGTACTAATGGACAAAGTCGTGTATTTGAAGAAGGACTTTTAAATAAGGGTATAGCTTGTAAAGTTGTTGGAGGATATTACTTTTATAACCGTAAAGAGATTAAAGATTTAATCGCCTACTTAAGACTTTTATATAATCCAAGTGATGCGGTCAGTTTAACAAGAGTTATAAATGTTCCCAAAAGAGGTATCGGTGAAGCTGCTATTAAAAACTTAGAAAATTTAGCTTTAATTAATGGTAATTCAATGTATGATAATTTAAGTACAAAAAAGGAACTGGAGTTTAAGTATTTAATTGAGGATTTAAGAAATGATGTTGAAAACTCGAGTTTAACTGATTTGATTGATAAGATTTTAGTTAAAACAGGAATTAAGGACGAACTGTCTTCTGACATGAGTTTAGAAAATGAATTAAGATTAGAAAACTTAATGGAATTTAAATCAATCACTTCAAACTTTGAAGAAAGAGAGGGCAATGTTTCTTTAGGTGATTTTCTTGAAGAGATTAGTTTGATTGCTGATATAAGTCAACATAAAGAGTATGGCGAGGAAGTAACTTTGATGACAATTCATTCTGCTAAGGGACTTGAATTTACTATTGTTTTCTTAGTTGGTATGGAAGAAGGAATATTCCCTCATGCCAATTCAATTATGGAAAGTGATGGACTTGAAGAGGAAAGAAGACTTTGTTATGTGGGTATAACAAGAGCAAAAGAAAAACTGTATTTAACTAATGCTAAAAGAAGAATGCTTTATGGAAAAGATACTGTTAACCCTCCATCAAGATTCATAAAAGAAATAGATGAAGAATTGATTGATAGAGGAGATACAATTAAAGATGATGAAAGAATAGAATCAAAAAGTATGTATGTAGAGGGTAGTAATAATGATATAGTCGTGGGAGATAAAATTGATCATGAGTCTCTAGGCTTAGGAGTCGTTGTTAAAGTAGATGGCACTTTAATTGATGTTGCTTTTAAATCAGGAATAAAAAAACTGATGAAAAATCACAAAAGTATTAAAAAGATATAAAAAGGAAGATTAAATTCCTTTTTGTATGTTATAATTTTATTAATGAAAGAGGTGTGTTTTATGGAAGAAAAGACATTAGTTATACTTGCTGCTGGAATGGGAAGCCGGTTTGGTGGAATGAAACAAATTGAACCTGTTGGTCCAAATGGAGAATTTATTATTGATTACTCAATTTATTCTGCTATACGTTATGGGTTTAATAAAATAGTATTTATTATTAAAGAAGAAAACTATGATGTATTTAAAGAAACAATAGGGAGTCGCATAGAGAATAAGATAAAAGTAGAATATGCTTTTCAAAAGTTAGAAGATATACCAGAAGGTTTTACTGTGCCTGAAGGAAGAAAAAAACCATGGGGAACAGCACATGCTGTTTATGCTGCAAGAGATTTTATAAACGGTAATTTTGGTGTAATTACTGCTGATGATTTTTATGGTGATGATGCATTTAAGGTTTTATCAGATAATTTAGATACAAATGATTATATAATCCCTGGTTATAAATTAGGTGATACATTGAGTGTTAACGGAGCTGTAAAAAGAGGAGTAATTTTACATGATAATGGCATTGTAAAAAGCATTGTAGAATGTTCATGTATTCAAGATGGTGATAAAGTTAAATGTAGTCCACTTGATACTTCAAAAGAACCATTCACTGTTGGATTAGATCAACCAGTATCAATGTTAATGAATGGTTTTACGAAAGATATATTAAAAACTATTGGTAATGATATGTTTGATGCATTTAAAAATAATCAAGATAATTTACTTGATTATGAAATGCTTTTACCTGATATTATGGATGAAGATATTGAGAGTGGTAAAACAATAAGAGTAGTTCCAACTTCTGCTCATTGGATGGGAATGACTTATAAAGAAGATAAAGAAGCATTGCAGAATTTTATTCTTTCTGAAATAGAGAGCGGCGTTTATCCAAGTAATTTATGGAATTAATAAGAACAAGATTTTTTCTTGTTTTTTTCTTAGTGAGTAAAACTTGAATTTTTGGTATAATATATATAGGTGATTAATGTGGATAGATACAATGAGCTTGTAGAGTTAATTACGAAGGCAAATTATGAATATCATATACTTGATAATCCTGAGACTTTAACTGATGCAGAATATGATAATTACTTAAGAGAATTATATAAAATTGAAGGAGAACATCCAGATTGGGTTAGAGAAGATTCTCCAACGCAAAAAATTGGTGGTATTGTTTTAGATAAATTTGAGAAAGTTACTCATAATATACCAATGATGAGTTTAGCAGATGTTTTTAATGAAGATGAAATATATGAATTTGATAATCGTATACGTAAGGAAGGTATTAATCCCAAATACGTATGTGAACTTAAGATTGATGGACTTTCTGTTTCTTTAAAATACAAAAATGGTCTTTTAGTCTCTGGTGCAACTAGAGGTGATGGTGTTGTGGGTGAAGATATAACTCACAATGTTAAGACGATTAAACAAGTCCCTTTAAAGTTAAATAAACCTATTGATATAGAAGTCCGTGGAGAAATATATATGAGCAAAAAGACATTGGAACTATTAAATGAGGAAAGAAAAGAGAGTGGTGAACCATTACTTAAAAATTGTCGTAATGCAGCAGCAGGTTCTGTAAGACAACTTGATTCTAGCGTTGCTGCTAAACGTAATTTGGAAGTCTGGATTTATCATTTACCTGATCCTGAAGATTATGGGATTAAAACGCATCATGAATCTTTAGAATTTATGAAGGAACTTGGTTTTAGAACAAATCCAAATAATAAATTAGTAAATTCAATTGATGAAGTAATGCAGTTTATTCATGCGAAGGGTGAGATGAGGGAAAGTCTTCCATATGATATTGATGGAGTGGTTATTAAATTAGATGATTTACATGATCATGAAATAATGGGTAATACAATTAGATATCCAAAATGGGCATGTGCTTATAAATTTCCAGCGAAAATTGTTCAGACTAAACTAAATGATATTAAGTTTACAGTTGGAAGAACAGGGCAAGTTACACCAAATGCAATTTTGGAACCCGTTATGGTAATGGGTTCTTTAATTAGTAAAGCAACATTACATAATGAAGAGTACTGTGTTACTAAAGATATAAGAATAGGCGATGTTGTTCGCATTATAAAAGCAGGGGATGTAATTCCTCGTGTTGAAAATGTTGTTATGGAAATGCGAGATGAACATTCTAAACCTTTTGTGTTTACGAAGGAGTGTCCAATCTGTGGAAGTAGTTTAAAGAAAATTGATGCATCATATTATTGTATTAATAAAGATTGTTCTAAAAAGGATATTGAGAATTTAATTCACTTTGTTTCAAGGGACACGATGAATATAGCTGGTTTAGGAGACGCCATAGTTGAGGATTTCTTTAATTTAGGCTATATAAAGAAAGTTTCTGATATTTATCACTTAAATGAACATTTTGAGGATTTAAAATTGCTTGAAGGGTTTGGGGAAAAATCTATTAAAAATTTAACTAAGGCAATTGAGGAAAGCAAAAATAATTCTTTAGAAAAATTATTATTTGCCTTAGGTATAAGGTATGTTGGAAAGAAAACTGCCAAGATTCTTGCTAAAGAATATAAGAGCATGGATTACTTAATGAAAGCTTCAGAAGAGGAATTAAATAGAATACGAGATATTGGTGATGTAATTGCTAAAAGTGTTTATCTTTATTTCCAAAATGAAAATAACGTTAGTATAATTAATGAACTAAAAGAGCTTGGTTTAAATATGAAATATTTAGGAACTGAATCAGATGAAGAAACGGCATTTACTGGTAAGACCTTTGTTTTAACAGGCACACTTGATTCTATTACGAGAGATGATGCAAAAGAAAAAATTGAGTCATTAGGTGGAAATTGTTCAGGCTCTGTATCGAAAAAGACTAATGTTGTAATAGCAGGACATGATGCTGGTTCAAAACTTACTAAAGCAGAGACTCTCGGAATAGATATTTGGAATGAAGAAGAATTTTTAAACGTATTAAATAGTTATTTGTAAAAGATTATTGAAGTAATTTTAATAATCTTTTTTCTTGTTACAACAAACCTCTTATTGCAAAACATAGTACTTGTTGAAATAACAGAAGATAAAGATAATTAATTACTTTAGGAACAGAATCATTTTATGTCTATGATATAGAAGGAGATAAGGTTAGTGCTATAGCTCAATATAACTTATATGTTGGGAATAGCTGTACATCAAGTAGTTCATCCTCCTATGATGACCCTGAACAAGAATTTGTTTATGTAATAAGATGGTCAAATATATCTCCACAAGGTGCGACAACTAATTATGGTATAGGTGTTCGTCCTGTCATTGCAATAAGCAAATCACTTTTTTAGTTGTGTTATCATTTAAATATATATTCTAGGTAATCTAGTAGAGGATAATAGAACTATTGTCTTCTTTTTTTGTAAGAACAAAAAAATACAATCTTTTTTCTAATTTTGTGTTATGATAATGCTACTTGTATTTGGAGGTAGCTATGGAAAGAAATACGGATATTTTTGAACACTTTATTGAAATGGAAGATTTGAGAAAAGATTCTCGTATTCTATGCTTTATTGCATATGGTAGTGAAGCTTATAATACTTCTGATGACAAAAGTGATGTTGATATATTAGTTATAATAAATGGACTACAAAGTTATCGTGTCGCTAGATTAGTTGAAGGGAAAAATTTGGATATTTATGCATTAACATTAGATGAAGTAAAAAATCATATTATTTATGAAAGAGCAAATGGTAACCAATATGTTGAATCTGTTTTACGAAATGGTAAAGTTTTAATTAATAATGAACAAACCTATGAATATTTAGAAGATTTTTTATTTAGAGAGAAAACTAGGATGAGATTTAAAAGAACAATTAATTCAGCTGCTGCAAGTTTAGCTGTAGAAAAGTGTGAGAATTTTTTAGATAGTAATCAAAATGATAATTATACATATTTTACAGCACTTGAAATGTTAAGAAAAGTAATTAGTGTTAAACTGTGTGCCTCGTATATTTCTGATTATAAAGCATATAAATTATATACTAACCAAGAGTACGCTTTCGAAAAATATATGGTTAAACTTCCAGGTCAAAGTTTTATTGATTTATATTTAGAATCTTTAGTTGCATCTTCTCTAACTGAACGAAAAAGCAAGTTATTAAAACTTCTTAAGTATCTAATTGGTACAAATATAAAAGACTCCGTTTTTGTTGAATCAGAATATGAAAGTGATAGCTCTATAAAAAAAATACTTGTTAGTGCAAATCATTTGGTAATTGCAGCTGAAGATAATTTATTAAAGGGTACACCTTGTTCTGATTCTTTATATTATTTAGCTTTAGAAAGAATTAACTCAATTATTAAATTAATTCATAAAGGCGAAACATATTTTGAGTATGATAATCTATTTAAAGACGCTCTTAAGAGAGTTGATGTTGATGAGCGTATCAAGGCTTTGGAAGATTTATTTCATTTAGCTTCAAAGAAATATGAAATAGATTACGATGACTTTATTTTAACACTTTAATGTCTCCTTTTTCTCCATAAATATAAATTGATAAATAGAATATAATGTAGTATAATTATGTTACAATTTGAGGTGAATAAAATTATGTTCAAAAAATTAAGAAAGTTTTATAAAAATAATAGAATTTATTGCATATTAATGATTATTTCCATTTTATGTATTTTAGTTATGGGAGTATCAGTTGTTGTATATTTCTTTAATCAAATGTTTACTGATTCTTATGGCAGTAGACTTGAAAATATTGAAAAGTATGATCTAGGAAATTCATTAACCGATTTAGAAAATTTCTATAAGTCTCAAGAAGGTGTTATGGAAGTTAGTGTAAGACTTCAAGGAAAAATAATTTATTTGGATGTAAAAGTCGCAGAAACAATGAAAAATGAACAAATACAAACAATCGCGACAACAAGCTTAGATAATATTTCAGAAGCAAACAGAGGATTTTATGATATTCAATTTATGTTTACTAGAGAGGGACTAAATCCATACCTTGGAGCGAAAAACTCAGGTAATACTGTTATTGTATGGACAAATTATACTTATGACATCGAGACGACCACAGAACAAACTAAGAAATAGGTGAAAACTCGTGAAAAAGAAGAGAAATATAATTATAGCAAGTGTTTTATTAATATTTGTGTCTTTTGTAATAGGTTTTGCAATTTACAATGCTATGGTTGATGAAAACACTTTATCTATTAGCGAGAAAAAGTGGATTGATAATAATAATGCTAATTTAGTTAGTGTTGCTGTTCCCAATGATATTCCTGTTTTTGGTACATCTGGGGAAGGTGTATTTTTTGATTTTATAAAATTTTTACAGGATGATGCAAACTTAAAGATTAATACTAACATGGTCTCTTATCTTTCTGTTAAT
Source organism: uncultured Bacilli bacterium (assembly GCA_910587065.1). Classification (GTDB taxonomy): domain Bacteria; phylum Bacillota_I; class Bacilli_A; order RF39; family UBA660; genus CAG-582. The sequence goes on along the minus strand of CAJUMA010000010.1, from coordinate 24,739 downwards.
ACGGGATATCGTTTTCAAATTACTAATAATTATGAAAGAGATGCTTTACAATTATTTAAAGATCATTTTGTTTTAGTTAGTAAAAGTACTGGAATAATTAATGATACATCAATTATTCCTGAGTTAGGTGTTGCAGTTGTTAATAGTACTTTAGAACAAGTGGCTGCTTATTTTGATTGTTTGCCTGATAAGTTTGTTGGACATGATACTTATCAAAGTCTAACAGATGCTTTAAATACCGGAAAAGTAGCCTATGCTTTGGTTCCCTTGAATGAATATAAAGATGAATTAGTTGCTAATAATATAAATGTACTTTCGCATATATCGGATTTAAATAAATACTATTATTTTGAATTAAGTGATAATGAAATACTTAATTCAATATTTAGAAAAGAATTTAATACTTTTTTAAATACGAGTTATGATAAATCTTATAACAAAAATAATTATCAATTATTTATTGATTGTTTAAATATATCAGAAGCAGAGGAAGATACTTTAACTAATAAAGTTTATAGATATGGTTTTGCAGAATATCGACCATATGAAGTTCTTGCTAGTAGTCAATATGGTGGAATCACAGCACAGTATTTGCATAATTTTTCGAATTTTTCAGGAGTGGAATTTACTTATAAAAAATATAAAACATCAAATGAACTTGCTGCATCAGCGATAAAGGGTAACATTGATCTTTATTATAATTATTATGATATTATTACTAATTATATTGACTGTGGAGCATTAAAAAATATAAGTTTTTATGTCGTTGCAGATAATTCAATAGATTTAAGTATGACTAATATAAATGGCCTTGCCAATCGTGACGTTTATGTACTTAAGAATTCTTTTATTTATAATTACGTAAAAGATATTGAAGGAATAAATATTATTACTTATGATCGCAGTAGTGACTTAAAAAAACTTGTAAAAAAACCACATATTATATTAGTTGATGAGTATAAATTTGATTATCATATAAGTAAAATTACTGATAACTATTCAGTTCGTTTCAAAGGAAATGTTGAAGATAATAATTATGTATTCAGGTATGCTAATGATACAGATACGTTTTATAAATTATTTAGTTCATATACTAAAACAATTGATCCCCTTGATTTACTAAGAAATGGTATTACAACCTATAACCAAGTTGAAAGAATGGGATATATTGTTGGTATGGTTGCAAAGGTTATCTTAGTCTCTACTATAATTGCAATACTTCTTTTTGTATTTGTAACTAAGAATAAAAAAGAAGTTAAATTAAACACTAAAGTTAAAAAGGAAGACAGATTAAAATATATTGATTTGCTAACATCTCTTAAAAATAGAAATTATTATAATGAAAAACTTCCTGTATGGAATAAAAATACAATTTACCCTCAAACGTGTATCGTTATGGATATTAATAGAGTAAAAGAGCTAAATGATACATTGGGTCACGAAGAGGGAGATAAACAAATTCAAGCAGTGGCAAATGTCTTAATTAAAACTCAGTTAGATAATTCGGAGATAATGCGAACTGATGGAAATGAATTTTTAGTTTATTTAATTGGTTATTCTGAAAAGCAGATATTAACATATATGAAGAAACTAGTTAAGGAATTTAAAAAATTACCATATGAAAATGGTGTTGCAATGGGATTTTCAATGATTGAAGATGATACTAAACTAGTAGATGATGCATTTAATGAAGCAAGTATTCAAATGCGCGAAAATAAAGAACTAGAGGAAAGTAATAATGACTAGAGGATTTGATCGATTTAGTAAGAAAACAAAAGAAAATCTTCAAAGTTATTTTAAGGATATTATTGAAATCATAAAAAAACCAGAGATGGGAATTCTGCCAGGGCAAATAGCGTTTTCTATGTTGATAAGTATTGTTCCGATTATAACAATTGTCGGTTTTTGTGCATCATTTTTTGGGATTGATATTAACTATATAATAAGTTTATTAAATGATATTATTCCAGGAGAAAGTGCTTCATATTTGATACCAGCCTTAAGTGGATCATCAATTGATTTTGGATTAGCCTTAATATTTATTTGGTTATTTTACTTAGGTAGCAATGCGTGTAATTCTATTATACTAATTAGTAATCAAATATATGGTATTAATCAAAGTAATTGGGTAAAAAGAAGAATTAAATCAATTTTTATGACAATTGCTATTATGTTGATTTTTATAGTTATATTAGTTTTTCAAGTTTTTGGCGATAAATTAATAGGATTTTTAAACTTTTTAACGTTTTACGATAAAATTTACTCATTATTTAATATGATTAAGGGCCCTATTATATGGTTAGTAATGTTCATATTTTTAAGAGCCTTTTATTCAATCGCGCCAGATAGGGTAAGAAAGAAAACACATATAAATACGGGAACAATATTTACATCAATTGGTTGGATAATTGTTACTTATATTTATCGTTTTATTGCTTTAAATAATGGAAATTATAACTTATTTTATGGGGCTTTGTCCAACATCGCCTTCTTAATGCTATGGTTATATTTCATGGGATTTGTTTTCGTTATAGGTTTATCACTTAATTATGGTGAAGAAAAAGACAAAACAATCATGGATAAAACAGGTGCAGTTAAGATAATAAAGAATAAATAAGGTGAAAAGTGTTTCACTTTATTTATTTTTTTTGTATAATAATTGTTAAGAAATTTTATGGGGAATGGTGTAATGAATGAATGTTTTAGAAGTTAAGGATATGGATCTTTTTATTGAATTAAATGGACTTACTACGTCAATAATTGGTCCTTCCAATTCAGGTAAAACTGTTTTGGCAAAAAGATTATGTAATAAACTTGATAATTCTTCAATACTTATTGATAATAAGGGTATAAAAGAATATGATGTTAAAACTTTAAGAAGAAGTATAGCAGTAGTCTTAGATGATAATAATTATATAAATGAATACGTTGTGGAAGAACTTGCATATTATCAGGACAGATTAGATTTCGATTTAGAAGAATCTCAAAAAAATATAGATGAAATAGCAACATTTTTTAAGATTAAGGGGTTATTAAATAAAAAAGTACAATTGATATACACAAGTGATAGAATTTTAATAAAAATACTTTCTCTTTTAATAATAAATCCAAGTGTATTTGTTGTTGATAATTTACTTTCTTATTTAAAGCCAGATAAAAGATCTTTACTTTTCAAGTATGTTAAAGAAAAGGGAATTAGTTTTATTAATTTAACTACTAATGCTGAAGAGTTATTGGAAAGTGATAATGTTATTGTATTAAATAATTTTAAATCAGTTATATCAGGTAGTCCTAAAAGCATATTGGAAGGAAATAGCATTCTTCCTTATATGGGATTAAAATTACCTTTTGTTGTTGATTTATCGCATAACTTAATTTTATATAATGTTGTTGATAAGATTTATATGGATAGTAAAGCGTTGGTGAACAAATTATGGAAATAGTTTACTATGATAAAAAAACTGATTTATTTAAAGAGAATTCAATAACTGGCTTTTATGGTGATGTTTTAGATTTGCTTGATATGCAAGTTGATATTGATGGTATCGTTTATGATGATGCTTGGACGGTCTCTAGATTCTTAAAAAGCCATAAATTTGGATTAGGTACGAGAATAGATGCAATATTTAAATACTTAGATATTGATACAAATATAATGAATACTAGATTAGGGAGTCTTTCTAAAACTGATTTTAAATTTGTTTTACTTGCTAAAGTCTTACTTTTAAATAAAAAGAATATTGTATTTGATTATTTTGATGTGGGACTTACTTCTAAGGAACAAAAAAGACTTATTAAAATAATAAGAATGTTAAAAAAAGATGGTAAGACAATTGTAATTGTAAGTAATGATTTGATTTTTATGTCAAATATTGTTGAGAATGTTCTCTTAATTAAGGATAATGAAATTTTCTTTGAGGGCTCAATTGATGAATTAGTTAATTCGAATGAAGTTGAGAAACCAGAAATAATTAGGTTTATTAAACTTGCTAATAAGAAAGGCGCAAAACTTAATTACACACTGGATGCTAAAGAATTATTAAAGGATATATATAGGAGTGAATTTTAATGAACTATTTTATAAGTGTTAGTTATGATGGTTCTAAGTTTTATGGTTTTCAAAGATTAAAAGGTAAATCGACTGTACAAGCGACTCTTGAACATGCTTTAACTAAAATAAATAAGGATGAAGTATTAGTTAAAGGAGCAGGGAGAACAGATCGTGGTGTTCATGCTCTTGATCAAGGTGTTTCTTTTTCTTTAAAACAATCTATTCCACCAGAGAGATTGGTTAATGCGATTAATTCTCTTGTTGGACCATATATTAAGGTTAATTCGGCGTGTTATGTGGATGATACATTCCATGCTAGATTTAGTGTTTTAGAAAAAACGTATGTATATGTTATAAATATGGGTGAATTTAATCCTATTTTTAATGATTATTTATATAATTATAATAGATGTCTCAATATAAGTATTATGAAAAGGTCTGCTAAAATGCTTCTTGGTCCTCATAATTTTAAATCTTTTACTTCAGGAGAAAGAGATAATTATGATTCAATTATTAACTCAATTAGTTTTAAAAAAGAGAGTGATAAATTAATTATTACTTTTCAAGGTAAAAGTTTTTATAGGTATATGGTAAGAAACCTTGTTGGCTTTTTAATCGCTATTAGTGAAAACAAAATTAGCTTAAATGAAATCCCCGACTATTTATCAGGAAATTTAGAAAACATTCACTATACAACTGTGCCTGCTAGTGGACTTTATTTAACAAAAATCAAGTATTAATTGTATTTTTAGTAAATTACATAAAAATTTTGCTAAAATGTTTGACAAAAGGCCCTACTTATCATATAATTTTAACTGGTACATTTTTTTATATTCTTTAGTTGATTAGATGTGGGAAGTCTATGAGATAAGAGATTTAAGAAAGGGAAATTTTTATGAAAAGTACATTCATGGAAAAGAAAGAAACTGTAAAACGTAACTGGTATGTATTAGATGCTACTGATTTACCTTTAGGTAGAGTTGCTACTAAAGTTGCTCATATCTTAAGAGGTAAACACAAAGTAACTTATACACCATATGTAGATTGTGGAGATTATGTTATCATTACTAACGCTAGTAAAGTTAAATTAACTGGTAATAAGTTAAATGATAAAATGTATTATAATCATTCTGGATACCCAGGAGGATTAAGAGAACGTAATGCTAAAGAAATGATTGAAAGATATCCTGAAGAAATGCTTGAAAGAGCTGTAAAAGGTATGTTACCTAAAGGACGCTTAGGAAGACAAATGGGTAAGAAGTTATTCGTATTTGCTGGAAGCGAACATAATAAACAAGCTCAAAAACCAGAAAGCATAAGTTTATAGGAGGGTATTAGATGAACAAAAAAGTTATTACTGCAAGTGGAAGAAGAAAATCTTCTGTTGCTCAAGTTAAAATGGTTCCAGGTACTGGTAAAATTATCGTTAATGGAAAAGATGTAAAGGAATACTTACCATTCGAAGTACTAGTTATGGATTTAAAACAACCTCTAGTTGCGACTAACAACGAAACTACTTTTGATATTACTGTAGTTGTTAGAGGTGGTGGATACTCTGGACAAACTGGAGCTATTCGTTTAGCAATCACAAAAGCATTATTAATCTATGATGAAGGTACTGATGCATCTTCTGAGACTTCATATAGAAGAATCTTAAAAGAAGGTGGATTCATTACTCGTGATCCTAGAGTTAAAGAACGTAAGAAATATGGTCTAAAGAAAGCTCGTAGAGCACCACAATTCTCAAAACGTTAATCAAGTTTCGATGTACGAAAGCTCGCTTTATGCGAGTTTTTTCATTTTATAATGAAATGCTTTTTATGTTATACTAGTTAAAAATAATGATGTTTAATCGAGGTGAAATGATGAATAAGATTTTAATTGTTGAAGATGATATTAGCATTCATAATATTTTAGAAGAATTATTAAAAAAAGAAGATTATCTTACTTATAATGCCTACTCTGGCACAGAAGCTCTATTGTTATTAGAAAAAGAAAGTGTTGATTTAATATTACTTGATCTAATGTTACCTGCAATTAGTGGCGAGGAAATAATAGAAAAGATTAAAGATACACCAATAATTGTATTAAGTGCTAAAATTTCATCTGAAGATAAGGTTAATTGTTTGATGTCTGGTGCTAATGATTACATAACAAAGCCATTTGATAGTAAAGAGTTACTTGCAAGAATAGAGGTGCAATTAAGATCAAAAAATAAGTCTAGTATTATGGAAACATTAAAATATAAGGATTTAGAACTATTAAATGATAATCACACATTACTAATTTGTGGGAATAAGGTAAATTTAACGAAAACAGAATATGCCATTTTAAAACATTTGCTTTTGAATCCACATCAAGTTATTACAAAAAATAAATTGTTAGATTTAATAAGTACAGATACAGAAGATTGTGATGAAAATTCATTAAGAGTGCATATTAGTAATATACGAAAAAAGATTAGAGATTACACAGAAAAAGAGTATATTGAATCTATCTGGGGAATAGGTTTTAAAATAAAAGATTAAATCTTAACAAAATCTTAACAATTTCTTAACCATTTTCTTAACATTTTTTTATTAAAATGAATATCGGAAAGGAGAGAGATTATGGAGATAATATTAGAAACAAATAATCTTGAAAAAAAATATAAAGGCTTTAGAGCCTTGAATAACACCAATATTCATATTGAAAAAGGTGCAATTTATGGACTAATTGGGAAAAATGGTGCAGGAAAAACAACACTTATTAGAATTATTTGTGGACTGCAAGAGCCTACAAATGGAAGTTACATTATATACGGAAAAAGTAATAACAGTAATGATATTATAAGTGCTAGAAAAAGAATGGGAGCAATTATAGAAACTCCATCAATTTATGGAGAAATGACTGCTAGAGATAATTTAATAGAACAATATAAATTAGTCGGTATGCCAAGTTTTGGTGGTATTGATGACTTATTGAAATTAGTAGGATTAGAAGATACTGGAAAGAAAAAAGCAAAAAACTTTTCTTTAGGAATGAAACAAAGACTTGGAATTGCTATTGCTCTTGCTAATAATCCAGATTTCTTGATTTTAGATGAGCCTATCAACGGACTTGATCCACAAGGTATTATAGAAATTAGAGAGTTAATTTTAAAACTAAATAAAGAAAGAAGAATTACTATTTTAATATCTAGTCATTATTTAGATGAATTATCTAAAATAGCAACACACTATGGATTTTTAGATAATGGATCTATTATTAAAGAGATAAGTAGCGAAGACCTTATGAAAAAGATGGAACACAAAATTGAATTAAAAGTAAGTAATCCAAAAGATTTTGTTAAATATTTTGAAGAAAATAAAATTTCTTATGAAGTAATAGATAATAAGACAATAAATGTTTATGGTAAATATAATTTGTCAAAATTTATTAACGAACTATCCAAGAAAAATTTAATAGCAGATGATATTCACGAGCAAGAAGAATCATTAGAAAACTATTATATGAATTTAATTGGAGGTGGGAAAAATGATTAAATTATTAAATGCAGGTTTTACAAGACTCAGAAAAAATAAATTATTTTGGTTACTAACTATATTTAGTGTTGGACTTGCAATATTTATGGCTTGTTTAGGATATAGCGATATGAATAAGTATGGTAGAACAATAGAAGTAGAACAACTTATGTTTAATTATTCTACAATGATTGGAGTTGTAATTGCAATATTTACAAGCTTATTTTTGGGAGTAGAATATTCAGATGGAACAATGAGAAATAAGATTAGTATAGGTCATAAAAGAATAGATATATATTTATCTAATCTAATAATAGTAACGATTACAAGTTTATTTTCTTATATTTTATTTTTAGGAACTGTATCAGCAATAGGAATACCATTATTCGGTAGTACTACAATCGGATTTCCAACTTTAATAAAGTTGTTAGGATGTATTTTTGTAGCAATAATTGCCTATGCAAGTATATTTACATTTATATCAATGTTAATTTCAAATAAAACTATATCTTCAATTGTTAATATTATGCTTGCATTTGGAATGATTATTTATTCTTTAACATTTCTAAATTTTTTGAGTATGCCAGAATATGTTCCTGAATATATTATGGAAAATGGTCAAATGATAACAAAAGAAGTAAAAAATCCCTATTATTTAACAGGTTTAAAAAGAGATGTAATAGAGTTAAGTGTCGATATTAATCCAGCAGGTCAAATGGGACAAATAGTAGGAGGAATGGCTTCAAATCTAAAATTATTACCAATATATTCGTTAGGTATTATAGTAGTATTTACTGGAGCAGGATTAGTCTTATTTAAAAAGAAAGAATTAAAGTAGAAAGGTGATTATTATGAGTATCTGGTTTTGTTTATTTTTAATAGTATTATGTATATCAATATACTTGACTTTTAAAATTTTGATAATGAAAAATGAAATCAAGAATATCGGTCAAACTTTAGAAAAAATAATAAATACAGATACTAATAATTTAATCACAGTAGGTACAAATACTAAGGAACTGAAACAATTAGCAAGTTTACTTAATAATAGTTTAAAAGATTTAAGAAAATTAGAACTTGAATATAAAAATGGGAGCGGAGAACTTAAAGCATCAATTACTGATGTTTCGCATGATTTGAGAACTCCTCTTACGGCTATACGAGCTTATCTTGATTTAATTGATGATAAGAATTTAACTAAGAAACAAATAGAGTATTTAAGTGTAATAGATAGTAAGGTTAATGATTTAATAGAATTAACAGAACAACTTTTTGATTTTTCTAAAGCCTATGATAAGAAAAGAAAGATAGAATTTGAAAGTGTTTGTTTGAATGATGTTTTAGAAGATTCCCTTGCAAGTTTTTATAGTTTATTTAATAAAAATGATATTGTTCCTAAAGTTGATATTTGTAAAGATAAAGTGATTAGACTGCTGAATATAAGTATGCTAAAAAGAATTTTTGAAAATATAATATCTAATGCAATTAAGTATGGAGAAAAAGATTTTAAAGTTAAGTTAAGTAATGATGGTTCGGTAGTTTTTTCTAATAAGACAGATAGTTTTGATGCAGTAAGTCTCAAAAAAATATTTGATAGATACTATACGATTAAGAATGTTAAAAAATCGAATGGTGTTGGACTTGCCATTGCTAAACAGTTAGTTGAGATAATGGGTGGTAAAGTGAAAGCAAATTATACGAAAAACACTTTAACAATAAAAGTAAAATTTTAAAATTGCATTGATGAAGAATAAAAGCAAATCATTTCTATTAGATGGTTTGCTTTTATTTATGATATAATAGTTATAATTAGTTGAGGTGTATATAATGAGCGATATTTTTATAAATAGAGGTACTAAAGAAATATCAGAACAGGAAGCAATATTAGAATTAGGTGAATCTTTTGTCAGGACTATTGAGCATATAAGAAATATTGCTAATTTTAAAAATTGTTTTCTTTTGATTCATGGCACAAGAGTGGAAAGTTGCCTTGATATTATTAATGACTCTCGTGGACTTATACATTATGAAAATGATTATACTAGTACAATGTCCTCTTTTTCTTCTTATGCAGATTTATATAATATAGGTTTAGTAAATGGAACTTTGCCTGATGGATTCATTATTTTGATGATTCCAAAGCAATGTTTTAGATCAGATTTAAATCAAGGTTTATGGCATACACTTATTTTAAATAAACACAGTTATAAAGTGGAAATTGATGATACGTGTTCTTTAGATGATGTTTCTAAATATTCAATTCCCAAAGAATATATATTTGGTTTTATAGATTTGGAAAATAAGAAAATTGTACAAAATAGTGGTTATGATTCAAATTATAGAAATAGCAAGTTAGTATTAGATGCTCATACTGTATGTGGATTAATGGATATTAGGGAAGAAAATGCCGTTTCTACAATTACAAATAAACATCTATAAAAAAGCTCTTGATTCATAAGTGATAATAGGTTATAGTATTTTGAAAGGAAGTTTTTTATGAAAAAATATTTATTAGAAATAATTGTTATTTTATTACAAATAGGTGTTTTTTATCTTTCACCTTTAGTATTTAAAATGTTTAATTTAACAATAGTTATGGTTGGAATGTTACTTGCAACATTTGGTCTTTCAATGATGATGGTTGTTGTATCAAAGAGGAAAATAAGGTATCTATATTCTATCTTGGCAAGTATTTTATATAGTTTATCGGTTTCATTTTTTTATAATAATTCAGCATACGGAATTATAATATGGTATTTTTTAGTTTCTGTTGTGGGAGTATTGTTAGGATTCTTAATAGATAAGTTTATTGATAGTATTTATAACAAAAAGAGTCTAGGTTAATTAGTTGAGGCATATATGATTTTTGAATTTATCATTGATAGGAAGTATTTGTTGTTAAAACTTATTAGTAACCGAAATAATTTGGATGATATAGAAAAGTGGAAAGAAAGTGAAGTAACTTCTTTACTTGGTGGTGATGTTATAAGTTATATTGAGACACGGAAAGAAACTGTGGAAGAAATATTTATTCGCGGGGAGTTTGAAGAGTATTTATTAAAAAATAATTTGGACAGTAAATTTTTAATACTTATGGAGTGCTCATTATTCCAAAAATATTATCAAGAAACTTTAGATTATTCATACTTTATTAAGGAAAAATGGGATTCGATTAAAGATAAAATTAATGCATGGTTAGAAAGTAAAGTTAAATTATCGCTTTTCTATAATCCAATTAACGTATTTATATCTCATCCTAAATTAAATGTTGGAAAATGTGTGGATCAAAGAAATATATTTTGGGGTCACTTCAAAGGTTTAAAAGATGTTAATTATAATATCATTTATTTATGTCATGAAAATCTTCATGCCTTGCTTCCTAACGAAAAGTGTATGCCCAAAGCGATGAAATTATATTACGATAGAGATTCTTCACTTAATGCTCAGGATTATTGGAAACTATTAAATGAGAGTATACCTGATTATTATAAAATGTTTGATTTTGAATTTGATGTAATTCACACTGTTATTGAATTTATTTCGGATAATGAACTTTATACAATTTTAAGTGGTGAGTCTAAATATGATATGAGACATAAGAGTGAAGTTTGTAATTTAGTTCAATATAAAGAATTGATTAAACCTTATTGGTTTTTATACTTAGGTTTAAGTGAAGATGAGATAAATAAAAGAAATTCATTTTCATCACTTTATAATATAGAGTTATCTGAAGAATCCATGTTAAGTATTGAAAGTTTTATTGATTTTTTAATAAATAATCAAGACATTAGAAAGAAGATTGGAATTAAAGATTTGCCTAGTAATATATCTATTAAATTATAAAAATATTTAGTATTCTCAGTGTCTGTCCTGTAAATATAATAATATTTACTTTAGAATTGTATTGAGAAAGGAAGAATATTATGGATCAAGTTAAAATTGGAAAGTTTATAGGTGAACTTCGAAGAGAAAAACAACTAACACAAGAGGATTTAGCCGAAATAATGGGAGTAACATCTAAGTCAATAAGTAGATGGGAAAATGGTAAAACAATGCCAGATATTTCTCTTCTAAAACCCTTGTGTGATATTTTAGGAATATCCATAAACGAATTATTTTCTGGAGAAAGAATTGATGATGAAGATTTTTTAAAAAAAGCTGAAGAAAATATTGTAAATACACTAGATTTTACAAAAGATAAAATAAAACATAGGGAAAGAACTATTTTAAAATTAATGTTCACTTTATTTTTTGTTATTTTTGTTTTTTTAGTAATTCTTGTCATTGTGATTCAGGGTAATAGAAACTTTGATAGCAGTAGAGATGATCTTTATGTTGGTTATGCTATTGGTGATGACAGACAGTTACTTCTTACATTGGATGTTCCTTATTGTGAAGGCTTAAAATGCAAAGGTCTTGGAGATTCTTTAATGATGGAAGAATTGTCTTTAGGAGATTTTATAAAGAACTTAGAATATTTAGAAGATTTAAAAGATGGCGGATCAATACTTTATTATTATAATAAGACAAAGAGAGTGTTTGGATTTAATAATTTTTATGTTGCTATTTGTAATAGTAGAGATGGTATTAAGGATATTTTTATCTCACAAAAGAAAGATAATTTAAATGATAAATGTATTTTAAAATATAATGATATAGAAGGTATATCTATGTCTATAAAAGAAGGGAGTTTAACATCAGTATCAGCAGACATAATTATAACGGATTTAAGTAAAAGAGATAATATGTACGGAGCAGATTTTTATCTTCAACAAAAATCTAATGACGAATGGATTAATGTTCCTGTACTAGTTCAGGAGAATGGAATACCTGTTGGTTTTAATGCAATTGGTTATACTCCTAATCAAAATGGCGAATTATTCTTTTCTATTAATTGGGAAAGCATATATGGTAAATTACCTACAGGTGAATATAGACTTATTAAAAGTAGTGCTATTCCAGGTGAAGGGACAAAACATTTTATAACAGTTGATTTTTTTCTAGAATAGGTTGGAAATTAGTTGTATAATAAAGCATTAAGAAGGAAATTTTGTTATGCTTAATTGAATATTGATGGAATTATATGATGATTATGAAAAAGGTAATATTGAAAGCTTAATAGAGTTTGCTAATAAAACATTTCCTTCTGATGGTACTTCTCAAATTTTTATAGGTTGCTCAGTTGTTATGTTTTCAAGATCGGATGTTTTAAACCACGATATAGTTGTACACGAGAAAATTTAGAATCTATTGTTTTATCCGTAAAAGAAAAAGTGGGTAACTCCAATTTGCTTGCTTTTTATATTAAGAGAGTTAATACAGTGCAGGGTGTAAGTAAATATTTGAATGACTTAGTCGATGATGAGAATATTGATAAATTTGCTGATATTATATTAGATTATCTAAATTCTTTTAAACCTAATTTTGTAGAGTCTTTAAAGAAAGAAAAAACTCTTGATAAGTATATCAAGAGTTTGAATTAAAAAATTGCTAGAAGAGAGACCTTACATGAGTAAGTTCTTTTTTCTAGACAAGAATGTCCATTAATTGTATTATATCTACTTAAGGAGAAAACAAATGAAAATATTTATATACTTAGATGAAAGTGGTTCCATTCACAAAAATAGTAGTATGAAGTATTTTGCAGTAGGTGGTTATTTTACTTTAGAAAGTGATAGATTAAAAATTATTTCACGATATAAAGAAATTAATTTAAAATATAAGAAAAGCCACAATATGAAGTTAGGTAAAGAAATAAAAGGAAGAGATATGAGTAATACTTTAAAAAAGAAATTTTTTCATGAATTACAAAGTATTAAGGATTTTTATGGTGTGGTAAAAATATTCGATAAAAGTGTTATGCGTAAGAGTATATTAACTTCAAATATATTTTATAATTATGCAGTTAGACTAATTATTGATGATTGTATTGTTCCAATATTAAGTTTAAAAGGTATAAATGAATCTGTTGATTTTGTGTTTAGTTTAGATAATCGTAATTTAGCTTTAAAGGATATGAGTAAACTAGAAAATTATTTATATAGGAAGTATAGAAATCGTAATTTTACTTTTACTGTTACTTATTATGATTCTAAGACAAATTATGGAGTTCAAATTGCTGATTTGATTGTTAATACTTTTTATAATTATTTTAATGGTAAAAAAGAAATTGAAGTAATTATAAATATGCTTCTTTTAAAAAAGTTTAGAATAAGTGTTTTCCCTGGCGGAAAGATAATTGGTCGAAGATATAAAATTGATTAGTGTTTTTGTAATTAATTTTCTTTTGTGCTAGAATAATCTCTTAAAGAAGTGGTTAGTATGACTGCTGAAAAGATGATGTTAGAAATAAATCGTAATTGTAATTTTATTTGTGAACATTGTTCGAGGAGATAAAAAAGTTGTTAATATGAAGAAGATACCAATGGATAATGTATTTAGAGATATTACTTCAATAAGTGAATTATTACTTACGGGTGGTGAAGTTTTTATCACGATTAATGAGTTAGAACATTTATGTGATTTAATGGAATCTGGTAGTTTATCAATTAATAAAATTTCCATAATAACAAATGCTACAGTTTTAGGTAGTAGAACTTTGCAGGTTTTGAAGAGATTTTCTCTTATCTCTAACTAGAAATTCTATGTTGCCATTTGACTATATTACTTCTACAAATTATTATGTATCTGATAGCATTCATTATGTATGAGATAAAACAATTACTGGAACAATTTATGTTGATGTTAATGGTTTTTTAATGAGTGTTACTTGTGCAGAATATTGCGAAAAAGATATTTTTGCAAAATAATCAAATATTAATTTAAATGAAATGTCTATACTGAGAGCTGTTCATGAGTTTGATGATTATGCTTTAGAAAAAATATGGAGTTTTTTTAAGTAGTAAAGTACTCCATTTTTCTTGTCAAATTCACATTCATAAGGTATACTATGTAATGATTTGAGGGATTATTATGGAAAATGTGCTAAGTTTTTTAAACTCTCTTTCTTTAAAAAATAAAACTTTAGTAGTTGCTTGCTCTGGTGGCAGTGATAGTATGTTTTTACTTAATTTACTTCATAAAAATGGTTATAAAGTTGTATGTGCACACGTTAATCATAAAGTAAGAAAAGAAAGTGAAGATGAATACGTTTTTGTATCAGACTATTGTGGGGAAAATAATATTCCTTTTGAGGGCACTGTTTTAACTGGATATTCTAGTGGGAACTTTGAACACTTTGCGAGAAATTTTCGTTATACTTTTTTTGAAAGTGTATTAAAAAAATATGACTCGAAAATTTTATTTACTGCTCATCATGGAGATGATTTAATTGAAACCATTATGATGCGCTTAGTGAGAGGATCTTCTCTTAAAGGATATAAGGGATTTTCTAAAGTATCAGAAAGAAACGGTTATACTATTGTAAGACCTTTAATTTATTTAACTAAAGATGCTATAGAAAGTATGATGAAAGAACAAGGTATTCCGTATGTAGTGGATTCGAGTAATTTTACTGATGATTACACAAGAAATAGATTTAGACACTATCTAACACCTATTCTAAAAGAAGAAGATACTTTTATTCATGAAAGATTTCTACAATTTAGTGAGGAATTAGATAGTGCGTATAAATTTATTAATAGTCTTACTTTAAATTATGTAAAGGAAATTTATGTTGATAACTCTTTAGATATTAACAAATATAATGAATTTGATTCTTATCTAAAGAAAAATATTTTAGTATATATATTAAGCGAACTTTATCCTGATAATCTGTATCTTGTAGATAGTAATCATATAAATGAGATTATGAAAATAATTAATAGTGAGAAAAAGAATATTAAATTGATGTTACCAAATAATATTTTAGTAAAAAAAGAGTATGATAAAATTATATTTGGTGCAGAAGATGAAGATTCATACAAGTATGATTATCTTTTAACTGATGGTTTGGTGATTGGTGAATGGGAATTTAAGTTCCAAGAGACTAATAATACTTCCAATTATGTAATTCGTTTGAATTCAAAAGATATTAAATTACCTTTAAGAGTAAGAACACGTTTACCAAGTGATAAAATGTGTGTTAAAAACTTAAAGGGAAGTAAAAAAATTAATGATATTTTTATAGATAATAAGATTGTTTTGTCGAAAAGAGAATCTTGGCCTGTGGTAGTTGACGCGAATAATCAAATTTTATGGCTACCAGGGTTAAAAAAAAGTGATTTTGATATACCAAATGGGTCTTGTTATGATATAATAATAGAGTATCTAAAAAAAGGAGAGAAAGATTTATGAATAAGAAGAGTAGAACTAGACAATCAATGCCATATGTAATACTAGTTATATTTATTGTAGCTGTTTTAGTACTTGCAAATATTGGTGATTCAAAAGTCAATAATTTTACTTATGATGAATTTTTAAATAAATTAAGTAATAATGAGGTTACAGAAATATCAACAACAGAACGCAAGAGTTATGGTGTTTATAATATAAGTGGTAAACTAAAAGGTTATGGTAAGAATGAATACTTTAAAGTAAATGCTCAATTATCTGAAAAAACAATTGAAACAATTGAAGCTTACCAAAGTACAAATGAATTCAAATGGACTATTAAGAAAAATCCTGATGGAAGTGGAATAGTGTCTATTTTACTAGGACAAGTATTACCAATCGTCTTAATGGTTTCAATTGGTTTTGTATTACTTAATAAACTAAGTGGTTCTAATAAATCAAGTATGGATTTTGGTAGAAGTAGAGCTAAACTTAGTGAAGACGGTGGAAAAGTAAGATTTAAGGATGTTGCTGGACTTGAAGAAGAAAAAGAAGAAGTAGCTGAATTAATTGATTTCTTAAAAAATCCTAAAAAATTTCAAAAGCTTGGCGCAAGAATACCTAAAGGAGTTTTACTAGTTGGTCCTCCAGGAACAGGTAAAACATTATTAGCAAAAGCAGTAGCTGGAGAAGCTAATGTTCCATTTTACTATATAAGTGGTTCTGATTTCGTTGAATTATTTGTTGGTGTAGGGGCAAGTCGTGTTAGAGATATGTTTAAACAAGCAAAACATACTGCTCCATGTTTAATATTTATTGATGAAATAGATGCAGTTGGACGCCAAAGAGGTGCTGGCTTAGGTGGTGGACATGATGAAAGAGAACAGACTTTAAACCAATTATTAACTGAAATGGATGGATTTGGAGCAAATGAAGGTATAATCATTATCGCTGCAACTAACAGACCTGATGTATTAGATCCAGCTTTACTTCGTCCAGGCAGATTTGATAGACAAGTTACAGTTAGTCTTCCAGATCAAAAAGAAAGACTTGCTATATTAAATGTGCATGCTAAAGATAAAACATTTGATGCTAGTGTTAACTTAGAAAATTTATCTAAACGTACTCCAGGATTTAGTGGAGCAGATTTAGAGAATTTACTTAATGAAGCTGCATTACTTACAGTAAGAGCAAATAAAGATAAGATAACAATGTTAGAAATAGATGAAGCAACTGACCGTGTGATGATGGGCCCTGCTAAGAAAACTAGAAAAATAACAGAAAATGAGAAGAGATTAATCGCGACTCATGAGTCTGGTCATGCTGTTGTTGGATTAAAACTTGAGGATGCTCAAGATGTTCATAAGATAACTATAATTCCTCGTGGACAGGCTGGAGGATATACAATGATGCTTCCAACTGAAGAGAAGATGGCTATTAACACGAGAAAGGAACTTATTGGTCAAATTACTGGATTACTTGGTGGTAGAGTTGCCGAAGAATTATTCTTAGGTGAAGTTACAACTGGGGCAAGTGATGACTTTAAAAGAGCTACAAAGATTGCTCGTGCTATGGTTACTGAATTTGGTATGTCTGATTTAGGACCAATTCAATTAGAAGATAGAAATGAAGGAATATTCTTAGGAAGAGATTATAACAAATCAAAAAACTTCTCTGATGCTGTTGCTTTGGAAATAGATCAAGAAGTTCGTAAAATAATTGATGAATGTTATAAAGAAACTACGAAGATATTAAAAGAGAATAAAAAGTTAGTTATGTTAATTGCTGATGCCTTAATCGAAAGAGAAACTATTACAAAAGAAGAAATTGATGAACTTGTTAAAACAGGACATATTTCTGATAAGGCTAAAGATGATGAAAGTTCAATTAAGGTTTTAAAAGAAAAAGCTAAAGAACTTGGTATTAAAGGATATAGCAAAATGACTAAAGAAGAACTTGAAAAAGCTATAAAAAATTCTACTGAAAAGTAGAATTTTTTATGTTATAATTACAATAGGTGAATATCATGAATAATAAGGGTTATGGAAGTGCTAGATCATATATAGCAGTTATAGTTATTTTAATTTGTGCACTTATTTTTATATTTTATCTTTTAAATACTGAAAAAAAACGAGTTATGTCTAAACCCATGACAGAAGGGGAAAGAAAAACTTTAAAAACAGAAGAAATTAATAATGGAGAGACTACGACAACAACTATTGCGATAGATCATAATGAGGGAGTAACTGGGCCTGTAAATATTGAACCTGTGTCTAACTTTGCAACTAATTTAGAAGAAATTATTAGTAACTTAACTTTTTTTGAAAATTATAATGTAACAACTTATTATCATGGTGTAGAGTTTACTTTTAGGTGTAATAATTTCGATGGGACAAGTGACAAATGTACAGGTGGGAGTGCTTTGATGCGCGTTAATAATAATTTATACCCTCTTTATACATACAATAATGTGGAAGATAATTATCTTTTAAGAGGGGAAGATTATTATATAGAACTTAATGATAGTATGGTTATACTTTATACAAATAAGGAATCTCGTATATTTGATTTGTTTGGAAATCAAGTTGGAACTTTAAAAAATACAATTACGTCATACAATTATAATGGCAAGATTTTTAATAAAATTTATCCTAATTACGAGGATGATAAAATATATTATTATACGTGTGTAAACGGACAAGCTGTTATTAATTCGGCTGATGTTAATAATTATGAAAATGTAGAAATTTTAGAGACGGTAGAAGCAAGTTGTAATTAGCAATTATTCGTTTTTATTTTTAGTATTCTATGATATAATTTAGTATGTAGACAAAATATAATGAAGGCAGTGATTTAAATGGCAAAAGTGATATCTTTGGTTAATCAAAAAGGTGGAGTGGGTAAGACAACTACAAGTATTAACTTATCAGCTTCTTTAGGTAAATTAGGTAAAAAAACTCTTTTGATTGATTTAGATCCACAAGGTAACACTTCAACTGGTTTAGGTATTAATAAAAGTGATATTACTGCTAGTGTTTATGATTGCCTAAATGGAAGCACTTTAGCAAAAGACGCAATTATTAAGACAAAGTTTGCTAACCTTTATATTATGCCAGCAACAATAAATTTGGCTGGTATAGATATTGAATTACTTGAGATGACACATGATAATTCTGATTTTAAGATGAATGAGCAATTAAGAAATATTATAGATCCAATTAAAGCTAGTTTTGATTATATTATAATTGATTGTCCACCAAGTTTAGGACTTTTAACAACTAATGCTTTAGTTGCTAGTGATTCAGTTATTATACCTGTACAATGTGAATTCTTTGCTTTAGAGGGTATTACTCAATTACTAAATACAATTATTATGACACAAACGAGATTAAATCCTCGTTTACAAATAGAAGGTGTATTACTTACTTTACTTGATTCAAGAACTAATTTGGGTCTTGAAGTTGTTGAAGAAGTACGTAAATTCTTTAATGAAAAAGTGTTTAATACAATAATTCCTAGATTAATAAGATTAGTTGAGGCACCAAGTCATGGCGAACCAATTAATGAGTATGATCCAACTAGTAGAGCAGCTGAAGCTTATAATAATTTAGCTAAAGAAGTTATTGATAGAGATCAAGATTAAAGGATAGATGAATATTTGTCTGGAGGTGAAAAGAATATGCAGAATAATAATAGAAAAGCTTTAGGAAAAGGATTAGAACAATTATTTAATAGTGAGCAACTAGATTTTTCAAGTTTTGAACATGAAATTGTTACAACAACACCTGAATCGGAAGTAAAAGAAATTAATATAGATGAGATAAGAAGTAATCCTTATCAGCCAAGAATACACTTTGATGAAATAGCGCTTAAAGAGCTTGCTGATTCAATCAAAGAACATGGAGTTTTTGAACCAATTATTGTTAAGAAAAGTATTAAAGGCTATGAACTAGTGGCTGGTGAAAGAAGAACGAAAGCTTCAAAATTAGCTGGTCTTGATAAGATTCCTGCGATAGTAAAAGATTTTGATGATCAAGCAATGATGGAAATTGCCTTACTTGAAAATATTCAAAGAGAAGATTTGAGTCCGATAGAAGAGGCTCAAGCATATAAAAATTTTATGATAAAAACGAATATGACACAAGAAGAGTTAGCTGCACGTTTTGGTAAGAGTAGAAGTCATATAACAAATCTACTTGGATTACTTAGTTTACCTGAAGATGTTCAGGAAGATTTAATTAAAGGCAATATTTCCATGAGTCATGCTAGAGTTTTATCTAAACTTGAAAGTGTTGATCAAATTAAAGACTTAAATGATAAGATAAAAAAAGAAGGTTTAAGTGTTAGAAGTTTAGAAGATATTTCTAAAGATACAGAAGTTTTAAAGAGAAAACACACAATTAAAATAAAAGAACTTCCTGCAAAACATCGTATTTATGAAAATACTTTAAGAGAGATAATCGGAACAAAGGTATGTGTTAGTTCTAATAAAGTTACGATACCTTTTGACAGTGACTCGGATTTGGATCGTATAATGGAGATATTAAATATAGAGATAGGTGAATAATATGACAGAGTTTGAAGCTTTGATTGAAGCTTTATATAAAATAGTTTCGTCTTATAAATTTTATGTTCCTGTATTAACAATATGTTTGGCTTTTTTAATTATAAAAACATCTAAAAGGGTTGTAAAAAGACTAGTTAATAAGGATTCTAAATCAATTGAAATAAAAAGAAAAAATACCATTGTTGCGTTAGGTGAAAATATTTTAAAATACTTTTTTATTATAATAGCTTGTTTAGTTATCTTAAGTGTTTGGGGAGTAGACATAACTAGCTTTGTAACAGGACTTGGAATTGTTGGAGTAGTTGGTGGATTAGCTGTTCAAGATGCTTTAAAAGATATCATTGCTGGAGTAAATATTATTATGGATAATTACTTTGTAGTTGGTGATATTGTGAGATACAATGATTTCACTGGTGAAGTTATTGAGTTTGGACTTAAGAATACAAAAATAAAAAATGTTGAAGGGATTGTTTTAGTAGTTGCAAACAGGGAAATATCTTCTGTTTATAATTTAAGCCAGAAGAATCCTTCAGTCACTATTTCTATCCCTGTTGCTTATGAGGAAAAAGAGGAGAAGGTTTCTAAAATACTTATAGATGTTTGTAAACAAGTTGATGAGTTAAAATTGACTACTAAGGAAACAGAGTATTTAGGTATTGATGAACTAGGTGACTCATCAGTTAATTATTTGCTTAGAGCTTATTGCAAAGCTGGAGATCAGTATGAGTTAAAAAGAAAGATTTTAGGTCTTGTAAAAAGTGAATTGGATAAGAAAAATGTTAAAATACCTTATCCTCAAGTTGAGGTTCATAATGGAAAATGAATTTAAATTAAATGATAAAGTAATTATGAAAAAGCCCCATGCCTGTGGAACTAATGAATGGATAATAACAAGAATGGGTGTTGACATTAAGATTAAGTGTATTAAATGTAATCGCGAGATTATGATGGATAGACTAGAGTTTAAAAAGAAATTAAAAGGAGTTATAGATGAAAAAGTTTAAAAAAATTGGTGAAAAAATAAGCATGCATCCTATAATGGCTTTTATATTACTTACAGGGTTAGTTATTATTTTAAGTGGAATTTTAGATGCTTTAGATGCATCTGTTACCTATAATAAAGTTAATACAAAGACTGGTGGTTATGAAACAACTTTAGTTACTGTAGAATCATTACTTAATTTATCAGGGATAAAGTATGTTTTTTCCAATACTGTTTCAAATTTTGTTAGTTTTACTCCATTAAGCATGTTACTAATTGTCCTTATTGGAATAAGCATAATGGATCGAAGTGGTTTTTTAGATTCAATGTTCTTTTTATTAACTAAGAGAATGCCAAAAACGGCTGTTACATTTGTTTTTACTTTAATATGTATAGTTACTAGTTTAACGGGTGACTTATGCTTTGTTGTATTGATTCCTTTAGCAGCTCTTTTATTTAAGTATGGGAAACGTAATCCGAAGGCTGGAATAATATCTTCCTTTGCCGCTTTATCGTTAGGATATGGCATGAATATAATTATAAGTAGTGTTGATTCTTCAATGCTTACTGCTACGGAATCTGCTGCTAGAATAATATCTAATCTTTACACAATTAACAGTGCTTGTTTTTTATATATAATGATTCCAGCAACCTTAATAGGAGCAGCACTTATTACTTATGTTACAGAGAAAATTATTGCTCCAAGATTAGGTAAATATGAGGTTGACGAAGAAGAAATTGTTCAAGATAAAGATAAACTTACAAGAAGAGAAGTTAAAGGGTTATTATTAGCAGGAATAGGTGCACTTATTTACTTAGTTGTATTCATCTATAATATTATACCTAATGTGCCTTTTGGTGGAAATTTATTAGATTATTCGCAAAATAGGTATATTGATAAGTTGTTTGGGTATGATTCTTTCTTTAATAGTGGTTTTGTCTTTGTAATAACATTTTTATTTTTCTTGTGTGGAGTTTTATATGGGGTTGGTACTAAGACAATAAAAAACCATCACGATGTTTGTAACTATTTATCTCATTCACTTGATGGAATTGGGAAGATAATTGTGTTGTTATTCTGTTCTAGTATGTTTATATCTCTTCTTAGGTATACGAATATTGGTTCTTTATTTACAGCGTTTTTATCTAATATAGTTTTAAACAGTTCATTTACTGGCGTTCCCCTTTTATTAATGGTTTTATTATTTAGTATTATATCTACTATTTTACAACCTTCATTTGTTAATAGATGGAATATACTTAGTGGAAGCTTTGTTCCTGCAATGATGAGTGGTGGGTTTACTGCTGAGTTTGCACAGTTAGTATTTACAGCTGGATCTAGTATTATGTATCCAATTACTCCTGTTATGGCTTATTTTGTTATATACATATCTTTCTTGGAAAAGTATGATAAAGAAAGTGTTTGTATAATAAAGAGTATTAAGTATATGATTCCTTATGCTTTAATAATTTTAGCTATGTGGGTAGTTTTATTACTGCTTTGGTATGTTATCGGTATTCCTTTAGGTTTATCTAGTTCTTCTGTGCTTTAAGACAAGGTGAAATTCCTTGTCTTTTTAAAATTTGTATACTATTTTTCTATATATGTGGTATAATGATTGTAGACTGATAGGAGGAATGGTTATGAAAAAATTTAGTAAATTATTATGTGTTATAATGATGGCTATAGTGTTAGTTGTTCCATTTGCAAATGTTAATGCAGCGAAGACAACTAAGAAAACAACAACTACAACAACAACTGCATCGACTTATGCAGTGTCAAATGATGAAAAGGCAGTAACAATTTATGTTTTCTATTCACCAACTTGTCCACATTGTCAAGATTTACATGAATTTTTATCTGAATTAAAAGAAGATAAAGATTACAAAGATAAATTTAATGTTAAGGACTACAGTGTTGCAGAAAGCTTAAATC
Source organism: uncultured Bacilli bacterium (assembly GCA_910587065.1). Lineage (GTDB taxonomy): Bacteria > Bacillota_I > Bacilli_A > RF39 > UBA660 > CAG-582. The sequence goes on along the minus strand of CAJUMA010000010.1, from coordinate 1,429 downwards.
TTGAATTACTTGATGAAGTTCATGATTACTTCAAATATTCAGGTAATGGTGGTGTACCTTACTATGTTATTGGTGATGAACCATTTGAAGGATTTGGTGATTCAACAAAAGCAGAAATCAAAAAGACAATTGATGATATGTATGGTTCAAAAAACTATAAAGATGTAGTTAATGCTATTATAAATGACGAAGTTGCTTCATTAAGTGATGATGCAAACAATGTTATTGGTATGGTTGTTTTAGGTTTATGTGTAGTAATCATAATTGCTTTAATTATTTGTAGTAGTAAAAATAAATACTATGAAGATGATGAGAATGATGAAGACGAAGGAGAAACTGAAACAAAGGTTGAAGAAGTAAAAGAAACAAAAGTTTCAGAGAAGAAAATTGCTACTAAGAAAAGCTCAGCAAAAAAAGGCACAAGCAAAACTAAAAATGCCAAGAAATAGATTTAGTTCACACTAAATCTTTTTTTTTACTCTTTTTATTGCTATAATTGAGACGTACCAAAGGAAGTGATGATTATATGGAACCGAGCCAGCGTTTATGTAATATATTATTTTTGGAGGTAGATTATGGAAAGAAGAATAAACAAATTTATAGAAGAAAAGAATTTTAAAGAATTAAAGGATGAAATTAAAAATATAAATGAGATAGATTTAGCAGATGTTTTATCAGAACTAGCTACTAATGATTTAGCAAAGGTTTTTAGAGTTATGCCTAAAGACAAAGCTGCAAAAGTTTTTGCTGAATTTGAAGTAGATGTTGCAACTAAGTTATTAAAACAGTTATCAGAAACAGAAATCGTTAAGTTAATTGATGAAATGCCAGCCGATGATGCAACTGACTTACTTGAAGAGATGCCAGCTAATATTGTTGCTAAGATATTAAAGAATTGTCATGAAGATACAAGGAAAGATATAAATAGACTCTTAAACTATAATGATGAATCAGCCGGATCAATAATGACAGTTGAATATCCGCAGTTTAAGGAAAATATTAGCATAAAAGATGCGATAGCTAAGTTAAAAGAGAATAAAGAGTACTACGAAACTATTCATACTTGCTACGTAGTTGACAGTGAGCGAATACTTTTGGGACGTGTTGAAATAGAGGATTTACTATTTAATGATAATAGTTTGCTAATAAAAGATATATTTAATGATGATATAATATATGTTACTACATCGACAGATCAAGAAGAAGTTGCGGCAATATTTAAAAAATATGATTTTATGGTAATGCCTGTAGTTGATTCAGAAAAAAGACTTGTTGGTATTATTACCGTTGATGATGTTATTGATGTTTTAGAAGAAGAAGTTACGGAAGATATTAAGAAGATGGCTGCTATTATTCCAGGTGATAAACCTTATTCAAATGCTCATGTACGGTAAAGAAGCAAGTAACCGAAAACAAGAGATAGACAGCC
>CAJUMA010000009.1 GCA_910587065.1 uncultured Bacilli bacterium | reverse complement strand
ATATATTTGTCTTATAAAATAATATGTTTTATCTCTTTATTTAGCACAACTTACATGTTTATTGCTAGTATCAGTTATATTATAACAAATCTTATAGATTATCTCAATACATCTATTTTAAAGTCCTGTTTTTAAGCGGACTTATCTACTTTGATTATAGCATTTTTTTTTTTTTTTTTAGCAAGCCCTAATCGTTCTGTCAAGCATAAATTTTTAACTTTTTGACAAAATCAAAAAGAAAAAGCAAACAATTGTTTGACACATCCATTTTTATTATGTATAATTTAATTGGTGATCAAAATGGATTTACAAGAGAAGTTAAAAATACTTGCTGACAGTGCTAAATACGATGCTTCGTGTTCGTCAAGTGGAAGTAAACGCATTTCTAAAGATGGTCTTGGTAATACAGCTATATCAGGGATATGTCATTCATTTGCATCAGATGGAAGATGTATTTCTTTACTTAAAATACTTTTAACTAACTCTTGTATTTACGATTGTAAATATTGTTTAAATAGAAGAAGTAATAATATAAAAAGAGCAATATTTACCCCAGAAGAAATATGCAAAATAACAATTAACTTTTATAGAAGAAATTATATAGAAGGGTTATTTTTAAGTTCGGGTATCATAAAAAATCCTGATTATACAATGGAAATGTTAATTGAAACCATTGAAACTTTAAGGAAAAAGTATCACTTTAATGGCTATATCCATGCTAAAGTCATACCTGGAACCAGTAATCAACTCTTAAAAAAACTAGGAAGTTTAGTTGATCGTTTAAGCGCTAATGTTGAATTACCAACAGAAAACGGATTAAAATTACTTGCTCCAAATAAAGAAAGTATAAATGTCGATAAAATAATGTCATATGTAAAAGATAATCATACTAAGTCTTTTGTACCAGCTGGTCAAAGTACCTAAATGATTATAGGAGCAACAAAAGAAAGCGATTTAGAAATAATGAATAAAAGTTCTAACATGTATGATAATTACAAACTTAAAAGAGTTTTTTATTCAGCATATATTCCCGTAAACAAAGATACTATCTTACCCGATTTAATAACACCTCCACTAGTGAGAGAACACAGGCTTTATCAAGCAGACTGGTTACTACGTTACTACAACTTTAAAGTTGAAGATTTATTAAATGAAAATAACCCAAACTTCAATATTTTAGTTGACCCAAAAACTGACTGGGCTTTAAGGCATATAAATGAATTTCCCAAAGAAATAAATAACTGTTCTTACAATGAACTACTAAAAATTCCAGGAATAGGAGTTAAAAGTGCTAGAAGAATAATGGCTTCTAGAAGACAATTCACAATTAAGTTAGAAGATCTGAAACGCATGGGAGTAATTTTAAAAAGAGCTAAATACTTTATATTATGCAACGGATCTTATTTTACTAGAGCAGAATATTTTAAAAAGAATTTTATTGAAGCAAATATTATCTTAGGAGACAAAGAAAAAACACATATTAATAAAGAACAATTGAGGTTATTTTAATGGATTTAATTTATACTTATGAAGGTGGCTACATTGAACTCCTATGCTTAATAATGTATCTTTTAAAAAATAATATACGTCCTGCAAACATCAAAAATAAAACATACTCACCTTCTCTTTTTGAAAACTTAATTTCATTAGAAATACATATCACTCAAAACATTATTAAATTTATGGAAAATAATTTTGGTAGTTATGCAACTAGATTAACATATTATGTATTTCTATCCGAAGAAGAAAATAAAGAAATTATAATTTACTATTTTATTTTAAATGCTCAAAAATATCATCAAAACATTATATACAGACGCGATTTAAAATGTGTAAGCGAGGTTTTGCGTATTTCTCAATATGTTAGCCATGAAAGTCATAAATTAAAAGGATTTTTAAGATTTAGGGAACTTGAAAATAAAATTTTATATGCAGAAATGGAACCAACAAATGATATCATTATCATTGTTTCTAATCACTTTAAAAAAAGACTAAACAAAGAATACTGGATAATTAGAGACGTAAAAAGAGGCTTGCTTAGTATTTATGATAAAAAGAAGTTTTTAATAATACCTGAGGATAATTTTATAATGAATGCATTTATTTTAAGTGACGAAGAAAAAGATATGGAAAACCTATGGAAAGTTTTCTATAAAACTATTGGTATAAAAGAAAGAAAAAACGATAGATGCAGAATGAATTTTATGCCAAAAAAATACTGGAAGTATATGACAGAAATGGAAGAGGAAATATGAAAAAAATAGTAAGTGGAAAAATTTTAAGAGAAAATATGCTAGAAGCAATTAATTTATTATGCGACACTGTTAAACAGACTTTAGGACCAAGGGGAAACAACGTAATAATTGATCATTCAAATTTTTCTCCCTTTATTACTAACGATGGTGTCACTATAGCAGAAAATATTGAAAGTGATGACCCAGTAATAGGATCCATCATTGAAATAGCTAAAGAAGCCTCTATAAAAACCAACGAAAATGTTGGTGATGGTACAACTACCACATTAATTTTATTACAATCTATAATTAACTTAGCAGAAAAACACATTAATAATGGTGTTAATCCAATAAGCTTAAAAAATGATTTAAATAAAGAATTAGAAAACATTCTAAAACAGCTTAAGATGCTAAAACTTAAGACTTCTTCACAAATAAGAAAGAATATAGCTATAATATCTGCTAAAGATAACGATATAGGTAATCTAGTAAGTGACATTGCCGAAAAAGTAAATGATAAATCTGCAATTACCATTAAAGAAGACTCTGGTAAAGATATAAGAGTTAAATATATAAAAGGATATTCTTGTGAAATTACACACCCATCAGAATACTATTTTGGGGAAAGTAAAAATTTAGAATTAACTGATGCATACATACTTATTGTTAATAATATAGTTGATGACATTGATAAAATAAGTTCGTGTTTGAATGAATCAATAATTAATAACAAAGGATTAATAATACTTGCTAAAGATTTTGATGATTACTTAGTTAATTATATTATGTCTCTAAATCTGGAAAAAAAAGCTACTTGTATAATGGCTAAAATATCAGAATACGGGCTTAGAGAAAGACTAATACAAAAAGATATTGAATTAATTTCAAACGCTACTATAGTTGAGAATAATGAACACATTAGTGTAGACAATCTAGGAACTGTAAAAAACATTTATATTGATAAAGAAAATATACGAATTAATTTTGAAATAAACGATATAATTAAGAACTATATTTCCAATATAGAATTAAATTCACAAGAACTCAATAATAATTTTGAACGCGAATTTTATAACAAAAGAAAAGCAATGTTTACTAAAGGAATTGCTGAAATAACTATAGGTGCACCAACAAAAATAGAAAGTCATGAAAAAAGAATGCATCTTGAAGATGCAATATGTTCTGCGTTTGCCGCAAAAAATGGATTTGTATTAGGAGGGGGTGTTTCATTACTAAATATTGCTTCAAAGATAGAAGAAACGAATGAAGCTAAATTAGTATGGAAAGAAACACTTATGAAACCTTTTGAACAAATTATGATTAATTCAGGTCTTGATGAAAAAAAGATAAGTGAATATATTAAAGATAATAACTACACAAAAGTATATAATGTTTACTTTAATAGTTATGAAGATGAAAAAAATACAAATGTAGTTGATGCTTACGATGTTATTACAAACTCTTTAATTAACGCCTGTTCAACTGCTACAATGCTTCTTACAACTAATAGCATAGTAATAAATGAAGTTCAAAATAATTTAAATAAAACGGGTGAATTTACGGAACTATAAAAAAAGAATCACTTTAAGTGATTCCTAATTAGTTTTTGTTCTGAAAAATACTATTGAGGCAAATAAACCAATAGCTCCAGAAATAGCTAGCATTATATAAATATCTGCTTTATCAAAAGTCTTAGGAACTTCTTCTGTTACTTTATTACTTGCATCAGCTATAAAATATGTACTAAAATGTGTAGTTTCAAATACTGCATTACCTTCAGCATCTAAAGTAATTGGATGTTCTTCTAAAGAACCATCATCTTTAACATAGTAAGCAGACAATTTTCTTCCAACATACTCTAAACCTAAAGGTAAGCGAACTTCAAATACTCCTTTTTCTAATTTAGTAATATTACCAACTGTATTAGAATGTAGGGATATATCAAAAGCTTTCACTACCTCCTTTTTTATTGTTTCAACAAACTTTTTAAATATTGGTTCTTCTCTTTTTATTTCATTTACTGTAACTTTAGTATCTAATGGAACCTCAGGAGAAGTAGTTTTAATGGATATATTAGTAGTAATATCTTTAGTTTCTGTTACGGGAATACTTATATCAGTATTCTTCATAATTAAGAAATCATGTGACTTATTATTAATAGTTATCTTGTAATATGATTCTCCTGTTTTATTTTTATCAATTTTAATATAACCATCTTCTATACCTTCAATATCATCAATCTTACCAGCAAGTTCGACTTTTACATCGTTCTTACCTAGATAAGCATCAATTCTAGCTTTTGCTGCTGCTATATAAGCATCAACGGTATTCTCTGTACTTTCAGGAATATATAAAACGTAATTGTTAGCAACTCCAATATGACCACTTAACAAACTAGCATAAGCAACACCATCATACCAAAGTGAAAGACTACCACCACCCATGCCATAGAAAGGAGCGCCATCTCCTAATCTACAATCTAAAACATAAGTTAAACTAGAATTATCCAATAAAGTATTAAATTCTTTTGAATAAGATAGTCCTTGCTCAGCTGCAAGCTCACCATTTTTAGAATGATACAAACCATTAATTAATTCTAAATCAATTAATTCAAAACCTTTAGACTGATAACTTCCACTTTCATCAGTTATCATAGTAGATTTGATTTTTTCCATATAAGAATCTACGTTAGACTTAATTGCTGGATCCTTTTCACTCCACACAACCTTAACTTTATCAGTACGAGAACCAAGAACCTCAAATTTTTCGTTCACTACACCTAGTTCTAAATCACATTCATAATTTTCTGTACAATTTGTTAAAAATCCTGAATGAAATTTATCATATCTACTCATTATATAACTATTAACTACAAATTCAAAAAACGTATCCTTTTCCTCTGCAGTTGGTTCAACTATTGGAACATTAAATGTACCATCTTTAACTAAATCATTATACACATCATCTACTGGAGCAGCGTTAACCCCAGAAATTAGACTAAAACCACCAACCAAAGCAGCAAGTCCAAACAACCTTTTTTTCACTTTCCACACATCCTTCATTATCTTAATAATAGCATAAATATATAATATTGCAATAGTTAGAAAAAAATTATCAAAAAAAAATGCAGTAGGCACTGCACTTAAATTATAGCACACTCAAACAGATTTACCAATCTTTTTTCTTATCTTTATAAGTGCCACTATTAAGGTAAGAAAAAAGATTAGGGCATATCTTTTCAATATCTAAATTGGTATTATTTAAAGCATAGTTTAGTATATCAGTCATAGAATAATTTCCACTAACATAACATAATTTTATCTTTATTGGGCTAACAACATGATTAGTAAAAGTATGCAAATTCCATTTATCCATCTTAACCGATTTTAAATCAGAGTATAATGGAGAATAGCCTGCCTTTATTAAACACTCTTTGCTATATCCTTTCTGCTTAATTTGATCAATATCATTATAACTAAAGTCCGTATTCTCTTCTAAATTCAAATTTAATAAGACATAATTTTTTAAAAATCTATCAAAATATTTATGAGCCGCATGTTTATGAAACTTAGCAAAATCCATATACTTAAAATATGCATTTATAAAAATTTTAGGAAACCATTTGTATTGCATTAACTTTGCTCCTAAATTAAACATTCCAGGAATAAAAGGATATACACTTAAAACATGTATCCAGCAATCAAATAAAATAAGCAAATTATCAAGCCCTTCAACAAAGAAAACCTTTTTCGTATCCTCCAAAGTAAGAGCATGAATGGAAATCTTTGGAAGTAATCCCAATTTTTGAATAGATTCCAAATTCTTTTTTCTTGTAAAATGAAAATAATTATCAACTATATCAACATTACTAAGTTTATACTTTTCCATACCATTACCACCTTATAATCCATTATTCAACAACACCAATATTTTCTACTTCAATCAAATGAATATTTTTATATTTATCATTGTCAATTCGTATAACTAACGTTATGAAGCCTACATTTTCCTCGGTTTCTTGACTGTTTAAAACATTCATCAATATTCCCTCCACCTTTTTCCCATCTTTTTTTTCAATCACAACATACTTATTCACAAAATCATCTAAACTCATAAATTCCTCCATAATATATAATTAAAAATTGTATATATAATTAAACAGAAATAATTAACTCTAATAAATAGTTTCTTTTTTGTTTTATGATGAAATAAGTACATTCCAATAAAACTTCCATAAGCTCCACCAAAAATAGCAAAGTTAAGCAAAATTTTTTCAGGGATTCTTGTAAAACTTATTTTAGCAAATAACTTATCCACACCATATAAAATAAAAACAATAATATTTACAATACATAAATAATTAATATATATTCTCATACATTCATAACCCTTATAATAATTATAACACATTAAGCATTAATAGTATGCTATAATATTGATAAGCAACATAGAAAGGAAAAACACATGAATATAGAAGTTAAAAACTTATGCAAAAAGTTTGATGAATTTGAACTAAAAGATATTTCAATTAATTTGCCTAAGGGTAAAATAGTTGGACTTATCGGAGAAAATGGTGCTGGAAAAACAACACTAATAAAATGTATCTTAAATGTTATGCACAAAAACTCTGGTGAAGTAATTCTTTTTAATAAAGAATATACTGATTCTCTTAAAGAAGATATTGGTGTAGTATTTGATGATTCATTTATCAACGAAACATTTACTATAATGGATTTAAATTTAATAATGAAACATATTTATAAGAATTGGGATTCTCGTCTATTCTTTAAATATATTAAGAATTTTAAATTACCAAAAAACAAAGAAATAAAAAAATTATCTACAGGTATGAAAAAGAAAATAGAAATAGCTACTTGCATAGCAAGACATCCAAAAGTTTTAATTTTAGATGAACCAACTAGCGGACTTGACCCAGTTATGCGAAGTGAAGTTTTAGACATGTTTGAAGATTTTGTTTCAAATAAAGAAAATTCGATTCTTTTATCAACTCACATAACAAGTGATCTTGAACATATTGCAGATAATGTAATATTTATCTCTAATGGCAGTCTCGTATTTGATAAGCCACTAAAGGAAGTAAAAGAATCATATATAATATTGGAACTGGAAAAAGACGAATATAAAAAATTCAATAAAAAAGAGATTATTCGTGTAAAAAAGAATAGATTAGATTATCAAGTCTTAATAAATAAAAAAAGTATGAAAAAAGAATATAATAAATACATTAAGAATATTACAACACTTGATGACATTATGCTTTTATATATTAGGGGGTCAGTATGCGAGGACTAATAATTAAAGATTTTTTATATTTAAAAAACACTTGGAAAAATTTAGTAATTATTTTTATCGGATCACTTCTTATAAGTATTGCACTTGGAAATTATTTACTTACCATTTGTGCACTTCCCCTAATACTATTAACTAATACAATAAATACATTTCAAACAGATGAATTTTTTAACACAGATAGTTATACTTTATCTTTACCCTTATCAAGACGCCAAATAATAACAGCAAGATATATTTACACATTTATAATGGTAATAACAGCATTCTTTGTCGGTTTAGTATTGTTCTATCTTATACATTTTATAATTAAACCAAATCACAATGGCCTTAATACGGATATGTTAAAATATTTAATAATGCTTGAAGGAACGAGTTTATTAGTAGATTCAATATTTTATCCAGTCATATATAAAGTTGGCTGCGAAAAATCGAGGTTAGTTTTACTAAGTATTGTAATGCTACTGCTTGGAATTGGATCAATACTAAGTGTCTATATAAATGTATTTGATAAAGATTTTATTGATTTTGTTGCTATAATCAATTTCATTCAAAAAAATGGAGTAATGGTTTTAAGCATTGTAGTTACAATTTCCATAATTATTTCTTATTTCTTATCAATATTATTTTACAAGAAAAGAGACTTCTAAGTTTCTTTTTTTTGTAAAATTTAACGTCTAATAAAAAATATTTGATTATAAAATAAGACAAAATAAGCTAAATATAGTATATTTATCATGGACGAAGTAAGAATTATAACACTTCTATTCACGATTAGGTTTTAAAAAACTGCTGAATAGTCTGTGTGTTGTTTGGAAGTTAACACACAAAAGTGTTAGTTTGGAAATAATTCTTTAGGTAATTCAACTAGAACAACAACTCGTCAATAAATAATAATTAATTTTGCAGGATGCTATTAATTATTCTCTAGTACCACATACTTATATCCTTGGATATAAGTGCTAGATTTAAAATGGCTCGCACCCTTTTAAAGAAATGTGTTGCTTAATGCAAATAATAATTTTATATAATATTTAATTTATTTAATGACTAAATGTCGAAATTTTTTATTTGAATCTCATACAGATGAGACTAGAGTTTAAGTAAGTGTAAAAAATTATTCTTTTTAAAGAACTTAAAACATTTCTTTCCCCCTTAACTTTTAATCACTTAACTTAAACCATTATTGTGAAAAAAAGGAACCATAAAGTTCCTTTTTTTGATGTTATTCACTTAAATACTTAAGCAAATCCATATAGGCTTTTGTATCAAAAGTCTTAAGTTGTTCCTCAACAGTCATTTCAGAAAAAGTTCGAGTATCTCCATCGGGGATAAATATTTTATCATATTCATCTCCACGAGTTCCCTTTTTCTCTAAAGCTATACTGCCATAACTTAATGATTCAAAAACAATAGGCTCTTTTTTAGGTTCACAGTAAGCCAAAGCTTCTACCCAATAACACCTACGGTTATCTATTCCATCAAGCAGTCTCAAAAAGCCATCTGCACCAATAGTTGATTCAGCATACTTTGCAAGAGCTCCGGGAAAACCATTTAAAGCTTCTACTACAAGTCCAGAATCATTTTTAAGTACTGGCTTTCCAAGTAAATTAGCAGCAAATTCAGCACTACATTTAGCAACTTCAGAACAATCTAAAGTTTGAATCTCTGGCGTTTCTAGATTTTCTTGAATTACCTCAATTCCCATATCCTTATATATCATATTAATTAATTCAACTTTTCCTTTGTTTCCTGTAACATAATAAATTTTCATCATTTAACCTCACATTCATAATCATCTAACTCAATAGACTTAAAAGTATTTAAATCTACGGGAATAAAATCTACACTGCCTAAAAGTCCCTTATCATCAAGTAATTCCCCAACATTTGCCCTAAAACTATTTAAATCAATAACATTATAATCATAGCTTACCTCTAATACAAGACTATCAGTAGTTTCATAATATTCTACTGATATACCATTTATATTAGAATAAATTCTTTTTATATAATCATAAGTTTCATAAGTATAAGAACTTATCGCATTTAATGGCGATATGCTTTGATAAAGAGCTTTATCTACAATTAATTTATCATCATATGTAATAAAAACATTGTTCCTCGATATTAATGTTTCATCATCAACCGTTTCATTAAATTCTTTAAAACAAACCTCCGATGCCTCATATGTATGAATTTTCTTAGATTCAGAAACCTTACAACCTGTAAAAATAAAAAGCATAAAAAATAATATAACTGCCTTCTTTAACATATCTTCTCCTTAACTAAAGCCATAAGCTCATCTATTTCCTCTAATGTTTCATCAAATAATTCAATTCGATAATTATTAATCCCAATACTTTTATAATAAGGTATTCTATCTATTTTAGAAATTACCTCATGATTTAAAATATGAGTTGTGTGATTAATCGGATCTGTAACAATTGGATATTTTTTCTTAGTATTGCCATTCTCACTCACTAAATAATACTTTTTATTGTTAGTACAAACATGACAAACTTTATCTTTATTTACTAAATAATTTAAAGGACAATATTTCATTAACATAAGTTCTAATCTTCCATAAACAACTAATTCTACATTTAAATTATTATTATAAAAAAGCATAAGTTTTTCAATTTCTTCATCGTCAAGTTCACAAGATAAAGTGATAATGTCTAAATATCTACTTAATAAATTCACCGTTTCATGATTTGTAACATTTAAGAAATAGTCTCCTACACCACCATTTTTTAAAGAACCAAGTTCTGTTACTAAAGATCTATAACTAACATTGTCACTAACACGATTAGTTCGATAAAATGTATTTGCTTTTGTCTTATATTTTTCATATAATTTTAGATTTGGCACGTATATTCGAACATCTTTATCAAGTAAATATTTTAATTGCTCTTCATTTCTTACCAGAATAGATATATTCTTTTTCTCATCATAAGGAAGTATACTATCTTCACTTTTCACATCATTAATAACTACTTCTCGTTTAGAATTTTCGCGAACACTAATCAACTTATTTGTAGCCATTCTTCTAAGTTCATTAATATCTTTAATGTTGATAAATAGGCTGTTTTGAACATCTAAAGTTATATCATCAGTTATAAAAGGAGTATTCCCAAGCTTCTTTAGCTGTTTAATAATTGTTTCATCACTTGTGCATAAATTTCTTGCAACTTCGACATTTCCATATGTTACATCAACTGTATTCTTTCCATCACTTACTCTTAAAAATAAACTAGAGCCAAGATGAGCTTTAAAATAAATCGAGATAGGTATTTTCTTATCTTCAATATTAATATATTTATCTCTTACTATTACATCAAAAGTTTTATTTATTTTATCATGTAATTTAATATCAAACCTTTTATCTAAAAGAATTACATCACCCTTTTTAGCCCTATTGATAAGTTTACATGACCTATCATAAATATAGTTACAAATCATTCCCTCATTAGTTCGACAAAATCTTATTCCATCACCTTGATGCAAATCTCTTTCAAGTTCCACATGAATAAATTTATTTGAAACATTAATTACTTTTCCCAAATATAAACCTTGATGATTAGAAGTATTTACATTCATAATTTCAGAATAGTCAGCATTAAATAAAAATCCTTTTGTAAAATCACGGTTAAAAATTAAAGATATATCGTCTAATAAGTAGGAATCAACATGGCATTCTCCCGTTTTATAATATTCATCAATTAAGGCACGATAAAATTTTGTAACACATCCAACATATTCAGGGCTTTTCATTCTGCCTTCAATCTTTAAAGATAAAATATTTGATTCCATTATTTCTTTAAAATATCTAGATGTATTTAACTCTTTTGGAGAAATTAAATAGTTTCCATTAGTTTCAAGACACTCATCCTCTTCATACAGTTTATAAGGAAGCCTACACATTTGAGCACATTCACCCCGATTACCACTTCGATTTAATATTCTACTAGAAAATAAACATTGTCCTGAATAAGAAATACATAATGCTCCATGAACAAATACTTCAAGTTCCATATCTGTATTTAAAGATCTAATTTCTTCAAGAGAAACTTCACGAGCTAAAACTACTCTTTTAACTCCTAGTTCACTTAAAAATTTAAGTGTATCAGCGTTGGTAGTGTGAACTTGCGTCGATGCATGTATCTCTAAATTTGGATATGCCTTTTTCAAATAAGATATTAAACCTAAATCTTGAACAATTACAGCGTCAATCCCCGATTCATATAAGAATCTAACATAATCTATTACAGTATAAATTTCACTTTCATAAATTAAAGTATTAACTGTCACATATATTTTTACTCCATAAAGATGACATAGTTTAATTGCTTGAATCATTTCCTCATTATCAAAATTAGCAGCACTTGCTCGAGCTCCATACTTTTTACCAGCCAAATAAACGGCATCTGCTCCACTTTTAATAGCGATAACTAAAGCTTCCATACTTCCAACCGGAACTAATAACTCCTTCATAAAATCATCCTTTTATGTATTATATCACACTTATAGTTATTAACAAATTAAAAATAAGAGGATATTTCCTCTTAATTAAACTTAACCAACTTATGCGCTAAAGCAAAACCTTTTAATGCAATAAATCTACCAAATCTCCCAGGTAAGCTTACCCAAAAAGCCATACTAAAAAACTTAAGCGATTTATATAATTTAGGATTACCTTCTTTTACACTAGACCAAAGTTCTTTATACTGTTTTTCTCCTTCTGGAGTTTTAGAAAGTCTTGAAAATATCGTTCCAATTGACATTAAGAAACTACATTCTCTTTTCATAAGTTTTCGTAGTTTTTTACTTTTAACATCGTCTAAATCGTACCTATTGCAAACAGTTTTAGAAACCAATACTTGATGATGACTTCTTTTTATCATTTGAGCTGTTTGCACTGATTGATCTGGTCTTCCTATAAAATATCTATAAAAATCTAAATTCATATAATAAATAGTTTCGGTATTAACAAGTGGAAGATAAATAAATAAATTATCTTCGTAAAACACATGTTTAGGCAAATCAATATCCGACTTATCCAAAACAGACTTTTTATACATCATTGAATGAAGTGAAGGGTATTGAGTTAACTTCCATCTTCCCATTTCATCCCAAGTCATTTCTTCTCTATCTTTAAATACATTAGAAAAATTAATTGTTTGATCACGTCTACCATCTACATATGAATAAACATAATTCATAATAATTAAATCCGAATCTATATTCTTAATATTTTTAAGTAACTCTAAATAAGCATGCTCATCTACCCAATCATCACTGTCAACCACTTTAAAATACTTACCCTTGGCATGCTTAAGTCCTGTATTAATTCCCGCTCCATGGCCACCATTTTCTTGGTGAATAGCTTTTACAATACTAGGATATTTTTTTTGATAACTATCCGCAATTTTCCCCGTTTTATCGGAGGAACCATCATCAACAATAATTATTTCTACATCATCTTTTCCAACAAGTAAAGAATCAATGCATTTTTCCATATAATCTTCCGAATTATAACACGGAACCACAAATGATATATACTTCATAATATACCTCTTCTATTAAATCATTACTGTAATTATAACACTTTTGCAATATTTATGCTAGTATGATAAAATACTAAGCCAAGTAAGGGGAGTAACTATGGACAAAGTATTAGAAAGTAAGTTTGAAGAATGGAGTTCCTTATCAGAAAGTATCTCTAAAATATATTTAAAAATAATCGAACATGAAGAGCAACATAACTATGATAAAGAATATGAAGAATTATTATATCTTCTTCCAACTGCTTTAAGATTAGAAAAAAAGTGCTTTTTAGAAATGCCATTAGACAGTGCCAGTGCTGCTAAATTACGTGCAAAAATAGATATTAATATGGAGCAAATAGATGCTTTAATAAATGGAGAAGAAGATTTACTTTCTCTACTTCGTAAACACAATTATTTAGATTGTTTAGTTACATTTCTTTATAATGACTTTCATGAAAAAGAAACTCTTCATACTGATTTTTTTTCACAGATTATTAATGAAACACAAAAAATTAATATGCAAAATAAAAAATATCAAGAGAACTTCTATACCTCTGTAAATACTAATTTTATTCAAATGCTTGAAAAATACATAACTGAAATTGATGATGAAGATGTAAAATCTTATTTAAGATACGTTAAATATATAATTATATGTACAACCCCAAAATATGAAGAAAATTACTGGTTATTTGGTCATATAGCACTTCCTACTATAGATATGTCTTCCTCTTTTCCTGTAACTGAGGGGTACTCCGAATCAGAAATAAATGCTCTTGTAAAGCATAGTTTAAAAAGTGGACTGGAAGATGACATTCGTACTCTTGGAGATATGAATAATCTAATTTTTCCCTATTATGCAAAAAAGATATATCGTATGTTGGCTTTAAATAAGGCTCGTCTCATTTCTTTAAAAGATTTATCATTCATAGAAGAAATAGAGAGGTCTACAAACGAGTATATTCATGAAGGTGATTCATTCTATAGTTTAGTAAATGATTGTCTTAACAGTATGTTTAAAGATGCTAAAGAAATAATAAAAGAAAAACATTATCCAAGAAAAAAAGGTTCTAGATAAAAGAACCTTTTAAATTACTCTAAAACCTCTACCACTTTATCATTTATAGATTCTGGCATACCACCTTTATTATAAGAAACTAAATCTAACTCCAAACTAGCTGCGACATCACTGTAGTTAGATATTATAAGATGATAATTTTGCACTTCCTTAGCGGTAATTGTTTTACTTATTTCTTTGTCACTATAAACTTTAACATCATTTTCTGTTTTATAAATAAGAAAAAAATCTGTATCAAAATTATTATTACTCATAACATAAACATCTATTTCTTTAGTCTCATGAGGAGCAAGTGACACATTCTTATCTACTAGGTCTGGTGATTGAATTCTATTATCAATCACATCAAACTTCAATGTTCCTTCCGTACTTGATTCATCTATATAATAAGAAAATGATATAGATACTAACCCTGTAACAAGAGTAAGCATTAAAATAATACTAAAATATACGTTTCGTGGTTTTTTAATAAATTCTTTAATAAACTTCATAAATAAGCCCCATCTCTAATAAAATTATAGCATAACTAAATTTAAAATTATAGAACTACTTAGCATAAATCAAAAAAAATACTATAAAATGTATTAAGCATGTTATAATGAATGAGGTGGTTATATGGAGTACATTTATCAATTAATACTAATATTTTTTTTATATTCTTTTGGTGGTTGGGTAGTAGAAGTCCTATTCTCCTATTTATTTGAAAAACACAAATTTGTAAATCGTGGATTCTTAACTGGACCAATATGCCCAATATATGGAATTGGTTCAATTCTTGTTATAATATTTTTAACAAAATATTTAAATTCTCCTGTTGTTCTATATTTTATGTCAATTGTAATTGCCTCAATTCTTGAATATTCGACTTCATATTTAATGGAAAAGGTCTTCAAAAATAGATGGTGGGACTATACAAAATATAAATATAACATAAATGGTAGAATATGTTTAGAAACAATGATTCCCTTTGGATTTTTAGCACTATTTATGATGTATATATTAAATCCTTTTATGTTTAGCATAATTAAATCGCTTGACCCTAATATAATAAAAAATCTAGCTATTATATTAACAGTATTAACAATTATAGACATAATATTATCGTTTAATATAATAATTACTCTAAAAAATATATCAAACTCAATTAGATGCGATTCAACTGAAGTAATAACAAAAAGAGTAAAAGAAATACTTTTTAGTAAAACGATACTACATAGAAGATTAATTCAATCATTTCCTGATATGAAAGTATTCAATAGAACAGCTATTCTAAAAAACAAATTAGAAGAAGATAAACATAAATTAAAAGAAGAAAAAAAGAAAAATAAAATAAAAGGAAAACGGAAGAAAAAATAATCTTCCGTTTTTATGTTAACATTTTTGGGAATCTATCTCGCATACTTGATTATCTTCTTTTAAGACATCAAATAAGCATCTAAACCTTTCCTTCATCTCACATTTCATTTCATCAGTTAATTCCATATAAGCATCATCTAAAGCATCTATAATGCCACTTTCATTTAGTTTTGCTTCACCATTTTTAACTGCAATAACATTTGGTGCATATATTCTTTTTTCATTAATCTTAACCTTCTTTATCTTATTCTTTTTATCTTTATAAGTTAAAGGAGTGTACTCATCTAAAACAGAATCCAATAAACTTAATAACTTATAGTAATCTTCTGTACCTTCAGTTGTTCTAACTGCTTTATTTTTATCATTCAATTCATATTTATCACGTATACTTAATAC
Organism: uncultured Bacilli bacterium; assembly: GCA_910587065.1. Lineage (GTDB taxonomy): Bacteria > Bacillota_I > Bacilli_A > RF39 > UBA660 > CAG-582. The sequence goes on along the minus strand of CAJUMA010000009.1, from coordinate 30,504 downwards.
ATCAACATAATAAATTTTAGTAACATTATTCTCTTTAGCAGATGTGATTAATGAAGGAATAACACTTCGACACCATGGACAGTTAGCAAAACCAAAATAAACTATGAAGCTTTCTTTATTTTCAATCATACTAACAATATCTTTTGCTTCTGCATAAATTAAAGGATTATCTTCATCAATTAAAATAGATCTTATTTGTTGACCATTAGAATTTTTTGTACCATTTAAAGCTTCATACTCTTCTTTAAATTTAATCGAATCAGTTACAGTTTGATTATCTGGTATGTCACTTTCTGTATATAATTCACTAAAAATATAAACTATTTCTAGTGCCACTAACATAAATAACACTACGGCAATCGCAGTTGCAGTTTTTCTCTTCTTGTTCATAAATTTGCCTCACTTCTAGAACAATTATATCAAAATAATTAATAAAAATAAATACTCAAAATTAATTGTAGTTTTTACTCTCTTGTAGTATAATCATAAAATAGGGAGTGGCAATTATGAAGGTCCTATTGAAGAAATTTAATAAAACAAAATTGAGTATTCGTTTAATCTATATTTTTGTGCTTATTTTATTCCTATGTAGTTACGTATATTTGTTTAAATCATTATTATTATTAAATAATATTGAAACTACTTTAAGAATAATTGTGCTTACCTTTACTGGATTATTATTTTTATTATACGCATTCTTTGATCTTTTATTACTTTTAACAAAAAAACATAAAACCGTAATAGTTTCATCTTTTATTGTTCTTATTATTTCAAGTTTTTCCATTATAGGTTCACTCGCAATCAATAGAATTTATGTCTTACTAGCTTCTATGAATAAAGAAACAGTTGTTTATACAACTAACTTAATATCCTTAAATGGAACTGAATTTATAAATGATGAATCATTTAATGTTGGAATTATTAACAATGAAACTGACATTGAAGGTAATGTGTTAGCATACGAACTAATTAACAAAGAAAAATTAAATGTTAAAGTAGAAAAATATGACACTTATTTTGAACTTCTTGAAAAGTTATACGATGGAACATTAAAAGGAATATTTATAACTTCCAATTATGTAACTATGTATCAAACTTACGATAACTATCAAAACATTGGAACTGATGTTAAAGTATTATATGATTATTCCAAAGAGATGAAAAATCAAGACTATATTGAATCATCTGGAAGTGTTGAAAATCCCTTTACAATACTTTTAATGGGAGTTGATTCAGCATCTGATGGTTTAAATGCCAATGCTGCTTTCAATGGAGATACTTTAATGCTTATCACTTTTAATCCTCATACTTTAAATGCAACTGTATTTTCAATTCCAAGAGATACTTATGTGCCAATTGCTTGTTTAAATGGAGACTCTAGTAAAATAAATTCATCTGCCGCTTACGGAACAAAATGTGTAATTAATACTGTAGAGAATCTTGTTGATATTAAAATAGATTATTATGTTAAAATTAACTTTAAAGGTGTAGTTGATTTAGTTAATACTTTAGGAGGTATTGATGTAACTGTACCAAACGGAATAAAGTTCTGTGAACAAGACTCTAATAGAAGTCATGCTGCTAATGTCTTACAATGTATTGAGTCTGGTCCACAACATATGGATGGTGAAAAAGCCTTAGCATTTGCAAGACATCGTAAAACATTACCGGCTGGTGACTTCCAAAGAGTTGAACATCAACAATTAGTTGTTGAAGGAATTGCAAACTCAGCTAAGAATTTAAAAAATATTAATGATTTCTATTCCGTACTTGATGCTGTATCAAAAAATATGGATACAAATATGACTACAAAAGAAATGATGAATCTTTATAATGTTGGTAAATCTGTAATATTCGGTGCTAATAAAGGTTCTTTAATAAATATCCAAAAAACATATTTAACAGGGTATGATTTAACAATGTATGTTAATAATTTAAGAAGTAATGTTTATACATTCCAATATTATCCTCAATCACTAGAAGAGATAAAGGATGCTTTAAAAATTACATTAGAGACAAAAAAGCCAACACCAATAAAAACATTTAATTTTTCAGTTAATGATGAATATAAACAAACTATAATTGGTAAAAAATATTATACAGTTCAAAGAAATGAAACAATTCCTAACTTTAAAGGACAAAGTATCCAATATGTAAAAAGTTGGTGTGAAGCAAGAAATATAACAGTTTATGTTAACTCAATTACAGAAGGTGCAACTGGATATGATGAAACACTTGAGAATGATACAGTAACATCTCAAAGTGTAGCTAGAGGAAAGCTCGTAAAAGATGTATCAACTATAACTGTAGATGTAATAAAAAAATCAAGTAGTCATGTCATAACTACTACACATATTCCAAGTGAAAGTGATAACACAACAACAACAACAACAACAATTCCAGGACCAACTGAAGGAGAAGATGAAAATACAACATCAACAACTAAAGAAGCTGAAGCAGAAGAATAATAACTCTTCTGTTTTTCTATGCAAATAAAAAAATTGCTTATCTAGCAATCTCTTCTTTTTCTAAATTATATTCTGCTTCTTTATACCATACTATTATAGAATACTCATTTATACTTCTTAAATAAAACTCTATATCATCATCTAAAGTAAACTTCCCTGTTCTATTATTAAGTTGATATTCCGAATTAATAACTTCTTCATCATTAATCTTAAATACTAAATTCTTGTTTTTAAATGAAAGTCGTACATTTTCATTTGCCCATGTTGTATCATTTAAACTTGACACACTAAAATTAATCTTGGATGCTTCATTTCTTCTATAAATATAAAATACATTAAATAAAATTATTAAAAGTACAACACCGATACCAATTAATATGACATTTAACTTTTTATTAGTAATCATTATAACACCTCTAATCTGTTAAGGGATAACTTATTTCCGATATTCTCCATCTACCACGTTCATAAGTTGCTTTAAATGGCATTAATTGATACACAGGAGATGAATATCCCATCTCTTTATAATTACTCTTATAGTAACGCATATTAGCGTTAATAGTACCATAGCCATTATTCATGATAGTAAACTCACCTATTTCTAGTGATACATCTTTTTTATCACTTTCTAAACGATAATAATTATCATTTCTTTTTATAAATAACCTTTTTTGATTATATCTATATTTACCAATTTCATTTATCAAAAAATAGTTAGAAAAACATTTTTTTAATAAAGCATCAGAATTATAAATTATACCATATTTTTTATCTTCATATGTTATAACGTCTTTTTCACCATCTTTAGCATAATCAAGAGTTGTTTCTATATCAAGTAAACTATTATCACTTATATTAAAAATTTTATCAACTGTTGTAAATAATTCTTTCATAATAATTAAGGCTTCTTCATTACTTACACTTTCTTTTGTAAGGAGTTCCTCAGTAAGTAATGAATCAACATTAACATCATAATAAGGAGATACTAAATTTCTTCTAGTAGTTGTTGTAGTTGTAGGTGGAATATATTCAGTAGTTGTTCTTAAAACACTTGTGCTAGTTCTCATTCTAGTAACAGTAAGCTCTGGTAATCCACTTTCATTTTTAAAAGAATCAACTAAAAGAATAATAGAAACTATTACAAGTATAAAAATTATTACATCTACAATTATTAATAAAATATTAATTTTATCTAATTTAAATCTATCATCATCCATGCTAGTCACCTATGATAATTTTATCAAAGAAAAAAGAAAGTAACAATCACTTTCTAATTTACTTTACTTCCACATTCAGGACAGTATGTTATACTTTTTGTAACTTTAGTTCCACATTTAGAACAAACTTTAGTTTCATTAATCAAATCTAAATCACTATTTATCTTACTTATTTCTTCTTCAAGGTCCATTATTGCTTTATACTCTTTTTGTTCTTTTTTAGATAAAGAATTAAAGTGTTCTCTACCAACTTCAGCATATAAGTTATTTAAAGCATCAGTCTTAGTTTTTAAAGTAAGTTTTAAATTAGCTTTACTTGTAGCAAGTGTTGCATTTTCAGATACATACTTACCTGCGGAAAGTAACTGATCTTTTATTTTATCAATAGTCATGAATAATCACCTTCAAATATATTATACAAAACTAAAAAGAAAAAAGATACTTAAAGTAAATAATTATTTACATAAATATCTTTAAATCAAGTTTCTATTAAATAATCTATTCGCTTAATTTACGAGTCTTAGGCTTTTCATAAGCATAACTTTCGACAAGTACTTCATTTCCATTAGAATCAAAAGTATAAACATTTATAACGCCTTTCACTTCATCATATTTTTCTATGCAATTATAAACTAAAACATGTACTTCATCAGTAACATCCATTCCATATGGTTCAGGATCATTTGGTCCTTGAATAAGTAAACCATAAACTAAACCTATTTTATTTGAGTATACTCCCTTTTTTAGATAATCGGCATCAACATATCTTTGTTGTTTTATATCTCCAGAACCTGTTCCCTCATATGCCCAGAATGTACCTTGAATAAAATCCTTATCTTGGCCAGAGATTAAGTTAGATGAAGAATAATAAGTATCGTTATCTATTGGGAAACCCATTATTAAGGAAGTATGAACACGATCATCCATTGAATCTTGTAAAATACCATTAAAATATGGATTAGTTGATTCAACAAATGTATCAATATGAACATTATCAATCCATACTTTGTATCCTTCAGGCAAATCAACTGTATGCGCTTCAATATTTAAGTTTTTATCATTAGTTACACGCCATTTAAACTCAGCAGGATCAACTCCCTCAGGAGGAGCGATTGTATAACTTACTTCTAATTTAAAATTTTCTCTTTTAACTGGAAGTATTTTAGAAGGAATAGTTGTTTCTCCATCTCTGTTTGTATCAATTGTGTTTGTTTCATTTGCCGTTGTTGGTATATAAGTAGATTCACCACATCCAGATAAGGTAAGTGATGTAGTTAAGGCAAGTGCACATACATTTCTATAGAATTTTATATTTTTCATTGTATCACTCATTTCTATTGGGTATTGTATATTATTTTTTATAATTTGTAAATAAATTTATCACTTCATTTCAATTTCTTTTGTATCTACAAATTCATAGTTTAAAGCATTATCACTAGTAACTACACTTTCGCCTATTTCTTTTTCTAAATCTTTTCTTGCATTCCCAGCAATTTTTCCACCTCGCCTTGCTACCTCAATATTTTCATTTAAACCTTTAGGAGTTTTCTTTTTGGCTATTTCTCTTGTTGCAATTTCACCCAAATCTGCAAGCGCCACTTCAACATCTGTCATATTATCTCTTAATGACTCTTTCCTAAGTCCTTTAAATGATTTATATTCTTTTGCTGACATACCAGACCATTCTTTATAAATTTCATTTGTTAAGATTGCATATTCTTTTTGCTCAGATATTCCTCCATCTTTCCATACATCAGTAAGTTGTTTCCTATCTTGAACGCCTTTAACACGTTTAGCAATCCATTCTTCATCATAACCTTTAGTTCTATATAAATCGATTGCTCTTTGAGCTGCTAATGAAGGATCAAATGTTTCATCTATTCTTTCACTACCAAGTTTTGCTAACCATTGTTTAATTGGCTCAGCATTTTTACTAGGAATTGATTCTATAATTCTAAACATTTCCTCAATATCACAGACATCTGTTAAACGATATTTACCATCTTGTGACTTTAATTTCAACTGTCCGATTTTTTCGGACACTTCATTTCCCTCTTGTTTTAACTTGCTTTTTAAGTCACTCCAATATTTTCTTGGTCTATCGCTTTCTGATAAAACTCCAACTAAGTCTACAACACTGACAAAGTATTTCTCTTGTTCTTTGTCCCAAACTGTTCTAATTGTTTCATTGTTAAATATTTTATTTACTAAATGCATTTTATCTTGATTCATAAGATGTCTCCTTTGTTGTTTATATTGTATCAAACGTATGTTCTTATATCAATGATTATATAAAAAATAAAAAAAGAAAACTACAAAAGTAATCTTCTTATGGAACTAATAATTCTTGATTGACAAATAATAGATTGCTAGATAAATTGTTTAAATCTTTTAAGTTATCAACAGTGGTGTTAAACTTTTTAGCAATACCATATAAGGTATCTCCAGGAACTACTACATAAGTATTGTATGATGGAACAACTAACTTCTGTCCAACACTTAACATATTAGAACTAATATTATTTAATGCTTTTAAATTATTAACTGTTGTATTATGTTTTTTAGCTATACTATATAAAGTATCCCCAGATACACTTTTTATGTAACATTTTTAAATGTAAATATAATATCTATCGTTTTATCTTGATAGATATAAATCTTTTCAACCAAATTTATTATTAATTCTCTAGTTGGATTATCTAAAGATAAAAATTCATTAATATATTTTTCTATTTGTTTTTTGTCTTGTTTTTTAGATTCACTATTCTCATTTTTAAGATTATCAATAATTGACTTATTATTTGCTATTTCTTGCTTTAGATTTTCACTTATTCTTATGTATTGTTCTTCATCAATAATACCTTTTAACATATTAATATAGTTCTTATCTAAATTATTGATTAATTTATTATTTGCTATTTCTAAACTCTCAATTTGTTTTTTAATCTTTAAAGCATTATCTTCGAACTCGATATTACCAATAGAATCTTTTACTTTATTTCTATCTAAATACTTATTACAAACACTTCTAATTTCTTCTAAAATAACTTTTTCTAGTGTTTCATAATTGTTTGAATGAGTTGTGCAAATATGATATTTTGAGTAAGTTCTATAATAATCACAGGTTGTATAACTTCTTCCAGTTTTAGTTTGATACCTAATTGTTATACGATGTTTGCAATCTCCACAATATAAAAGTCCATCTAGTAGGTAAAATCTTTTCTTCTCTGGTCTTTTAACGTTTTTAGGTAATAAAGTTTGTACATAATTAAATGTATCCCTATTTATTATTGCTTCATGTGTATTTTCAACAACTATATAATCATTTGGATTATTTTTAACTGTCTTTTTAAGTTTATAATTAATCTTTTTAGTCTTACCCTGTACTGTATCTCCCACATATATTTTATTAGTTAAAATTGATTTTATTGTGGTATCTACCCATACACCATATTCTTGTGATATACAGTTGGTATTTATGCACTTAGTATTCCAAACATAATTGTAATAAGATGCTGGTGTTTTAATTTTTCTTTTAGTTAATTCCTGTGCTATATAGTGGTAAGTATTACCTTTTAATGCTAAATCAAATATTAACCTAACTGTCTCTGCTTGTTCTTCATTTATTATTAAATGATTTCTATTAACAGAATCTTTCATATATCCAAAAGGGCATCTACCAGATACATATAATCCTTCTTTCATTCTAGAATGCAAACTTGTTTTAACTTTTTTAGAAATATCTTTAGCATACATATCATTCATTATTGCTTTAAATGGTGCTATATCATTATTAGTGTTATCTATAAATGTATCAATACCATCATTGATAGCAATATATCTTACATTATTATTTGGAAAATACTTTTCTATTAGTTCTCCAGTACCTATATAATCCCTACCTAATCTAGACATATCTTTAGTAATAATCATATTAATTCTTCCAGATTCAATATCTTTAATCATTCTCTTAAATGATGGTCTTTCAAAATTTGTTCCAGTAAAACCATCATCAACATACTCATCTATTAAATTATAATTATTCTCTTTGATATATTGATTAAGTAAACTTCTTTGACTAACAATACTATCAGATTCAATGTTTCCATCATCTCTAGATAATCTTATATATATTCCAACTTTAAAACTACTATTCCCAATCATTAATTACTACTCCCTTCACTTTGGGAATAATGAGTAGACTCTAATGTTAGCTCCTTTTTTAAAATATTACAAGTCTCATTTATTTTTTTATTTAGTTCTATTTTTAATACTTCAGTTATCGTTTCATTTAAAGATTTTCCACTTTCTTTAAACTTTAAATTAACTTTGTATTTAACCATAGAGTTTAATACCTCCAATAAATTCTATGGCTTTAATTTTTGTTTTAGTAATATTATTTAGTATGCCTGTAACATACCTAACAATATTACTTACTATCATAAACCTCCATTAATTTAAAAAACATTATACTCATATTCATCACCTAACCTTTTCATTTTTATAAATTTATTTATTCTTTCTTGTATCTATCATGTCTATATATCCGATTTCTAGTAGTTCTACCATTAATTTAGTTATGGAAATATTATAAAATTTTGCAAGTAATTTAATCCGTTCAAATAACTCCTCTGTTAAATATAAATTAAATCTTCTCATACGCATCATCTCCTTTGCATGATGCATGTTACCTCCACAAAAAAGAAGAGTCAAGTCATATAGTATAGAAAGTTTTGTCTATCATCCTAAATGCATTGATGATTAATCAAATTATGAAATAGCAGGATAAGAAGATGGTGCATAGACACTTACTTTCCTTTATAAAATAAGGATTCACATATGCACCATTCTTATTTCGTACTTACGAAATTCATCCTACTTTGTAGGATGATATATGGGATAATCCTAATAATAACAATAATTTTAAGCACTAAAAAACATCCTAATATCTAATTTCCGTTAGATTTTATAGGATGATTAATTTTTAATAATCTATTTTTAAAAGTTTTTTGAAACTAATTATTTTTTCTTTACAAAATAATCCTCACTTTTCTTATTATCTATAATTATTTGTAATAAATCTCTTATACTGTGTTCATTATCTACTATATAACTATCTATTCCTGCATTTTGAGCACCAATTTTATCACTCTTAATACTATCACCTATCATGATACAATCTTCTTTATTTGTATCTCCAATTGCAAGTTCAAATGATTCTAAATCTGGTTTCATTGCATCTTCACCTGCAACAATTTGATCTACATAATCATATAAACCAGTTCTTTTTAACCTAGGTATTTGAGTTCCACTAAACCAACTAGTAAGAATTACTATATCTTTATTATTCTCTTTTAAATAATTAAATAAGTCTATAACTCCATCAACAACTTCATCTTTTATAGTTTCTCCATTATAGACCATCCAGCCATTTATAACCTCTTCACTTAAATTAAAACCATAATTTTTAAAAAAATCACTTAATGTTTTAAAATCATACTTTGGAAATTCTAATTCATATTTATTTAATATGGCTTGTTTTTGTTTAAAAAAATCTTCTTGTTCATCTAAAGGTATATTTTTTCTAAAGTAATCATCTTCTTTAGACCAATCTGGAATTAATAATGTATAATCTAAATCAAATATATATTTTTGATAATTTCTCATAACTTGCCTCATTTCTAGATAATTATTATATACTAAATCTAGTTTTCATGCAATATTTTAGACTAACCCAAATATAGCTATCTATAGTAAATACTCATTATTCCCCATAAAAACTGTATCACCTGGAACGACCGTATATACATTACTAATAGATTCACTTATGTCTTCTTTTTCACCTTTTACTTTAAGTTTTTTACCAACACTTAAAAAACTATTAGTTAAATTGTTTAAATCTTTTAACTTATCAACTGTTAAATTAAAACGTCTAGCTATACTATAAAGTGTATCACCTTTTTTTACTGTATAATATTCATCCTCTGGTATTATCCCCTTATAATCAAGTACTGCATCAACTACATCTTTAGCATATGTTTTATAATTATTCTTTAGCTTCTCAGCATCTCTAGCATTATCCAAAAAACCATATTCAACTATAACAGATTCATATGGAGTAGTATCTCTTAACATATAATAATAATCTAGGTTAGGATTAGATGTACCACGTTTTTGATAATACTTTCTTATCTTTTGTCCTGAACCTGCAAGTTCATTTAAAATATTTTGACTTAGTTTTTCATTATTACGTAAGGCATATATAACTTCAGATCCTTCTCCGCCACCAGCATTAATATGGTTTGATATGACAATTACATCATCACCACTACTAATAAATCTTTTTACTCGATTAACTCTTTCTGTAGGAGATAAAGATTCATCAGTATCTCTTGTCATATATACAGGAATACCTAGTCTTTTAAATTCGTTATACATCTCTTTGCTTATATCTAATGTCATATTTTTTTCTATTATACCATTACCTGAAGCTCCTGGATCAGAACCTCCATGACCACTGTCAATTATCACTTTCAAAGACATATATTTCACCTCAGTATAGTATATGAAAAAAAGAACTCTTGGTTCTTTTTAAACAAGCAAAACTATACAACCTCATCCCCTGGCGATAGTCGTTGTGTAATTATTCAAATTATAAATTCATTTATTTCTGCTTTTAATACTTTTTCTTTTAAAAGTTTTATTCTACTATTTTTGGTGCAATATAATTTAAAAATTATATTAAATATTTCAAATAATCTACAAAAAATTAAATCTTCTTTTTGATTATTATCGTAAGTTTTTATGTCATTATTTCCCTCAAGTTTTAAAGCATATTCAACATACCATTTCTTTGAAGTTATTTCATTTGTTTTTCTAATAATATCATCAAAATTTCCATGAACAATTAGTGATCGATAATTATACAATTCTTTAAGTTCGTTAATTGGTATATGATAATTTACACTTTTGCAACACAATTGAACTTTAAATTTAAACTGGTCTTCTATTTTATTATTAGAATCACTAAATTTCTTAACTAGAATAGATTCTAAACAGGTGACAATATCAACAATATATTTTCGTTCTCTAATATATCCATCTTTTTCAAAATTACTAATTATAAAAAACAAATTCATAATATCATGTTCATTTTGTACAAAAGAATCTACTAAAAAAACATTAGATAATATTTTATTTAATGCACTATCAAACTGTTCATTTCTTATTATATTCCCATAAATTAATTTTTTATTTTCTAGTAAAGTTATTCCACTAAATACTCTTAAGTCAAAATTTAGTATATTAAAAAGGTTAACAAATTGTTCAATAAAGTATATTCGATAATCATATTCAATTATCTCATCTATATTACACCCAAAATAATTACATATATACCTATCAATTTTTTCCCAGTTCTCAACTTCAATCAAAATATAATTTTCATTTAATAAAGAACTTAAATAAGCACAAAATGATTTTTTATCATTTCTTTCTATTGCTTTCTGAATTTTTGTTCCATCATTATATGTTAAATACTTTTCATATAATTGATGAAAATAGAAAATATCATCTGAAAATGCACAATAAATATCATCTATAAACCAATAATTAATATCTTTTAACGATTGTAAATTTGGAAAGATAGATACAAAAGAATATAATTCTTTATAGTTATTATCCATAATATATTCCATTTCAAACTCATTAGGATTTTTAATATAAATAGGAAAAACTTTTGAAATTTTGATTTTTTTATCTAATTTTAATTCATGTCGAGTATAAAAAATATTTTCCCTCATATGTTCATGGAATATGTTAAGAGCTTCTAATTCTCTATCAAATTTATTCACGATTACCACCTTGCTAACTAAGTATAAGTATTTTATCTATTTCTATGTAGACTTTGTTCCGTTTGGAACAAAAATCTTAAATGCTATTTAATATGCTAAATTTGTAAATTATTTCAATGTTTTTATCTTTATCTATAATTATCTTTTCTATTATAGTTTGAATTAATTCTCTTGTAGGATTTTCAATATCAATTGAAGATTTTATTTTATCTTCATATTGTTTTAAATCATCGGTCTTATTTTTGATAACCTTAGTATCATCTTTCAACTTGTCAATCTCATTTCGTAACTTGCTTAGTAAAACTTCAGTTTCATTTGCTATTCTCTTATACATTTCATCTGATACCAAACCTTTAAACTTATCCTCATAAAGCATATCTAGCTTCCTAAGATATTCTTTTTCTTTAGTTTCTAACTCACTTATCTTTTCTTGAGTCTTAATATTATTTCTATTTTTATTATTAATCTCATTATCTATACTAGAAACATCAATAGGCTCTAAATACTGTTTGCAGGTCCTTTTTATAGCATCTAATAAAGCTTATTCCAACTTATCATAAGGTATAAAATGTGGCTCACACATTCTCCTTTTAGGATCTCTTGAATACCTATTACAATTTATAGTCCAATAATTATGATTTTTTCTATAGGTTATGGTTAAAGCATTTCCACATTCTTTAAAATACAATAGATTTTCAAATAGTCTTTTTTCTCTTTTAGTAATGTTAGTAATATTCGTCCTTTTAACATTATTTTGAACTTTCTCAAATATAATTCTATCCACAATTGGTTCATGAGTATTTTTTAACAATATCCCCAATTGCCTTTTGGAAGTGTTTTTTTCTTTTTTGATTTATAAGATACTTTAGTTTGAACACTTTGAACCATATCACCAACATACATTTGATTCTTAAGAATCTTTTTAACTGATGATACAGTCCATATAGGGTTATATTTATTTCTTGCATGAGGATTCTTTCTTTTTAGGCTACTTGGAGTTTTAATCTTATTATCATTTAAATAAGTTGCTATTCCAGATAAGCCTTTTCCTTCATATGCCATATCAAATATCTTTTTAACAATAGGTGCATACTCTGGGTCGGGTATTAAATGTCCTTTATCTTCTGGATCTCTTAAATAGCCATAACTTGGCATACTACCAATAAACTTACCATTTCTTCTTTTATCATTTAAGACATTTCTAATTTTAACTGAGTTTTGTTTACTATAATAGTCATTACAAGCAAATATAAAAGTTGAAGAATCATTACTAGCTTGATTAACCGCATTATCATAACCTTCTTGCATTGAAATAAATCTTATCCCATTTTCAGGAAAGAATGTTTCTACATAATAACCAGTCATAATATGATCTCTACCTAGTCTTGATAAATCTTTAACAATTACAAGATTAATAACTTTGTTTTTGATATCTTCAATCATACTAGCAAATCCTGGTCTATCAAAGTCAGTTCCAGAATAGCCATCATCCACATATTCTCCTACAAAGATAAAACCTTTTTCTTTTACAAAGTTCATTAGCATATTTCTTTGATTAAGGACACTCTCACTATCAGATTCGTAAGCCTTTCCTTCATCAGCTTCAGATAATCTTATATATATTCCTGCTTTGTAAAACTCTGGCGTTTTTATTAAAGTGTTATACATCTATACTCCTTTCTCTATGTATAACAGATTAAAGCCACTTATATTGTAACATAAAGGGCATAAAACAGCCATTGTTTTACTCATTATTAATCACACTTTTTATATAATTAGTTATCAACAAAGTTAAATTAGGAGAATCTTTTTTAAAAGTTTCAGTTATATTAAACATAAGTCACCTCTTTATAGTTTATGACTTTGTTAAACAATTAAGTATTCATCTCCTTTTCAAAAACTACTTAACCAATCTTTTAACTCTTTTTGTTCCTCTTCACTCATTGGTTCAGATTCACATCTTTTACCATTCCATAATTCAACATCATCAATATCTTTTGAAATAATAGGTCCTATATTATTTCTTTTAATATAATTTTTATTATATTGCTTAAAGTTTTCTTGAACACCAGTATTAAAATTATTTTTAATACCTAATATCTGATTCTTTAATACCTCTGATAATCTAATAACTCTTTTAGAATTATTCTTTTCTGTCCTATCATATTCTAAAACAATATAACCATACTTCGATAAACTACTTATACTTTTTGATATTGTTTGCTTACTAACATTAAATAAATTCTTAAAATATTCATTTGTAGCCCAACAATAACCTCTTTTCTTACACAGTGACAAAATGTCAATTAATAACAATCTTTCTAAAAATGTTAATCTACTATCTCCTAATAAACTTGTTGGTATAACTAAACTAATAAAAGTATCTATATCTCTTTCCATATTAAGTTTGATATAAGATTATCTTTTTAGTTGTTCCATTTTATCCTCCTTCCTTTACCAGTCTTTTAGGAACACGAAAAAAGAACTGAACATATTTAAGTCCACAGCAAAAACAAAGGAATATTTCCAATGTTCTATTGGATAAATATGTAGCAGTTCTTATAAGAACTTAAAATACTTCTATGTATACTTCATAAAGTACTTTCCTAAGTACCCTGATGTAATTATAACACAAATATCATTATATTACAAAAGAATAATTTGTGGTTAAAAAAGCATAATAATATTAAAGAGAGTGTGATAATTATGCAAAAAATTTTTATTTTAACTATAAATGGCACAATATATGTATTCAATAGAGATGAAATCAATGATAATGTGATACTTAACCTTAAAACATATGCTAAAAAAATAACTGAGAAAAATTTAGAGTTCAAAACAAGTGATGAAACATGTGAATATTTTATTAATCAAATAGAAAAAGAATTAGGTATTATACTTCAACAAGTTTCTGTTACTGACATAATTAGAATTAATATAAATACTAATTAGTTTCTGTATCAATGTCAAAGGCACTATTTAATATTTCGTCAGAAAACTTCCTATATTGACTAGATGTATATTTAAATTTTTCATTAGAGAAATCTACTTTCAACTTTTTAAAACAATTATCATAAAATTCAAAATTTTTAAGTCCATTTTGATTCAATTGCCTATTATAAGCAATTATAAAACCATTCAAAGAAATCACAGAAAGCAACTTATTTTCTTTTGGATTCCATTCATCATTATAATTCTTTTTTAAAGCAGAAAAGTATAAATTTAAATTACTTGCACAATATTCTATATATTTTTCATATTCTTCTTGATCTCCATTTTTTAATTTAATTTTATCGCCACTCCAATATTCATATAAACTACTTTTTCCCTCTTGAGGAGTTATTGTAACTAAATATCTTAATGCAAATTTTATTATCGATGCAATTTTTATCTTCCCATTATCTAATGTTGAAAACTCAAACATATTTAAAAAACTTGACATTCCATTTAACTTTTCGATTACACGCCTTGCCAATCCAACATCAGAAAGTGGATTTTTTAACATTTCTATATGAAGTAAAACATCAGGTTGTACTGGTTTTGCATTTGAATTAATATCTAAAAAAATTTCACTTTGCATTTTTATTCTATCTGCTTCTGTCATTTCCTCAGGAAAAATAAGGCCTGTTACCAATAAATGTAATTTTTTTCGAAGAGGCTTGATTTTTTCTTCATACTTATCTTTTGAATCTCCTTCATAATGTGCATAGATTCTGTGTTGACCATCGATTACACAAATACTATTCATTTTATCTGGAATTTCTAATTTACAAGATTCAAAATTTCCTATATCTTTTATACTAACAGATTTCCCTGATATTGATCTAAACGATACATCATCAGGTAACGCAACTATGATATTATTATAAAAACTTTGACCTTTTTCTGCAATAAAATAACGTATTCTTTTTATTTTTTGAAAATCTATCAATCTTTGATATAACCACATCGATTCTTCCCAATTATCTTTTCGCATAACGTATGACATCGATAGCAGAGCTTCAGCAGACATCATAAATGATACGACTCTTACTCCATTTTTTATACCTGTCATTTCCTTTGGATAAATAATTGGCGCCTCAAACTGTGTCGTCAATGATTGATTAGTTGCATTACCAATTTCACGTTTTTCTATTCCAAGGAACTTGAAAATTTCATATTTAGATGATAACTTAATACATTGTGATATTTTATAAAAATAATTTAATGTTGCTGGCTCTACAAATTTAATTAATGGATATAATTTTTTTTCTTCATCGGTTAATGGTAGTTCTGCCTGAGAAAAGTATAAAAAGAACAAGATGTATTTTTCGTTTTCATATTTTTCAAATTCAGATTTATATTCAGAGAAAGTATCTATTAACCATTTAAATAAGTCATCTACATTTCTTTCTATTGCTGTAAAAGCTTCATGTTTTTTTCGTATATGATCTTTGATATGAGAGGTTGAACCCGTATCTTCACAAATTATTAGAATATTTTCATACAAATATATAGAATCTAATTCAACTTTTCTTCCACCAATAGAAAATTCTTTATCACCAGACTTTAAATAAGTAAATCCAGAATTCAAAAAAATATTTTTAATCCTGCGTTTAAATGCTCTATCACGTATTTTTCTTTTTTGTTCTTCTTTTTGCTCTTCAGTTAATACTTTTTTTACTTTTCTTTTTTTCATTTAATTACCTCCATTCATCTGGGATTCTTGCCACAGATGAATTTATATCTGGTTCCATTGCAGGAACGTCATCTCGAACTTTTGCCGTACCATTCACTGCCTCTTTTACTCTTTTGACAGAAATATCGTAATAATCATCCATTATTTCTGCCCCTATAAATTTTCTTTTTTCTAATATTGCGGCAACACCAGTAGTTCCTGAGCCCATAAAAGGATCTAAAACAGTGTCTCCTTCTTTTGTTAGTGCTTTTATGAGCCTTTGGGGAAGTGCTACTGGAAATTGACAAGGATGTTTTGTTTTCTCTATATGTTGAGCTTTAACATTAGGGATATCCCAAATATCAGAAGGGTTTTTCCCTAAAGGATTCCCACTTATTTTTCCTTTATTTGGCCCTTTATAAGCCCGTTTACCAGGATATTTTTGAGGTACTCTTACACTATCTAAATCAAATTCATAATTATTTCCTTTAGTAAACCATAATATTGTCTCATGTCTACCACTAAATCTTTTTGTACTATTCAATCCATGCCCAAAAGTCCATATTATTCGGTTTCTTAAAATTAAAGGAAATTTTAATTTATCATTATTTTGTGTAAAAATTTCATAAACAATATAATCTAACGGAAAAGTTTGTGTATCATTCACATGATAACCAACTTGCCAACATATACTTCCTCCTGGTTTTAGTATTCTGTATATTTCTTGAAAAATAGATTTATGAACCTCTTTAAACGTATTAATATCATCTGCTGGATTTTCATAAGCCTTTTTCATACAATAAGGAGGTGAAGTAATTATAATATCAACTGATTCATCAGGGATTTTCCTTAGAAGATTTAAACAATTGCCATTATATAAAACTATATCTTTTTTTTGTCCATATTGTTTATATATTTTCATTATATTTTCCTCCAACTTTATTTTTTAAATATATCTCTAATTTTTTGTCGGTACAATAAACATAGCAGCCTTTCATACCTCTTGTCATTAAGGTTCTATATGTATTTTTAATTATAGAATCTGCTACATTATATGCTTCATTTATTCCATCTTCTTTTGCTATTTTATTAATACCTTTTAATGATTGATCTGTTTTAGCTCTTTTTGAGTAATCTGTTACTATATGTCCATTTTCATATCTTATATCATCTCCAATGATAACTCCTACATAATCAAATTCTAGACCTTGACATGTATGAATACATCCAATTTCATTTACAGACATTGGATCGATTGCCCATGTTTGAGAATTACCTAAATTCCAACTCATTTCAAAGTTATATTCAGATATCACAATATCATGAATATCGCTATTATTCTTGCCATCACTAATCCAATTCCAACAATAACCAGCTACCATTCTTGATTTATTATTTTCTTTGTTTTTTTCTTCTATTAGTCTTCTAAGTTCATTAGGATCATCTAATATTCTAAAATCATAATCAAAATCCATATCATCAAAATTAGCTGTTTTTCTTATTTCGAGTAAATTATCTAACCAAGATAAATATCCATCCGAAACATTACATCTAAATTGGCTTTCTAATTCTACTATTCTTATACCTGCACCTAATTCATTAGCAAATCTTTTTATTTCATCTATTGAGCCAATGTCCTTTAAAGTTACTTTTTGATCTTCATCTATAAAGAACACTGAAAAATTAGAAGCATTAATTATTTCTTTTATTTGATTTTCTCCTAAATTTTGAAACATCCCAGATTTAGCATTTAATCTATGTGCTTCATCTACTATCAAAACATCTACTTCATTTGTTTCCGCATTAATAAATTGTCCAGAGCCTTGAAATAAATTATTAATATATGTCATTTTAAATGATCCTTTTAATTTATCTCTAAATACTGCTCTTGGAGCAGCATTTTTAGTTATATAAAAGCTAGTCATATTTCTTTTTGTTAGCTCAACCAATAAATTAATTGCAAGAACTGACTTACCTGTTCCAGGACCTCCCTGAACAATTAATACATTTTTATCATTACTCGCAACAGTATCAATTGCCATCCTAATAGCATCTTCATATATTACTTTTTGTTCATCTATCATGTTAAATTCTTTATTTCCCTGTAACATTTTTGATAAAGAATCTTGCAATCTTTTAGAAGGTCTAATTCTACCGTTTTCTATCTTATACAATAATTCTCTATTATCGCCTTCAATAATATATCTTTTAATAAAATTTCTAAGTTTTTCAAAATCATTAGTTCCAAACATTGGGGCTTCCTTAATATATTCTTGATATTGACTACTACAAATAGGGTCATTATCTCTTAAATCATAATTGTGTAAAAAAGCACATGGATATAGTCCTATATCATCTAATTGCACAGTTTCATTAAAATCTTTAATTAAATTAGCATAACTCATAGCTTGATAAGATGGATGGGCAACTTCCCTTATTCCACCACCAGTAAAAGTAGATACTATTCCATCTTTTCCTTCTACTGCATTACAGGTTTCCCATTGCTTTAATTCGATTATAATAACAGAATCTCTTCTATTATTATCTCTACCAGATAATATAAAATCTATTCTTTTCGAAGTCGTCGGTATATTAAATTCAATAGCAACACCAGCATTATCAGGTATCTCTTTATCATCTAATACTCCCCTCATATACTGCATAGAATTTTTCCACGAATTTAATTGAGATTCACCTGTTCTACCAAAAAATTGTTTATATTTATCGTATATTTTACCAACTATTTTATTTAAATTAACATCATCAATAAAACTAGATTTTATTCCTTCATACACTAACATTTTTTACAACTCCTATTTGTTTATTTTATCTGGTGACCAAGATAAATAGCCTCGTGATTTACAAGTTGGACATTTATAGCTGTCACCTGCTTTCATTAACTGAATTATCTTTTTATCATTATCCCAACAATTTGAGCAAGATATAATTTTTTGAATGTCATCTTTTAATGTTATTACATTTATATTTCTATATCTTACAATCTTTTTACTTATAGCATTTAAATCTTTTATTTTCTATTTTCTTCTCTTAACTTTTGTATTTCTTCTTGCATATTTAAAACTTCTTGTTGGGCACTAATAACTTTCTGAATCATATCTCACTTTCTACTATAACTTATTATACTTAGTGCTTACACCTTTAGATTTGTTAACTGGATATTTTTCCCTTGTTACCTCCAATTTATCTAAAACTATTTGCTTTGGATTAACCCCTATTTTATCTGCAAGTAATAAACTATAATTAATAATGTCAGCAAGTTCTGACTTAACATCCTCTATATCATAATTTGAATTCCATTGAAAACACTCAAGCAATTCACCAGCTTCAATAGATATAGATTTAGCAAGATTTTCAGGAGAATGAAATTGATCCCAATCTCGTTCTTCATTAAATTCAATTATCTTTTTTGTTAATTCATTCATAATGCATAACCTCCTAAAACAACTCTTTAACAATTAAATCTTCTGAATGTAAGTTATTATTTTTTCCTAATAACAAATTCTCATAAAATTTAATTAAATAACTACTATCTTCTTTTATATTCAAATAATTATTAAAATAATTACTTCTAACTAATGCATTTCTAAAATATACTGACTTATCTTTAAATAAAGTGTTATCTACTTTGTATTCAAGACTAATTAAATACTTTTCAATAAATAGTGCTGTAGTTCTAGTATTACCTTCCCTAAAAGGATGAACTTGCCATATACTAGATGAAAACTTAGTTATATTACTAATTATTTCAACTATACTCATTTCCTTATAATTCTTTTCTTTTTCTAGTGATATATCATATTCTAATGATTCTCTTAATGTTTTACAATCACCATAAGTTACAGAATCATTATTAAGAATCTTCTCATGTTTAGAAAAATCTATATTTCTGAATTCTCCTGCAAATTCATAAACATCTTGAAATAAATACTTATGAACATATTTCAAATAATCTACTGATAATTCAAAATTATCAGTACTCAACAATTCAACAATTCTTGTTGAAACAAAGTCACATTCTAATTCATTATGATTAATATCTTGTTTTTGCTCTTTTTCAATATAGTATTCTTTTAACTCATTTTTTACTTGTTCAATAGTCAAATTACCATTGATATTTTCCTGTAAAAGTTTTTCTAAATATTTAGAAGGTTTTAAATTATCAACTTCTTGAAGTCCTATAGCCATATCCCATTGTAATTGTTTAATATAGCCCTCTGGCTTAATTTCTTCAGTATATTCGACATTACTTGAATCTAATTCTTTTTCACTCATTTCTAAACCTCCTAACCCATTTCGTATTCAACCAAAGTATTAACTTTATCATAAATCTTAAATATTTTTGCATATTCTAAAAGTTTATCAAGATCTTTTTCTTTGCTTCTAAAATAATTTCTCAGAATAGTATTTTGTAATTCAAGTTCAAATTCCCCATTTCGTAACATATCACATATTGAACGTTCAGCATTATAAACCTTGATTGGATTTCCAAATATACTTTCTATTTCTATAATACCAATATCATAATATTTATCAGAAACATAATGTACTTCATAATCACAGTAAATTCTTTTTTTATTACTTAAAGTTATTTCTATTTTATGAGGTGCTCTATTGGATAAATTTAGAAAGTATAATGCGGTATTATAAGAAAATATTGCTTCAGGGTATCTTCTTTGAAAAATGTATTCATCATCTGATAATAAGTTACTGCCTATATATAAACCATGCGATACTTTTCTAATTAAACCATTATCAACATATTTTTTTATCATCGGTTTGTTAACGCCTAACCCTAATAATTCTGATGTTGAAATATATCCGTGATTATTTTTTAAGAACTCCTTAATTTTATCTTCATAATTCATGAAATCACCATTTACTTTCATATCAAAATTATATCATTTTTTTATATTTTAGTAAATTGATTTTATGATAAAATAATAAAATCTTTAATGTAATTTTTTCATAACCAAAACTACATATATAGATATGGTATTTTAAACTATCAAGCATGGTGTCTACACACCCATTTTCTTGTTAGAGAATATCCCTAAAACCCATAAAATTAGTCTCCGACAGTTAATAAAAAACGTAATAAAAAATATTTAATTTCTTTCAAAAATTTATATGTGAAAATTAATGCTTATGATATAATATTTGGTATTTAAAGGAGAGATATAATATGTTTCAAGAATTGGAAAATAATTATAAAAAACAGTTAAAAGAGAAGAAATTTAATAAATTTTATTGGATTAGTGCATCAATTTTGATTGTAATAACTAGAATATTTCAAGATTTTTTTATAGATAAATACTATCTCATTTATATTATTTTAGGAATAATTGTAATTATATATTTCATTTTTGATTATAACAAAACATTAAAAAATGTAAAAAAATCTAATAGTATATTTAAAAATCTTATGATATATGTTAATCAAGCTCGTACCAACCGCATAAATAGTTTAATAATTAATATGAAAAGATACAATATAAAAACAAAAAACGATATTAAAATGACAATAGACTATTATAATAATAAACAGCCAATAAAAGTTGAATCTAGTTATTTTGGTTGGATAATATCTTCAATATTAACAATATCTTCATTTATTCAAATAGCATATGATAATGAAAAACAAGTATTAGATTACACAAAAATATCTGCTATTTTAGGATCATCACTAGGAATAATTATATGTCTTTTAATACCAATTTTAATAATTAAATCTATAATTAGTAGCATTGTTTTTTCAAAAGAAAAACTTCACTCAAATATAAGTGAAGATTTAACATATATTTACTTTAACTTTAATAAGTATAAAAATCAACTTAATAAATAATTTTAGCTTTAATCGTTATACATACTTTGTTACACAACGACTATCTCCTCCACCAACATTAATATGATTAAATTAACAAAAAAAGATAATATCTCTATTTTTGCAACAATTGATAATACTTATTATTCTTCATAAGTTCCTCATGTTTCCCTTTACCAACCAACTTACCGTGATCTATCACAATGATTTCATCGGCCACTTTCATTAATGTTGGTTTATGAGTTATCATTAAAATTGTATGGTCATTCTTTAAGTCTTTAAGAATCTCCATAACTTGTTTACTTGTATTCATATCTAAACTTGATGTAACTTCATCAAACAAAAGTACTTCAGACTTTGATAAAAGAGTTCTAGCAAGTGCAATTAACTGCTTCTGCCCACTTGAAATATTTTCTGCATCCCTCACAAGTTTTGTATTATACCCATCTTTTAAACTCATTATATAATCATGTATACCAGCTCTTTTACACGCTTCAATTTGATTATTGTGATTAGCATCAACTAGATTTAAATTCTCTCTTATGCTCATATCGAATATAAAAGGTTTCTGTGTCACTATGGAAACATTACTAGAATAAATTTCTTTCGTATAATCATAAATAGATTCATCATCTAGTAATATACTACCTTTATCTACTTTATAAAGTCTTAACAACAACCTAAATATAGTTGACTTACCTGAGCCACTCTTACCAACTATGGCTGTAAAAGAATTCGGTTTAACTTTAAATGAAACATTCTTCATAACATCTACTTTTTCATAATTAAAACTAACATTCTTAAATTCGATTTTACCCTTTATAAAATCATTATCATTCTCACCAAATTCAAGCATATTTTTATTCTTATAATTAAGTATGTTATAAACTCTATCAACTCTTATAGAATTACTAGATAACTCATCTAAACAATAATAAAAATTTTCATACTTTGTTTCAATGTTTTCATAATAGCCTATTACAAGAACAAGTGTCGCCACTTCATAATATCCCTGTAAAATTAAGTATATCATTATTCCATAAACAAATAATTTACCAAAACCTAATATACTAGGCACAGTTACAAAAATATTATTATCATAGAATCTCTTCTTAAAATAATTTTTCTTCCTAGCACTTTTATATCCTTCTAAATATTTATCGAGATCCTCTTTCATATTAAATGATTTTATCTCTTTACTTCCATCTAAAACTTGTCCCATAAGTCCGGCAACATTATCTTGTTCAATTCTTTGCTTTTCTAAGTAAAAATCTCTTTTTCTCATATTTCTTCCAAGAACAGAAATCGTTATAATTGATAAAATAAAGGTAATTAAACCAATATAAATACTTACAGAAGATAAAACAATAACCGCAATAAACATACCAATTAATTCTGTTATCGCATCAAAAGTCTCATCAGCAATTTGTTGTACATTACCTACATCATTAAAAGCTGTATTAATCAAATAAGCAACAGAAATATTTTTCGTAAAATTCTCATCATAATGAGTTACTTTATTCATAATCAATTCTTGTAGTTTATTATGAACAAAGATAGAATTATTGCAATAAGCAACATAATTATAATGATGACACAAAACATAAGTAACAGATACTGATAAAAAGAAAAAAACAGAAACTAAAGACATTCTTAAATCACCAGCGGTTACATACTTGACAATTAAAGATGCCATAAAAGGAATTGCTAAAAATACTACACTTCTTAAAAAAGCTGATAAAAATAAATGAAATAACAATGCTTTATTGTTTGCTCCCAAACTAAAATATTTCTTAACTAACTTATAATATCTTTTAATCATTATCAAACACTCCTAACTTACTTGGCGATTTTCTCGATTGTAACATTTGATAAATCTCATTATTTTTTAAAAGTTCTTTATGTGTTCCAACGGCATTAATACGTCCTTTATCAAGAACAATTATTCTATCAGCTATACTCATTATATCTGGTTTCTTAGTAACCATAACTATCGTATGATCTTCTTTTAGATTCTTAATAAGGGATGGAACAAGCTTAGCTGTATCAGGATCTAGAGATGTTGTAATGTCATCTAAGAGTAAAACTTCAGTATCAGTTAAAATAGTTCTTGCTATCGAAATCATTTGTTTTTGTCCACCGGAAATATTACTTCCATTCTCTCTTAAAACAGTGTTATAGCCATTAGGTAAAGTCTCAATAAAATCATGTATTCCAACTTTCTTGCAAGCTTCTATTTGATTACTTATATTTTTATCAACAAAATTTAAATTCCGTCTAATACTCATATTAAAGATAAATGGTTTTTGCGTAACGACTGAAACAATATTAGAATAACTTTTCTTAGAAAACTCAAATATATCTGTATTATCAATTTTAATATAACCACCAGATTGTTTATAAAGTCGCAAAAGCAAATTAAGAATCATCGTCTTACCACTGCCTGCTTCACCTACTATTGCAACAACTTCTCCATGATCTATCTTAAAACTGATATTATGTAATACCTCTTTTTTCTTAATATTTAAACTAACATTTTTAAATTCAATCATACCATATATATCTGTTGTATCAAGTTCACCAAATTTAATATCTTCAGAACTATAATTTAGAATATCATTAACACGTAAAACAGCTGTATTAGTTTCTCTTATAGTTGAAGAAGACTCAACTAAATCATTAATATAAACAACTAAGTATTCATGATAAGACACTACTAATACTAATATGCTTACATCAATTTTCTTTGTAAATACTAAATAAATTAATATAAGATATAAGACAAATCTAAATATATAAATAATTGCTTTAACATCATTATCTCTTGTAGCACAATGCTTCCTTTTTATTCCATAATATTTAGAAAACTTCTTTTGAATACTATATAGTTTAGTTTTTAGTTTATCAAGCATATTAAAAGTTTTTATTTCTTGGAGTCCTGAAACTATTTGAGTTAATAAATTAGTATAATTATCATCTTGTATCTTTACTTTATTGTGGTAATAATTTACTTTCCTATCAGCATTATTTTGAATAGCTAAATAAAAATAAGCAAAGAGAACAAAAACAATAGCTAAATATATATTAACTGCCGAAACTATGATTAATACTGCAACTATCTGAATAATACCAACTAAGAATTCAGCAATTTGATCACACATATCACCAATCTCGATAATATCAGAATTAATAGAATTCATAAGTCTACCCTTACTTATAACTCTTGTAAAATTATCATCGACACTCACAAGTTTATTTAAAACTTTTCTAGTCATCTTATCATAACAATAATTCATATTATATCCATAAATATAGTAATTTACATATAAAGCCACAATATACAATATATAAACTAAAGAAAATATGACAAGATAAATACATGTCATTCTAGTATCTTGCATAGTTAAATATTTTATAATAAGTGAACCAATAAAGGGAAGCAAAATCGAAAATCCCTTGTATAAAATCGCCGATAAAAAATTTACAAAAACATATTTAAATTTTAATTCAGCTAATACTAAATAATCTTTTATAAATTTATAATACTCACTTATCATACTACGCAACTCCAAACTATTATAATTATAACAAAAAAAATGAACCAAAAACAGTTCATTTTATTTTAAACATTTTCTAACATTACCATTATGTCTAATATACCTTAAAGATTTATAATAAATTTCGCTTGCACGAGACAGCGTTATTCCATATTCTCTTGCTGCTTCAGTAAGACTTATCTTCTTTTCCCCATTAGATCCTGTCACCTTGAATACTATATCTTTTGCTCGATCATCTAACCAAACACAATTATTAATTGCATCGATTAAATCTTTATAATTCATTTTTTTTATGATTCCCTCAGTCATATCTTTTTCATAAACATCATCAACATTTAGCCTAAGCCTTTGCAAGCCCGAATCTAACAAAATATTCTTAAGCAAATCTAATTTACGTTTATTATAACTTATATCGCCATCTTCATTCTCCAAAAATCCAATAATTCCCTCAAATAATTCATAAGTCTGCTCAATTAAATCCATATCCGATAAACCAAAAGCATTTAATCTATTATTAATTTTAGAATGAAGATTCTCTACTCCAAAATATTCAGAAAATATTCTTATAAAATCATCATAAGATGATCCACCGTTCTTTTGCGAAAATTCAATATATGCATGGAGCAAGTCACTAAAGTTATCTGTGCTTGCAGCTGTTATCTCAGCAACTGTAAAATCAATTCCAATCAACATTTGTGAAAGTTCTTTATAAAAAGTAGTATCAAATATTTTATAAAAAGTATCTTTCTCTAATAAAATGCCTGTTTTAATTTTTCTCATCCAAAGTTCAGATGTAGCATTTATAACATCATTCATATCAAAATTAATATTATCAATTGAACTAAAATTATTATTTTTAATAAATCTAGCTACTACATAAAGAGTTCCTTCAATTAATCTGTTAAAGTATTCTCGTGCCTTATCTTCATCAGGCTCATCACTCATTCTTTGATATAATTTTTTAGCTTCAACAAAATCTAAATGTTCAAATTCAGCTATTTGTTTAATCCATTCCTCATATATTCTTTTCTGTTCTTTTTTGCTCATAACATTTCTCCCATTAATATTCAAAACACATGGAGCTTATTATATGCTATTTCAAAAATATTTGCAAATTACTAATAACAGTACTCCGTTAAATTTGACTTTTTACATATTATGGTGTAATGTATAGCCTCGAAAGAAGGTTTTCCTATGCAAAAAAGAGAGTTAAAGAAATTCCTCATTGGTGCACTAATCGCGTTACAGTTGAATTTCGTTACTAACCCTAATTCTTTAGGAAATGTTTACGCTCAAGAAATTGAAGAAGAAAGTGATAATATTTATCTTGAAGAAAATGGCAAAGAATTATTGCTAATAGCTATAACTTATAAAAATTATAAATATATCACCGTTGGATACAAATTTCCAAAAGATAATGCCATTTGGGTAAAAGACGCAATCGATGTTAGAAGCTATAACATGAACAGAATAAGTGAGTTTTTAAATTATCCTGAACTAGTATATACAGAAATTGAAAATGTATTACCTGGATATTTAAAAAATCGTGTCTATTTAACAAAAGATGAAGCAATCGATTTAATAAGTGACTTCCGTGTTGTTGAAACAAAAACTCAACTTTATGACGGAGATGGTTTATTATATGACTTCTATTATCAAACATTTGAAAAGCAGGGATTCAATAATGCTGATTTACACATAGCGAACTCTAGTTTATTTGAAAATCCATACGATGTCTTTAATTCATCTACTCTTGAAGACAATTATGATGAAAACAAAGAAATAATTAATGAATATGAAAATAACTTTAAACTAGGCTTCTTTGAAAATCCTGGAATTTATAAATGTTATAAGACAATATATGATGAAAAAGAAATAAACATGAACTCCAAAGGTGGCATAATAACTAGATTTTATGTCTTTGATGAAGTTGGTAAATATATTACTTCCCTTTATACTCAAAAACAAATAGATGCATTCATAAGTGAACATCAAGATAATTTAGCTAGTTATACTTGGAAAGCCGCAATCCACTTAGCTGATAATGCAGAAGAGACTCTAATAGATATTCAAAACAATCAAGTTGTACCAAGTAGTAACATTACTTACTTTATTAGTTATAAGCCAAAAACTTTAGCACAAAAAAAGCCTAATAAAAATTAGGTTTCTTTTTTTATTTATTAATATATTCTATTTCACCCATTTGACTCGTTGGTATATACCCTGGTAAAGAATTAATTGTATCTTCAATACGATTAACGATTGATGCACAAGTAAGTTTTACTGTATCAGGTTTAGTTATAACAACACTTGTACTAGGCTCTCCTTCAATTGTCCAAGCATTTGTATCAACATCATCTTTACCATATACTTTACCAATACATTCAGCTTCAATTATAATTCCTTCTTTAGTTTCTCCTGTAACAATTGCACTCATACCAGTTGCATATCCTTTTTTAATTGTTGTTCCTAAAGTTTCAGAAGGCGTATCTTCTTCTGCTACAATTGGTACACATTTTTGTTTCATACTAGTTAAAGTAAAGCCAAATCTATCAGCCAACCACGGAACAACATTCCACATATAAGAAGGTGTATAAGTTCCACTTTTTATTAATTCTTGTCTTTCTTCATCGCTTATTTCATCAGCTGCTGCAACATCACGAGCAAACTCTTCTAATGAAAGACCAGCACCATGAGCTTTAGCTAAAGCTATACCATAATCTTCAACATTATAAGATGATGAACCTTTTATCTTAGTAATCTTATGTGTGGCACCACCTAAAGTATAAATTAAATTTCCCCAAAATACATCTTGATACCCTGTACCTGTAATTGTACAATTATGCTCTTTTGCTAAAGTATCAATTTTTTCTGTTACAGTTGGATTTGATACACTTGGATAAAAAGCCTCTTCACAAGTAGTTACAGCATTTACTCCTTTACTAGCAAGGGTAGTAAGAATATCTGCTAGCTCTCCAATCAAACTAGTTGTTGTTACTATCGCAATATCAGGACTTACTCTATCTATAACCTCATCAAGATTTTTTATATCTTCAATAGTAACTCCTGTATCATTTCCACCTAAAACAGTAGAAATATCTTTTCCAATAACACTTTCACTAATATCTAAAGCACCAACAATATCATATCCTTTTTCCATTGCATATTGCATTGTATATGTGCTCATTTTTCCACAACCAACTTGAAGTACTTTATATTTTCCCATTTTAATTCTCCTTTATTATTTACTAATTTAAGTATAAATTATTTAATATTTTTTATAAATATAATTAAATATTTTTACAACTATTTTACTTATAAAATGTAAATAATTAGATATTAAGTAATATCTATACTATAATTAAATTGGGTGAAATTATGAAAGAAGAAATAACTTATAAATCAAAAGATGGAATAACAAATATACGTGCTGTAATATGGGTCCCAAAAACGGAAATAAAAGCAATCGTCCAAATCTCACATGGAATGGTTGAGCATATTGATAGATATCAAGTATTTGCTGCATCATTAAATAATAAAGGAATACTTGTTTGTGGAAATGATCACTTAGGACATGGACATTCAGTTATTAAAGCTAGCAATCTAGGATACTTTGCTGATAAAGATTCTGAAAATATTTTAGTAGATGATTTACATACACTTACAACGACAATAAAAGAAAGATATCCTAATATACCATATTTTTTACTTGGACACTCAATGGGTTCATTCATTGCAAGAAATTATTTAACATCTTATAGTGAAGAACTAACTGGCGCAATTATAGTTGGATCAGGGTTTAAAAGTTCAATAATAATGGATGTTGCTCTTGCGTTAACTTGGTTAACTCAACTATATCACCATGGTTGGTACTATCGTTCACCACTGCTCTTTAAACTTACAACAGGGTCTTACCATAAAAGATTTGAAGAAGGAAAAGATAATCCCTTATGTTGGCTTACAAGTGATGTTAACATCATAAACGAATATCGAGCTAATCCTTTAACAAATTTTAGATTCACTTGTAATGGATATAAAACATTATTTACGCTAATTAAAAGAGCATGTCAAAAAAAGAATGCTACAACAATAAACAAAAATTTACCAATATTAGTATTAGCCGGAAAAGATGATCCAGTTGGTAACTATGGTAAAGATATCTATAAAATTGAAAGATTATATAAATCTGTTGGCATTAAATCTGTTAGTATAAAACTATATAATGGAATGCGACATGAAATAATTAACGAGAGAAACAATGTTTTGCCTATAACAGATATTATTAACTTCATGGAAAAAGAGAGAATAAAGTAAATTCCCTCTTTTTAAATGCCCAAAACAAAGGCAGCTATCTGAAAATAGATAAACAAACTACAAGCATCAACAATAGTTGTTATAAAAGGACTCGCCATCACAGCTGGGTCAAACCCAATTTTCTTTGCAACCATTGGTAACATACAACCGATTGATTTTGCGAGTAGTATTGTTATACATAAAGTAAGACAAACTGTTAAAGCAACAAAAGTTGATACTCTATCAACAATAAGTAATTTAATAAAATTACAAATGGCAAGAACTACTGAACACAAAAATGCTACTCTAATTTCTTTCCACCAAACTTTAAATATATCTTTAAATTCAATATCATTTAATGAAAGAGCTCTTATAATACTTACACTTGCTTGTCCGCCTGCATTGCCTCCAGTATCCATAATCATTGGAATAAAAGCGGTTAAAATTGTATAAGCAGCTAATTCTGATTCAAAACTTTTAATAATACCACCTGTAAAAGTAGCTGAAACCATTAATAAAAGTAGCCAAGGTATGCGAGCTTTAAATAAAGAGAAAACACCTGTCTTTGCTCATGTGAGATAAAGAAGTAAAAGAAGTGTAAAAAATTTTGCCGTTCC
>CAJUMA010000008.1 GCA_910587065.1 uncultured Bacilli bacterium | reverse complement strand
ACACCCCTGGAACAAGTAACCAAACAATAGCATCAGGTCAATACTTAAGTGGTGCACAAACAATAAAAGGAGATTCTAACTTAGTTGCTGCTAATATAGCTAAAGGAAAGAGTATATTTGGAATATCAGGTACATACACAAGTGATGCAAATGCCGTAGCCGGAAATATCTTAAGTGGAAAAACAGCCTATGTTAATGGAAGTAAGATAACTGGTACAATTTCAAGTAAAGGGGCAGCAACATACACCCCTGGGAAAAGTAACCAAACAATAGCATCAGGTCAATATTTATCAGGAACTCAAACCATAAAAGGAGATTCTAACTTAGTAGCCTCTAACATAGCCAACGGGAAAACAATCTTTGGTGTAACTGGAACATATACTGGCGGAACTATTACATCCACAGAAAAACTTGGTAATACAACAAATGTTAGAACTATACCTTCAGGCTGTAGCATTTATATTTTTATTGGTGTAAATAAAATAACTTTTTCTAATTCTACGGCATTATATTCTGATAGGATAGGAAGTGGCGGTACACTTACATGGTATGCAAGTGTTTTTGATTCAAAGATAGCTGGGCAAACCGCTAGTGTAGGTAATTTAAATATACTTTGCTTAAAGTAAGAGAAATAGATTAGTTATAATATTCCTTTTGTTCTTTTATTGACTAACAAAATAGATGTTAGCAAAATAACTGGCAATGCTTAATTTGTGGAAATAATTTTTGGGGAACAAGAATCATTTGTTTTGCGCTGAAGTAACTGATAAAAGTTACTTTTTTTTAATATTTAAAATTAATACTCTAAAAGATTTCTAAATTTTTACTACTAATTTACTACTTTTGAAAGTTAAAATACAATGAGTTATAACAATTTATAAGAATATCCTCCAAAAACAAAAATGTCGTAAACGCCCAAAAATAAAGGTTATAACGACATTTAAGAACTTATAAAAGAACAAATAAAAATTACTATATTTTAAAATAAAAAAAGCATATCACTATGCTTATTTAAATACGTATGGGTCCTTTTTTGTCCCGTCTCCACTAACATACACTACATTGTTATTTATATTAAATACAACATTTAAATGACTGTATGAATTACATAATGAAGATTGAGGCTTTTTGTAAAGAGTATAGACATTATCAGTAGTTTGTACATCCGCAGTTGCAGTCCAAAAACCGCTTGGGATTGATGTGAACCAATTATAATTAGTACAAGCAGCAGAAACTGTTGATTTACAATTTATATCCAAACTTGCTTGTAAGTATTCATAAACTGCAAGGGAACCAAATAATTGATTCTCAAGTTTTAAAGAACACTCGGCAGATCCATCTTTTGTTGTATCAGCTTTGCTTCTCTTCCCAATACATAAAGTTTGCGTGGTTATATAGTTTCGTGCATCATCGCTCCAAACCCTATTATTATTATAATAATTATCACTAACAGTTTTAATATTAGCATATAAGTTTTCAGAAACAATATAATCATTAATACCTCTAGAATCGTGAACAGTTGTGTTATATTTACTATCCCATACAACTTCGGATATCCCATCATTATCAATTAATCTAATCGTACCATCTTCATTAATTCTTATAATTCTAAAAGTTTTACCTGAAAAACTTACATAGTTATTTTTTACATCTCCACGGAATATATATTCATCAGCAGTTTCATATAATCCTGGACCAGATTCAACTAAACTATTTTCAACAATTTTATTTTTAAGATATGTTGTTTGATAGTCTTTACCGCAAGTTAAATAAGGCGTATAAACAAAATGTCCATTATTATTAGTAACAGTAACATTTCCATCACATTTAATATTTTCATCATTAAAAAGTTCTGTTAATTCTTGGATTCTCTCATCGCTTATCATTTTTTTTAAAGTATATGATCTAGTATCCTTATCTTGGCTCGGTAATTCTTTTTCATTCTCTTCATAATATTTTTTTGCTACTTGCATCATTTTTTCTTCTAGTTTGTCATAGGTATATTTATTACTAGAGCAGCTTGATATAAAAAATAGCACTAATATAAATACGACAAAACTTGCTATGACGATGCCTAAAGTTTTCATCATTTTTTGGTCCATATTATAACCCTCCCATTGCTACCTAAATTATAACAGAATAAATAGTCTCTTTCAATAATTATTTAAGTGTGGTATCATATGGTTGGTGAGTATTTATGACAAAAAAAAACAAAAATAAAAATAAAAAAACACAAAAAAATAAAAATATGATAATTTTTGTAGGAGCTGCTATATTAATTATCATAATTGTTACTATATGCTTTTTCCTATTCAATAAGAAGAAAAATCAACCTCTAGATTTATTTAATAGTTCTAATCAAGAAGTAAAAGTTGAAGAAGAAAATAAACTAAATATTGTAAATCCCAATTCCAAAACACGTAATCGTGCTGTAATGATTAATAACATAAAGACTGTTTGGGGATATCAATCAGGTATTCAAGATGCTTATATTGTTTATGAAATAATTACTGAAGGTGGCATTACGCGTTTGATGGGTGTTTTTAAAGATGTAATGCCTGAAAGAATTGGCACAATCAGATCTTCAAGAGCTTATTTTTTAGACTATGCTTTAGAAAATGATGCAGTATACATGCATATCGGAGGTTCTCCAGAAGCACTAAGAGATATAAAATCTTTAGGTGTAAATGATTTGGATGGTGATGGTACTTTCCGTGATAAATCGATTGGCCTTGCTTATGAACATACGGCTTTTACTTCAATGTCAAAAATAAATGAAAGAATTACAGCAAGAAAATATCGAGATACAACAAATAAAAAATTGTTACTAAATTATAGCGTTGAAGAAATTGATTTAAGCACAAAAGAAGGCGCTATTTCTGCAAACAATGTACACATAATATTCTCAAATTCTAAAAACACCTCATTTGTTTATGACGCTGAGTCAAAAAATTATAAAAGATTTCAAAATAATATAGCTCACACAGATTATGTAACAAAGAATCAATACACTGTTAAAAATATCATTACATATCAAGTAAGTAATTCAACATATGATTATAAAGGTAGACAAACTATAAATAATATTGGATCAGGTACAGGATATTTTATAAGTAACGGATATGCTGTGCCAATAACTTGGGAGAAAAAGGAAAGAAGTGACCAAACTGTTTATAGATATTTAAATGGTGAAGAAATTATTGTAAATGATGGAAATACTCATATCGAGATTCAACCTAAAAATAAAACTATTACCATAAACTAACTTGTAATTATTTTCCTTACATGCTAAAATGTTAATATAATAAAGGGGAATGTGAAATGTTAGAATTTATCGTCTCAAATTATATTCTATTCATCGTGGCAGCAGTTGTTTTACTTCTAGGATTGTTTGGTTACATGATGGACAAAAAGAAGTACAAACAATATCGTCAAGAAATAGTTAATGAACAAAGAGCAGTTGAAACATTAGAGTATCAACCTGATATCCAAAATGTAGCAACACCAGTTTCTGTTGATAACGTTACTGAACAAGTTTCACAAGTTACTGAAACTGAAAATAATCAGCCTGAAGTGCCTGAAATAGAACAAAATTAAATGCATTTCTGATATGCATTTTTTTAATCAATAATATAAAATAGTGAGGTGACCTTATGACACTAGCAAGTGCATGGAGTTTAATAACAAAAATATTAGATATATGTATTGTTTGGGCAATGCTATACTTCTTATTAAAGAATCTTAAAAATAATGTAAAAATGGTTTTAATCTTTAAAGGTGTAATATTATTAATATTTATCAAATTTATTAGTAATTTAATTCATCTTTATACCGTTGGTGTAATATTGGAATATGTAGTATCTTGGGGACCTATTGCATTAATTGTAATATTCCAGCCAGAAATACGTAACGTTTTAGAACAAATTGGTAGAACTCAATTACTTGGACGTCACAAAATATTGACTGTTGACGAAAGAGAAAAAGTAGTTTATGAATTAATGACAGCTATTGAACATTTAAAGAAACAAAGAATTGGGGCTTTAATTGTTATTGAAAGAAATATGTCGCTTCAAGAATATATAACACCAACTACAAAGTTATATGCCGACATATCCAGCCAATTACTAGAAGCTATATTTCTACCCCCAAATCCATTACATGATGGTGGAGTAATTATCCAAGGTGATAAAGTAACTTGTGCAGGAGCTGTATTTAAAACAAGTATGAATCCTAACGTTAATAAAAAACTTGGAACACGTCATAGAGCAGCTTTAGGAGTTGCTGAAGAAACGGATGCTATTGCATTAGTGGTTTCTGAAGAGACGGGAAGAATAAGTATTGCGTGTGATAATTATCTACATTACAATTTAACATTAGACGACTTTAGAGCAATGGTATTAGATGAATTAAGACCAAAAGCAGAAGTTTTCTATGATGCAGATGAAGGGATGAGTGAAGAAGATGAGTAAAATATTTAAGCCTTTCATATTACTAATAAGATTAATTTACAAAATAATTGATAAACTAATTGTTACACCAGTAAGTCGTATTATTTATAAATTAGGTGAAATCTCTAAAGAAAACTCAGGAAAATTAGAAAAAATATTAAATAGACCAAATGTCTTAATATATTTATCTCTTATTTGTGCCATTGGATTATTTGTACTTGTTGATTCACAAGTAATCAATCTTACAGAAAATAATGCTGAAATATTAAGAGATCAAAAAGTCAATGTTTTATACAATGAGGAAGCATACGTCATAGAAGGGGTTCCAGAAACTGTTGATATTACTCTTATTGGTAGCAAATCAAGTATATACTTGGCTACTCAACTTGGAGATCATGAAGTAAAACTTGACTTATCCAAATATGGTGTTGGAACTTATAAAGTTGATTTTAAATATAATCATTCGGGCTCAAGTGCTGATTATAAATTAGATCCTTCCACTGTAACTGTAAAAATAAGTGAGAAAGTATCACAAAAGAGAAATCTTTATTATGATTTATTAAATGAAGATCGAATGGATTCTAAACTAAGTGTATCTGATGTAGTGTTAGATACAAATGAAGTAGTTGTAAAATCATCACAAGAGATACTTGATAAAGTAGCTGTAGTTAAAGCATTGGTTGATGCCTCTCAAATAAAATCAAAAGAATCAGCCGAAGAAACAATTGAGAATGTTGGTTTAGTTGCCTACGATGCTAATGGTAATAAATTAGACAATGTTGAAATGGTACCATCAAAAGTAAAAGCTAAAGTAACAGTTGATTCATATCATGCTACTAAGACTGTAAAAGTTATAACAAATGGAACTATGACTAATGGTAAAGCAATTGGATCAGCAATCTCCACAATCAAAGAAGTTGAAGTTTATGGAGATAAAGAATCAGTTGATAAAATACCATACATTGAAGCTCCTATTAGTATTAATAATTTGGATGCTAATAAAACTATTTCTGTAACATTAACAAAACCAAGCGGAGTAAGATATTTAAGCGAAACAACTACGCAAGTTGCAGTTACTGTTGGTGATGCTGAACAAAGAACCATTGCAGAAGTCCCAGTGTTACATGCTAATTTAGGTGAAAACTTATCTGCTGGAGCTAGTCAGGAAAATAAAAACATAGATGTAATTGTAACTGGTGTATCATCAGTAATAAACGATGATGATATAATAAAAGGAATAACCGTAACTGTTGACTTATCGGGATTAAAGCCAGGAACTTATCAGGTTCCAGTAAAAATATCATCTTCATCAGAATTAATTACAGTACAACCTGTAAAAACGGAAATAACTGTAACGATATCTCAAAGAAAATAAAGAGTACTAACTCTTTTTTTCTTGAGAGAATATGAGAATGTAAAGAAGGATTTTTAATATCCTCCTTTTATTTATTTTTATGATATACTAATACTAGATAATGAGGTGGCTGAATGAAAAAAAATGGTTTTACAATGGTTGAATTATTAGCTATTTTGGTTGTGTTGGCTATTTTATTTGCTTTGGCTGTACCTGCATATTCAACAATTCTTTTAGATGTTAGGCGTGATAACTATAGTTCAAAAATAACAGAAATAGAGCTTGCAGCTAATAAATACGGAGAAAAAATAAAGGATGACGTAAAAAATAAAGGACAAGCATGTTATCACCAAGAGATCTCCTCGCTTATAAAAAAAGGTTTGCTTTTATCAGAAAGCGACTATGATGATATAATCATAAATCCAACAAACGGAGAAGCTTTTTCTGGAAAAGTATTAACTTGCTATTGCAAGTCAACGTATGATATAAAATCTTATTATGTTGAAGACTTTAACTCATCAACGTTTTATCATGTAGGAGATAAGGTTTTTTCAAATAATCAAATATATATATGTAAACATGATTATCCCGGAGGAAACTTAACAATTTCTTCTAATTATTATGATGAACATCAAAAAAAGAATCTTCCTTATTTTGAAGTATTATCTTGTTAAAACGACTAACTATCGTTTTTTTTCTTTTTTTATGATAAAATTACTTTAGAGTATTTATGAGGTAAGTGGTATTAGAATTATTACATTTAATAAGAAAGGAATGGCTAGTAATTATGAAAAAAGTTATCATGCTAATCTTAGATGGATTTGGAATAAACGATTCTGAATATGGTAATGCAGTAAAACAATCAAAACTAGATTGTTACAATGAAATATATAATGAATATCCCCATGCTATTTTGCAAGCAAGTGGAGAGTATGTTGGACTTCCCGATGATCAATTTGGTAATTCCGAAGTTGGACACTTAACAATAGGAGCTGGAAAAAAACTAAAACAAGATATCACTTTATGTAATGAGGTTTTAGGAAGCACCCTAATTGAACATGATGAAAAGATGCTTAAATTTATTGAAGATGTTAAAGAAAAGGGTGGAAATCTTCATTTAATGGGGCTAGTCTCCGATGGTGGAGTTCATTCAGATATTAAATACATGAAAAATTTAATGGCACACTTAAAAACTATGGGAGTAAAAAAAGTA
Organism: uncultured Bacilli bacterium; assembly: GCA_910587065.1. Classification (GTDB taxonomy): domain Bacteria; phylum Bacillota_I; class Bacilli_A; order RF39; family UBA660; genus CAG-582. The sequence goes on along the minus strand of CAJUMA010000008.1, from coordinate 40,229 downwards.
TTTTTCCATGCTATTACAGATGGAAGAGATACAAGCACTAAATCGTCAATTGGATATTTAAAAGATTTAGACTCTACAATGCGTGAAGTTGGTATAGGAAGTATTTCTACAATATGCGGAAGATACTATGCGATGGATCGCGATAACAAATACGAAAGAACGAAAGTATATACAAATCTATTACTTAAGGGTGAAGGAGTAAAAATAAAAAAATTTGAAAAAGCAATTGAGACTTGCTATAAAAGAGATATAACAGATGAATTCTTAGTACCAATACTCATAGATAGCAAATCACTTATAAAAGAAAATGATGGCTTATTTTGGTTAAACTTTAGAGGAGATCGTGCAAGACAAATACTTAATGCCTTAAGTGATCCAGATTTTGACGGTTATAGAATTAAACAGCCAAATAATTTAAATGTTCTTACCCTAGTTGATGTTCCAAACACTAATAATACGGAACATTTACTAGAAAATGAACAAGACGTTTATTCGCTAGGATGTTACTTTTCTGATTTAGGTCTACGTCAAGCAAGAATTGCTGAGACAGAAAAATATGCTCATGTAACATTTTTCTTTAATGGTGGAGGAGAAACAAAGCTAAAGGGGTGTGATAATTTCTTAATTCCCTCTCCAAAAGTAGCGACATACGATATGACTCCTGCTATGAGCGTAAAAGATGTCACAAAACAAGTTGTTAAATGTTTAGAAAGAGATTATGATTTCATTTTGGTAAATTTTGCCAATCCTGATATGCTTGGACACACAGGAAATTTAGAGGCAGCAATTGAAGCACTAGGAGTTATGGATGAATGTCTAAGAGATATAGTTGAAGCAGTAGATAATAATTTCTATAAATTGATTATTACTGCCGATCATGGTAATTGTGATGAAATGCTATCAGAAAGTGGGGAGAAGTTAACAACTCACTCGACTAATCCTGTACCATTTATAATTAGGGATAAACATGTTCGTTTAAAACACAAAGGGGATTTAACACAAATAGCGCCAACAATTTTAAAATATATGGATATTGCAATACCAAAGGAAATGAAAGATACTAAGACTTTATTTAATGAAGAAGATTAAGGGTGAAAAAAGATGAATTTTGATAAAAGTATTTTAAGAGAGGCTGACATAAGAGGAGTCTATCCAGACCAAATAAACAGTGAATTTGCAAAGAGATTAGGTTGTGTATTTGGAACTTATGCTCAAAGTGTCGGCAAAAGTTACTGTGTTGTTGGTCATGATAATCGTTTTGGCGGCCCAGATTTAACAAAAAATTTAATTGAAGGACTTATATCAACTGGCATAAATGTCATGTATATTGGTCTTGTAACAACACCAATGTTTAATTTTGCGTCGCGTTCTGTTGGACAAGAATACGGAATCATGGTTACAGCTAGTCATAATCCTTCAAATGATAATGGATTTAAAATATTCGGTCGTGATTATCAACACTGTGATTATGATGAATTAGATATCATATATGATGCTTTAAAAAATGAAAACTACAAATTGAAAACGGGTAAAGGGACAATCGAGCATATTGATGTAGCTGATGCTTATGCCGAATTTTTAGCAAAATCAATTAATTTAAAAAAGAAAGACATGAAAGTTGTTGTTGACTGTGGAAATGGAACTGCTTCAACTATAATCAAAAAGGTATATGATTTAATTCCTTGTGAAGTAGTCTATTTGTTTTGTGATTCAAACCCTAACTTCCCTAACCATCATCCCGATCCAAATGTAAAATCTAATTTAGAAAAATTAGCCAAATCTGTAAAGAAAAATCGTGCTGATTTAGGACTTGCTTATGATGGAGATGCTGACAGATGTGGGTTCGTTGATAATAAAGGAAACATTGTTGAAGCTGATATAATGATGGCTCTTCTTTGCAAAGATATTATTAAGAATAATCAAAATAAGACAATACTAATAGATGTAAAATGTTCAAAAGCACTTGAAGATGCAATTAATGAGGCTGGTGGTAATGTTTTAATAGAAACTCCTTCTTCTGCAAAACAAGAAAGGGTAATAGCTAGCCAGCATATTAATTTTGGTGGTGGGTATTCAAATCATATATTCTTTGCTGATAAGCATCCAGGCTATGATGATGGAATATATGTAGGTTTAAGAGTACAGGAAATGCTGTCAGTTAGTGAGCGTTCTTTAAGTGATTTAACGAAAAAATTACACCATTATTATAATACGGAAGAAATAAAGGTTAAAACAACGGATGAAAAGAAATTTAAAATAGTAGAAGACATAAAAAAATACTGTGATAACCACTCGTATGAATATTCAACAATTGATGGTATAAAAGTTTTTGTACCTAATGGTTGGGCTTTAATAAGAGCTAGTAATACTGGACCAAATTTAACGCTACGATTTGAATCAACTACAGAATCTGGTTTAAAGAAAATAAAAGAAGAATTTATGGGTGTAGTAGATATTTTCCAAAAATAAAAGACTTAAGTAATTAAGTCTTTTTAACTTTCATCATTAAATAATAATGCAATATCTATTTCCAAAGCATCAGCAATTCTAGATAGATAAGCAATAGTTATATGCTTATTTCTGCTTTCGTTTTCAATATCACATATATATTCTCTTGAAATATCTGTTAAATCTGCCAAATCTTGTTGAGTAAGATTTTTATCTTTTCGAATCTTTCTAATATTCTTTCGTATTACTGAATAGTAATACTCATCAGTATGAACATACTTTTTTTCTTTTACTTCTAAATCAATCATTTCGTCAATTCCTATCTAACAGATTTTTAAAATCTGTAGTTTATATATTTATATTTTGTTATATAAAAAGTCAAAATTATATAGGCCACTAGCCATGCATAAGCATAATTGTGTTTATAAAGAATATGATTTATGTTATAATGAGCAAGAAGCGGAGGGGTATTATGAAAGATATACTAATTGATACAATTCTTGATTCAATTAAATTACTGCCATTTTTGTTTGTGGCATTTTATATAATTGAACTTTTTGAACATAAATTTGCTAAAAAGACTAGAGAGGCTATAACAAATTCTAAAAAGTTTGGTCCAATAGTCGGTTCATTTTTAGGCATTATTCCTCAATGTGGCTTCTCCGTAGTAGCAACAAATCTATATGTAACAAGAATTTTATCACTAGGGACATTAATTAGTGTTTATCTTTCAACAAGTGATGAAATGTTACCAATATTAATTTCTCATAATGCACCCCCAAAAGATATATTAACAATTTTAGGAGTAAAAGTCTTGATTGGAACTATGATGGGTTTCATAATTGACTTAATTATAAGAAAAAAAGATGCACAAGAATTTTCCATTTGTGAAAGCGATAAATGTGACTGTGAGGAATCATTAATAAAATCTACACTTATTCACACAATAAAAACTTTTCTCTTTATTTTTCTTATAACTTTGGTGTTAAATATTTTAATGAGTTATTTAAGCGAAGAGATTTTAACTAAAATTTTTATGACAAATTCAATTTTTGCTCCATTCCTGTCATGCTTGATTGGACTAATACCAAACTGTGCACCAAGTGTTTTAATTACAGAACTATATTTAAGTGGTGTTATCAAAATAGGAACATGTATAGCTGGACTTTTAACAAATTCAGGATTAGCCTTAATAGTTTTATTTAAAACAAACGACAATATAAAAGAAGATATTATTATACTTACACTAATATACATTGTTGGTGTAATATCAGGCATAATTATTAATTTAATATAAAATGTTAAAATCAGTTGACAAATTTCCAATCAAAATTGGTGGTTTGCAACTAATTTTTTTATATAATTAAATGCGAAAGAGGTGAATTATGAATAGTATAGGAGAGAAACTATTAAATTTGAGAAAAGGAAAACATTTATCACAAGAGGAGGCTGCAGATAAACTCGGTGTAACAAGACAGACTATTTCTAAATGGGAAACAGAGGAATCAAAACCAGACTTTGATAAAGTTGAAGCAATATGTAATTTATACAATATAACACCAAGCGAGTTATTTGGTGTCAAAGAAACAAAAGAGAAAAAGGAAACCAAAGAAATTAATAATGCAAACTCAACTAAAAAAGCTTTAGGTATAAGTGGTGGAATTTTACTTTATTTTATAGCTGTTGCTTGGATGGTTGTATCTGTTGCCGCATTTAAAATAAATCCCGTCTTATCTGTAGGTATATTCTTAACAATTTGCGGAATTGCGACATTTATAATTATCTATGTATGTCTAGTCTATAAAAAAGAAAAACTCATTGAAGAAAAAGTAAAAAATCTTGTTCAGAAATCAATATGTGATTGTTTAGCAGCAGTTACTTGTGTAATATATTTTATTATAAGTTTTATGACAATGGCATGGCATATAACATGGCTTATTTGGATTATATATGCTCTTGTTGAAGAAATTGTAAAACTTATCTTTGTGTTAAAGGAGAATCAAAATGAAGAATAAAGGATTAGTTATATTTTTAATCGTGTTACTTGCGATTTGTGTTGTTTTCTTGTCAGGACTTCTATTCTTTAGTATTTCCGGAAAGAAAATAAAAGGGCCCTTTGGCTTTTTCAACACTTATAAGATTAGCACTACAAAAATATATGACAAAGTATATGAAAATGATTTTAAAGACATAGATATTGATACATCCGCTGCCAACATAGAAATAAAGACAGGAAGCGAAAATAAATTAGTGCTATATGGAGAAGAAAACCTTCTTAGCATAGATGATGCTAATGAAATATTATCACTAAGATATGATTCGGAACCATGTCATTTCTTCTGCTTTAATATAAAATCAGCCAAAATAGTATTATATTTAAAAGAAGAATATAATGGAAAAATAAATATCAACAATGACTATGGAGATATTGATATTGAGAAATTTGAGCATTCTAAAATTCAAGTTGACTCAGCATTTGGTGATACGTTAGTTAAAGGTGCTTTAGATGTTGTTTTATCATCTTCTTGTGGCGACATAGATATTGGCGAGGTAGAAAATGCGGAAGTGCACAATAATTATGGTGATATAAATATTAAGAAAATCACAAATAAAGCCGACATAGAAGATGATTGTGGAGATATTGAAATTAACGAAGTTGACTTAAAAGAAAATTCAACAATTGAGAATAATTTTGGTAACATTAAGATCAAGAAAACTAATGATATTATGATAGAATCAAAAGTATCTTTAGGAGATAACAAAGTTAATAAAAATAATTATAAATCTGATATAGTTTTAAATATAAAAAACGATTGTGGAGACATTGAAGTAAATTAAAAGAGGAATAAAAATCCTCTTTTAATTTTTTATAATAGATTCAAGTGCTAAATAAATCATTTTATCTAAACTTGTTTCACGCATCTCTGGCGTAATAATATTATCCGACTCAAATTGTGAGTCGACAACTGTTAATAGCATAGAAGCTTTTTTCCCCTCGCATTTAGCTATATGCATAAGAGCAAAACCCTCCATTTCAATGGCTGTTAATTCATTCTTAATTGGACAAGCATTAATTATATGATCAATTGGGCTATAAGGGTCAAATGTGTCGCTTGTAAGTGTTGGACCAACTTTAAGTTCAGTCCCAATTTCTTCAGCTGTACTCAAAATATCCGCATTAAGTTCAATGGATGATTCAAAAAACTTATCTCTTGATTTACTCCAATGGTAGGCAAATGCAGATTCTGAATAACACCCAGTTGAAAGGCAAATATCTAACTTCTTTATACTATCTTTAAAAGCTCCAGAAGAACCAATTCTAATAATCTTCTCCACATCATAAAAATGAAACAATTCATATGCATATAATCCTATAGATGGAGTTCCCATACCATGCCCCATAACTGTTATAAGTTGATCTTTATAATATCCAGTAAAAGCATACATATTTCTTATTGTATTAACTAGTCTGTAATCAGTTAAAAATTTCTCTGCAATATATTTTGCCCTTAAAGGATCTCCAGGAAAAAGTACTCTTGATGCAATATTTTCTTTTTCTGTTACCACATGTAATGGTTCCATAAACATCACCTATACTAATAATAACATACCTATGATATAATACCATTATAAAAAAAATGATTTTACGTATAATAAAAAATGAGGTGTAAAATATGATATATAAACTACATAAAAATGGGTCATATAACATTCACACTATTACGACAGATAAGTTTAAAACAATAAGAATGGAAATAATACTAAGAAATAATTTTAACCAAGAAACAGCTGCTATTAGAACAGCCCTTTTTGAAATGCTTACAGAAAATAGTAAAAATTATAAATCAAAAAGAGAATTAAACTTAAAAGAAGAAGAGTTATATAACACGATTATTTATGCAGAATCGACAAAACTTGGAAATGAAATTTTATCATCTATTAATCTAGAATTTTTAAATCCTAAATACACTGATGATGATTATTTAAATGAGGCCCTTAAATTACCATTTGATTTACTCTTTAATCCTAATATAATAGATGGAAAGTTTGATGATGACACATTAGTAACGATAAAGCAAAGATTATTATCAGAACTTGCAAGTATCCAAGAAAATCCACAAAAAAAAGCTATTTTTAATGCGTTAAAAATCATGGATCCAAAATCAATTTCGTCAAAAAATTTAATTGGGACAGAAGAAGAAATAAACAACATAACAACTACTAAACTATATCAAGAGTATTTATATATTTTAGCACATGATTATATAGATATATTTATAATTGGTGATTTTGATTGTGATGAAGTTATCAATATAATAAATGGAGAGTCTAATTTTAGAACTATCAAGAATCACGATGTATCTTTATTTATTGATAATAGAGTAAAAAATAAAGTAAGTAAAAAGGAAGAATCAAGCAACGATTATCAAAGTCAAATAGTTTATATTTATAATACAATAAATTTAAACGAAAATGAAAGAAAGTATATTATGCCAATATATAATATGATTTTAGGTGGCGGTTCTTTAGAAACAAAGTTATCTAAAAGTTTAAGAGGGGACAATTCCTTATGTTATGGTGTTCAAAGTATTTACAATAAGTATGATAATCTATTAATAATAACAACATCTGTTGATGCATCTAATGTGAATATTGCAAAGAAACTAATAGCATCATCGGTAAATTCAATGAAAGATAAAGTCACAGACGATGAAGTAAAACATGCTATATCATCTTCGATATCTTCTATTAATATGGCATATGATTATCCCAACAGAGTTATTGCAAATTATTTGTTTAATTACATGGCTGAATTAGATCCAATGGAAATTCGCATAGAAAATTATAAAAAAGTAACAAAAGAGGAAGTAGCAAAAATCAGTAAGAAAATAAAACTAAATACAATATACGTTTTAAAGGGTGAAAACAATGAAGAAAATTAAGATGGTTGGTGTAGATGAAACTCTAATTAATGAGACCTTATCGAATGGACTAAAAGTATATTTATTACCTAACAAAAATGTAAAAAACTTTTATATGACTTTTAGTACTAAATTTGGTTCAAATGATACTGAATTTAAAAAAACTAATGCTAAGAAAACTATGAGTGTGCCAAATGGCACAGCTCATTTTTTAGAACATCTAACATTTAAAATGAAAGGTAACATAGATGCAACGGATTATTTTGTAAAATTAGGATCCGATGTTAATGCATACACTACATTTAATGTTACATGTTATGAAGTATTTGGATATGACTTATTTAAAGAAAATTTAGAAACTTTATTAGATTTTGTTCAAACACCATTTTACACAGAGAAATTAGTTGAAGAAGAAAAAGGAATAATTAAAGAAGAAGTAAAAATGTATGATGATGATATTGAAACAGAATTAATATTTAGATTATTTAAAAATTCATTTCACAAAGACAATACGAAAAATTTAGTTTCTGGCACTGTAGAAGATGTTCAATCTATAAGTTTAAATGATTTAGAGAAAGCTTATAAAACCTTTTATCATCCATCAAATATGTATGTAACAATTACAGGAAATTTTAATGCAGAAGAAGCTCTTGCCATAATTGAAGGAAATCAAGAGAAGAAAAAATTTCCAAGGAAAGAATCAGTTATAAAAATAAAAGAAAAAGAGCCAAACACAGTTGTAAAAGAATTTGAAGAAATAAAAAGAGATGTTGAAATAGACAAAGTCAATATTGGTTTAAAAATTCCATATTCCGCTTTTTCATCACTAAAATTGACTAGATTACAAGAAAATGTTTATATTAATATTTTAACTAATTCTATGTTTGGACGAACAAGTAAGATAAAAGAAAAACTAGTAAGCGGCAATATTATTACAGATGGTCTATATGTATCTCGTACTTATTTGGAAAATCATGTTTTTGTTAATATAATTGCCGAAACTCCTTATCCCAAAAGATATATCACTTTAATGGAAGAAGCAATAAAAGAATTTGAAATTGAAGAAGATGAACTTATTAGAAAGAAAAGAGTCGCTATAAGTAATCTAATAAAATGTTTCGATGATATTGAAGAAACAAATAATCTAATTCAATCTGACATTTTAGAATATGGTGATATAAACGCGAACCTATACAATATTTACAATGATTTAAATATTAAAACAGCTAAGAAAATTGCAAGTAAAATAAATACTAAAAATAAATCCATTTTAGTGGTAAAGAAGAAAAAAACAGAGAAAAAATAATTTTTTTCTTTTTTTTGAAGTAAATGAAAAATAAAAAGGTAATAAGTAAGTAGGAGGTGATAATATGGAAATGCTAAAAACTCATAAAAAGAAACTCATTAGTCTACTTCTTTTTGGTATATTTGCTATAATATGTGCATTTAATTATATATCCATTGATAAAGGCAATAATGTTTATGCTAATGAAGAAAACTGCGTTTGTGAAGATGCTTCTTTACCTACTGAATTCTATGTAGATATTAAAGGAGCAGTTAAAAAACCTGGAGTTTATTTAGTAAATGAAAATAATATTATAAAAGATATTATTGATATGGCAGGCGGTTTAAAGAGCAATGCAACAACTAGTAATATTAACTTATCAGAAAAAGTTACTAGTGAAATGGTTATTGTTGTAAATACCAAAAGCGAATTAACTACTAAACCAACTACAACGACAAGCAGTACATCTAAAACAGATGTATGTACAACGAAAATAATTAGTAACTGTGAAACATCTAATGAAACACAAGATAAACTTATAAACATTAATACAGCATCAAAAGAAGAGTTGATGAACATACCTAATATAGGTGCAAGTAAAGCTGATTCTATAATAATATACAGAAATGAGAAAAAGTTTAATAAAATAGAAGACATTATGAATGTTAGTGGTATTGGAGAAACTGTTTTTGTTAAGATTAAAGACTATATTACAGTATAATTATCTCTATTTAATATTACTTATAAGTGTCATTATTTTATCTTTTATAAGAATAAACTTAAATCAAAAATCATGCTTTACAATTAAAGAAAAAGAGTTTGTCGGAATATTAACTAATAAAAAAATAGAAGGAGACTTGTTCTCCTTCGAATTACAAAGCAAAGAAAAATTGAAATGTACTTATTATATGAAAACAATTGAAGAAAAAGAGTTTCTTAATAGTCTAGAATTAGGGATAACACTTTCTTTAAATGGTAATTTAAGTATCCCCCTTAATAACACTATACCTAATACATTTAACTATAAAAAGTATTTAAAACAAAATAAAATTAATTATATTCTAAATGTTGAAAAGTTAGAAGTTTTGAACAATAAAACGAGTATTTTATATTCTATAAAAAATAGAATTCAAAAACATATAAGTAATTATAAAAGTAAAGACTATATAAACGCTTTTATAACAGGAGATAAGAGCTTAATTGATGAAGATATAAAAAAAGATTACCAACAATTAGGTGTATCGCATATCTTTGCCATATCAGGGATGCATATATCTTTACTATCTTCAATAATACTTTTTGTTTTAAAAAAATTAAAGGTGAGTGAAAATCATTCCTATGTAATAGTTATTATATTTCTTTGCTTTTATATGTCTATAACTAATTATCAAGCAAGCGTTCTAAGAAGTGTTGGACTATTCATACTATTATATTTTAATAAAAAATATGACTTTAATATTGAAGTTATAAACATTCTATTTTTAGATATTGTAGTGATTTTGTTGATAAATCCAAATTTTCTTAGTAATATTGGCTTTTTATATTCAAGTGTTGTTTCTTTTTCACTAATAAAATATAGTAGACTTATAAAAGGAAATTACTTGATGAAAACTTTAAAGGTTTCATTAATTGCCTTTGCCTTTAGTTTACCAATAACACTTATAAACAATTATGAGTTTAATCTCTTGTCTGTTCTAAATAATTTACTTATCGTGCCATTAGTAAGTCTAATTTTATACCCATTAAGCGTGCTTTCATTTTTTATAAAACCTATTGATGACATACTTCTATTTATAATTAATATGTTAGAAAGTATAACTCCATATCTTTTAACTTTAAAAATAGTCGTGCCAAAGGTAAGTATAGTTGTTGTCATTATATATTATATATTTTTATATTTATTTTTCGAGTCTTATAAAAAGATTTTTCTAACTTTAATCTTAGCTTTATTAATAATCGTTAAAATACAACCCGTGTTAGATCAAAATTACTATGTTTATTTTTTAGATGTTGGTCAAGGGGATTCAATTGTTATAAAAAAAGGATCTGAATGTTTACTTATTGATACAGGTGGTAAGGTTGGTTTTCAAAAAGAAGAGTGGAAAAAAAGGAAAGAATACTATTATACAGATAACACAATTATGTTTTTATATAGTATTGGAGTTTCGAAAATAGATACAGTAATTATTACTCATGGAGATGCCGATCATGCTAAGGAAATTAATCATTTATTAGAAAACATAAAGGTCCAAAATGTAATTATTAATAAGGGTGAGTTAAATTATTTAGAAAAAAGTATTCCTAAAAATTTACTAACTAAAACTTACAAAGGAAAATTAAATTTAACTATTTTAGATACAGATGTCATTTATAATAATGAAAATGATAACTCAATTGTTTGTTTACTTAGTGCTTATAACTACAAATTTTTATTTATGGGTGATGCTAGTGTAAAAACAGAAACTGATTTATTAAAAAAATATAATATTAGTAATGTTGATGTATTAAAAATCGGACATCATGGTTCAGATACAAGTAGTGGAAAAACTTTTATTGATGCAACAGCTCCTAAGTATGCAGTCATAAGTGTTGGTAAAAATAATCGATATGGACATCCAAAGAAAAGTGTTGTAGATAATTTAAATAAGTCTAAAATATACCGGACTGATATAGATGGCACCATTAACTTTAAGATAAATAATAATGGTCTATTAATAAAAACATATGCAAATTAGACTTAAGTAAATTAAAGAAAGGATGAATCTATGTGAATTATTATAGTGAGATAAAGAAGGAATTAATTAATAATGAAATAAATAAAAAAATTAAAAATAATTCAATTAATAAAAGTGATTTAAATACTTATTATAATGTTGGAAAAATACTTAGTGAGGCAGGTAAACATTATGGAGAATCAATCATCAAAGAATATTCAAAGAAACTGACAATTGACTTGGGAAGAGGATATGGTAAAAGAAATTTATGGCTAATGCTACGATTTTTTGAATTAAGTAAAAAAGTGCAGACACTGTCTGCATTATTATCTTGGTCACATTATTGTGAGATACTATCAATAGAAAAAATTGAAGAAATAAATTATTACATCAAAATAACGGAAACAAATAGTTTATCAGTAAGAGAACTTAGAAATAGAATAAAATCTCAAGAATATGAAAGACTGCCAGCAGAAACAAAAAATAAATTAATTAGTAAAGAAGATTTAAATATTCAAGATTTAGTTAAAAATCCCATTGTGATTAATAATAAACTAAATAATGAAACTATATCAGAAAATGTACTACAAAAATTAATTCTTGAAGACATTTCTTCATTTTTAAAAGAACTTGGTAATGGCTTCACTTTTATAGAAAATGAATACAAGATTAGATTAGGAAACAAGTATAATTATATTGATTTACTTCTGTTTAATATAGAATACAATTGTTATGTAGTAGTAGAACTTAAAGTTACTGAATTAAAAAAAGAGCATATTGGACAATTACAAGTGTATATGAATTATATTGATGATAATTTAAAACGAATTAATCATGATAAGACTATTGGAATAATTATTTGTAAACAAGATAATAAATATGTTATAAAGTATTGCTCTGATAAGAGAATAATTGCAAGATAATATAATTTAGTATGCTATAAAGTTTATAAAATACTGTCACATTAATTATAATGAAACATACAATATATTGTACGTATATATACGTTTATATAGATTTGGAAGGCATCTGTCTTCCATTTTTGCGTTAGTTAATAATTATTTGACAAATTCTTTTATAAATAATAAAATAGACAAGTCGAAAAGGGGATTTTAATGGATAAAATAGTAAGCTTATCAGCAAATGAATATTATGGGTATTTGGCAAGAATGGCCAATTTTATGCTTAAGTTTGGTGATAAATATGATGCCGAAACTCGAGATAAAATTTTGAATTATTATTTAAGTAGCTCTGATATATTTGGCAATACCGACAGTGATTTAAATCAAGTGTATGAAGCAACTGGAGTATTTGATTTGTTTCCTAGAAATATTTATTCATCATTTTTAGAAGAGATGGAAAAAAGATTTGATATAAATCGTCACTTGTTAGAAGTAGGATGTGGTCATTATCCTGCCTTTGCTGAGAAATTAGCTAAAAAACAAAAATACGGTTCTATTGATGCAGTTGATCCACTAGTAGTTACTGACAATATTGATGGTGTCAATGTAAAATCTGAAAAGTTAACAATGCGTTACGATATCTCACGTTATGATATGATTTACGCAATTATGCCATGTGAAGCAACATTTGATATGATTAAACTTGCTAATCTCTATGACAAAGACTTATTCTTTTTAGCTTGTTCTTGTTATAAAGTAAACATGGGAAGACAATCTACAAAAATTGGTAAATTGAATTGGTTAAAACTTGCAGAACAAATACTTGCAACAACAACTCCAAAAACAAGAGAATACAGAATTGAACAAGTTGATACCTTTGCTCAACCATTAATATACACAAGGAAAAAATAATTTTCTTCCTTTTTTTATTTGACTAATCTAGTATTTTATTTTAGAATATACAACCGCAAAGGAGGGGGTAAAATGAGGTTTATAACTAATGAACATAGGGAAAAGTACTCGTGCTTATTCGAAGAATATGTTGATATCTATGGAAAATTTTATCCTAAAGAGGCTTTAGAATATATAAAGAGACATTTTCTAAAAACAGATTTTCAATATGGTTTTGATGTTGATATTGTTGCTCAAGTATACCAATATCTTGGAATTTATAATAAGTTTCAGGATAATACATATAAAAATTTTTATGATTTTTTGAGTTCCAATTATAATTTAAACCAACATTTACTTGAAGTTGCATCAGGTATGTTTCCATCTTTTGCTCAGATGGTAGCTAGTAAACAATGTATTGGCACAGTAACAGCAATAGATCCAGATAGTATAATTGATACACTTGATGGCATAAAAATAATAAAAGAGCCTTTATCTCCAGAAACTGATATAAGTAAATATGACTTACTTTATGCAATAAGCCCTTGCGAAGCATTAAAGGAAATAATTACTTCAGCTAATAAATATGAAAAAGAATTTTGTGTATTAGCTTGTAGTTGTACACATTTGCCAAAAGAGTTAATAACTTATCGAAGAGAAGTATTTTATGGAGAATATATTAACTATATAGAAAGTATAATTAAAGAAACAATACCACATAACATTGAATATAAAATAGAATACACCAGTAAATTTAATACACCAATAATAAGTACAAAAAAAAGAAATTAAAATTAGAAAAGAGGAACATCATGGTATTTGATATAAAAAAGCGAGAGACATTGCGTAAAAGGCTAGAAGGATACTTAAACGAGTATCGTGAGTTCTATTCAGAATATGCCTTAGACGAAATAGAAGAGAATTTTTTAAATCCCTACAGACCTATTCGTGATTCAAGTGATGTTTTAAATCAGATATATGCTTACCTAGGAATATTTGATGTTGAAAAAGATAATGCTTATGATATCTTTATAAAATTAATAAAATCAAGAATGAATATTCATTGTAACTTATTAGAAGTTGGTTGTGGATATTATCCATCCTTAGCTTTAAGAATGCTAAGACATCAGAAGAGAGGTTCAATTACGGCCATAGATCCGCTTCTTGTCAAAGAAGACTTTGAAGGAATTAAAGTAATAAAGACAAGATTATCTAAAAACTTTGATATAACTCCTTATGATATGCTTTATGGTTTATATCCATGTGATGCAACACTTGATATGATTGAATTGGCAAGTGATTATGATAAAGACTTATGTATTCTAGCTTGTGATTGTTATGAAACACTTGATGGTGAACTAGATGACATGAATGAATGGATTAAATATATCAAAGAGTATATCATGTCTTGCAATCCTAAAGGACGCGTTTATAAGATTGAAAAGATAAAATCTTTAAAAGTCCCATTAATTACTATGAGAAAATCAACAAAATAGGTTGATTTTTAAAAGTAATAGGTATATAATTTAGTATAGTTTTTACTTGGTGAGGAAAATCTCCAATTTTTCACTCAGTTTAAACATAAATAATTAATAGGAGGAACAAAAATGTCAGTAACAAAGGAAAGAAAAGCAGAATTGGTTAAAGAATTTGGTAAAAGTGAAACTGATACTGGTGCTACTGAAGTACAAATCGCTATCCTTACAGAAGAAATTAGAGATTTAACTGAACACCTAAAAGTACATATTCATGATTATCATTCAAAAAGAGGACTAATGATGAAAGTTGGTAAGAGACGTAGTTTATTAGATTATCTAAAGAAAAATAATGTTAATTCTTACCGTACATTAATAGCAAAATTAAATATAAGAAAGTAGGCACTAATTTTTTAGTGTCTTTTCTTTTATAAAAATGGTAAAATATATTTAGAACAGTGAGGAAAAGAAGTAATGGGAAAAAAAGTATTCGAAATGACCTTTAGGGGAAGAAAGTTAGTAGTTGAGCATGGTGAAGTTGCAAAACAAGCACATGGGTCAGTAGTAATAAGATATGGAGATACAGTTGTTTTATCAACAGTAGTAGTTGGTAGCAATGCCAATATCTTAAGCGATTTCTTTCCTTTAATGGTTTTATATCAAGAAAAATTATATTCCGTAGGAAAAATCCCAGGTGGATTTATAAAAAGGGAAGGACGTCCAACTGATGCAGCTACACTTGCAGCTCGTATGATTGATAGACCGATGCGTCCAATGTTCCCAGAAGATTTTAGAAATGAAGTACAAATTGTAAATACAGTTTTATCAGTTGATAATGATAATTCTCCAGAACTTGCAGCAATGTTTGGATCATCCCTTGCAACATGTATTTCTAAAATACCTTTTGATGGACCTATTGCCGGAGTAAAAGTAGGGCGTGTAAATGGCGAATTTATAATAAATCCTACACCAGCAGAATTAGAACTTTCGGACATTGATTTAACAGTAGCTGGAACAAAGAAAGCTATCAATATGGTTGAAGCAGGAGCTAAGGAAGTTTCTGAAAGTGATATGTTAAGTGCCCTAATGTTTGGTCACGAAGCTGTTAAAGAATTATGTGAATTCCAAGAGAGAATAACTTCTGAAATTGGCGAAGACAAGATGGAGTATGAGTATTTGGAAATATCTGATGAACTAAGAAGTGAAGTAACAGAACTTGCTAAGTCTAAATTAAATAATGCTTTACGTATTAAAGATAAATTAGAAAAATATGCAGCAATTGATGAAGTTAAAGAAACAATTGTTAATAAATATCGCGATGAAAACACTGATTTAGATAAGGAAGAATTAGAAATACTTATCACTAAGATTAAACTCGTTCTTGAGTCAATTGAGTATGATATATTTAGGTCAATTACGGTTGATGAGCATACAAGAAGTGATGGCAGACGTATGGATGAGATTAGACCACTTTCTGCATCAGTAGATATGTTACCAAGAACACATGGTTCAGCCTTATTTACAAGAGGAGAAACACAAGCTTTAGCAATAACAACATTAGGAGCATTAAACGAGTATCAAGTACTTGATGGAATTAGTTTAGAAGCTGAAAAGCATTTCATGTTACATTATAATTTCCCAGCATTCTCAGTTGGAGAAACTGGAAGATATGGCTCTCCTGGAAGAAGAGAAATTGGTCATGGAGCCTTAGGAGAAAGATGTTTAAAACAAGTAATGCCTAGCGAAGAAGAGTTTCCTTATACAGTACGTGTAGTATCTGAAATACTTGAATCAAATGGCTCATCAAGTCAAGCAACTATTTGTGTAGGATGTATGTCACTAATGGCAGCTGGTGTTCCAATTAAAGCTCCAGTCGCTGGTATTGCTATGGGACTTATAACAAGTAAAGACGAATCAAGTTATACAATTTTAACTGATATTCAAGGTATGGAAGATCACTTAGGTGATATGGACTTTAAGGTTGGTGGAACTAGGGATGGTATATGTTCACTACAAATGGATATTAAAATTAAAGGCATAACAAAAGAGATTTTAGAAGAAGCTTTAGAACAAGCGAGAAAAGCTCGTATGGAAATTTTAGATGTTATGGAGCGCGTTATTGCTAAACCTCGTGATGAAGTATCTGAATATGCTCCAAAGACTAGTATATTTAAAATTAATCCTGATAAGATTAAAGAAGTTATTGGTAAAGGTGGAGAGACAATTACTAAAATTATCCTTGATGCATCCAATGTTAAAACAGTTCAAGATGTAAATGCTGTTAAAGTAGATTTAGCAGATGATGGAACAGTAACAATTTACCATACAAATAAGGATATAATTGCCAAAACAGAGGAAATGATTAAATCTATTGCCCGAGAAGTAGAAACAGGAGTTAAGTATCCAGCTAAAGTTGTAAAAGTAGAAGATTTCGGTTGTTTTGTTCAATTGTGGCCAGGCTGTGAGGGATTAGTTCATGTTTCCCAACTAGCTCACGAAAGAGTTGAAAAACCAAGTGATGTTGTTAAAGTTGGAGATGAAATAATTGTTGTAAGTCAAGGTTATGATAATCGCGGAAGATTAAATCTATCTCGTAAAGAAGCACTTCCAAAACCAAAAAAGGTAGAAAAAAAGGAAAATGCTGAGAAATCAAATGAGACAGAAACAAAAGAGAAGGAAGAAAAGTAATGGAAGAACGTGCTGTAAAGCCTGGACAAATATATAAACATTTTAAAGGAACTATTCATAAAATAGTTTGTATCGCTCTTGATTCAGAAACACAAGAAAAAGTAGTTGTTTATACCCATGAAAGTGATGGAGAAATATGGACTAGACCACTTAACATGTTCTTAAGTGAAGTTGATCATCAAAAGTATCCTGAAGTAACTCAAAAATATCGTTTTGAACTTATAGAAGATGAAAAGTAAAATTTTCATCTTTTTCTATTGTAAAGTTTATTGTTAAAAGTAAAAAATATGGCAATAATTGTTAAATTATGTTATATTTATAATAGAAAAAGGTAAAATAAAATAAAGGAGTGAATTTTATAATGAAAAAATTAATGGCACTACTAACCGCTTTTACATTAGTACTTCCTTTTGCTAACGTTAAAGCTGAAGAAGTAATTACTGATTGTTCAGTAAACAACTCATGCTTTGTTTATAAACCAGGTGACGAAGTAAATTTCTATAGAAGTGAGGCAGAAAGACAAGCAAACAATAAAGAGTCGGGTCAAACAACTATTATTCTTGAAGATGCTGGAGCTAGTTCAAAATATGTTAAAGTTTTAGCTCTATCTCCATTTGTTACAACTGAGGTATACTATGATTCAAAAGTTGAGACAACTCCAACAACTCATGTAAAAGATGCACACAAGACAGCTATAACTAAAGCTGCAGAAGATGCTGGAGAATATCCATGGTCATCAGCTAAACAAGCAAGTAATGGAGAAATTGAACTTGAATACATTACTTTAAATCAATTAAAAAATGTATTTGGAGCAACATTAACAGCTGATGGAACTTATACAATTGATGCAACAAAATGGGCAAAGGAATTTGAAATCGTTTTTGATGCAGCAACTGCTACAGAAGAATTAGCAAAAGAAATAAATGCATCAACTACAGCAACCGCTGCTGAAAAAGAACAAGCAAAAGAATTACTTGCTAATGCAGCACGTATGAAAAAAGGTTTTTATACAGGAGAGTACGATTTAAAAACTAATAAAGTTTGGGCAGTAGAATACACATTAAATACTGTGGGAGATAAAATTAACGCTATTACTGTTAAACAAGTAGATATGAATACTAATACTTACTCTTATCTACCAGTAGTATCATTTGATAAAACATATGATTGTCATACAAGAGTTAACCAAGTTGAAATGGGTTGTTACTCATGTGATAATGACTACAAATGGTTAGAAGTTGGAACACAAGCAGCTACTTGTACGTTGGTACCAGAAATAACTGCTAAAGGTAGTTGTGTTAAAGCCGTAAAGACAGGTGTAGAAGATTATATCCTTGAATTCGGTTGCATAGTAGCATTATGTGGAATAGCATTAGTTGTTGCTAAGAAAAAAGATTTATTTAGATCAATTTAAAAATACTATTTAGTAGGAAGATAATAAGAAATATTATCTTCTTTTTTTTGACAAAATAATTATTGTCAATATTGTTAAATAAAAGTAAATAATATAAAAAGTAATGCAATAGGAAAAAAAGTTATGATTAAGGTAGGTAAGTGCGCCTAAAAGGGAGGAAAAAGATATGAAAAAAGAAGAATGCCTAAATATAGATGCTCATGACAATTTTCGATTTATAAAGTAGTTGAAATTAAAAAAGAGTCAATTTTGGCTCTTGTTTTAATTTATATGTTAACTATTGAAAGTGTTAAGTAAATTCAGTGCCAATTGAATGTAACTTAAATAGATGCTATAATAATTACATAGAATAGAGGTTAGTTAATGACTTTTAAATATAAAAAAGAACTAATTATTGTAAGCATTGCTGTTTTTGTGTGTCTTTCAATATTTGTTATAATAAAAACTAGTTTCTTTAGAGATACAAAAGTAAATGAACCTATTAAAAAAGTAATGGAATACTATAATGAATCAGACAATGAACCCAAATATAAGGTAGCAACTATAAAAACTCCAACAAGTTCAACAAAACTTATTACAACAGTATCAAATATTAAAGATGATGAGGAATATTTTGAGCCAGATCCAAACTATAATGCAACAATTCCTTATGAAATAGCGCCAACATTTGAAGATGATGGCTCAATTATATATGATGGTTTAACTTTAACAGAACTTACAGATAAATTAAATAGATCATTAAATGGCTATTTATCAAATACGGGATATTTCTTTGCTAGATATACTGCTTTAACTGGAATGGATCCTTATTTAAGTGTTGCAATTGTTTTACTTGAAACTGGATGCAAATGGACTTGCTCATATCTTACAACTGCTTGTAATAATATTGGTGGGCTTAAAGGTGGTGTTTCATGTAATGGTGGTGCTTACAGTAAATATGAAACATTAGATGATGGAATTTCTGGCTACCTAGGTATTATTTATAATAATTATTATTTAAAGGGTATGACAACTCCAGAGACTATGGCATCAACATACGCTGCAAGTCCAACATGGGCTATGAAGGTTAACTCTTACATTGAAGAAATAAAAAATAGTTAAAATGCTGTAAAGCATTTTTTCTTTTTTAGAGAAGTGTGCTATAATCTAATTATAGTAGGTGATAATATGAAAACAGGTGTATTAGATAGTAAAATGAACTTTCATGAACTTCCATTTTATGAGATAGAAGGATTATGTGAGAAAATAGCTGAAAAATCTGCCTCTTTAAGCGATGATTATAAAGAAAAATACGAGGAATACAAAAAAAATATCACAAGATTCTCAGCTGCTTTCGAGTTTTGTTTACATGAACTTGGATGGATGCTTTATGATCCTTTTACTCTTGGCAATGATGAAGTATTATTTTCTAATGGTGAAAGATGCTATATTGCATCAATGGATTTTGTAAAAAAAGAGGGCTTTAACAGAAAAGATGTGCAAAATAAAGAAGTTGGATATCCAAGATTAGATGATACAACTATTGGATACGACCCTAACATAAGTATTACTAGCATTAATCAAGGAATAGTTGACAGTGAAGGTTATGTTGATTCATCTTTTGCCGATTCACTTGACACTTTAGCTGATATTGAAGTAATGTTTGAAAATATTAGTAGCAAAGATGCTTATCAAATGTATATGTCTTCAAAAAACTATTATCAAACTAAATTAGAATATATAACTAGTAGACCAAATACTATGTCAGCTCAAAAACTTCCTGATGGCAATATAAGTTTGCAATATGTATCCGAAAATAATGGTAAAGTATTAGAGTTTATTAATAGACTTAAAAGCCAAGATATGTTAGCAGAGTATATACCTATTAAAAGTAATGAAGAAACAAGTATTGTTAAAGCCGCTTAAACATTCTTTAAGAATGTTTTTTTCTTGAAGTTAGAACAATTGAATGGTAATATAGGTTTATAAAGGAATTATGGTATGAAAATAAAAGAGATAACAACAAAAGACTATGTAACTAAATCTAATTTGCCATCAAGTGATTATGTTATCAATCCTTATGTTGGTTGTCCACACGGTTGTAAATATTGTTATGCCTCATTTATGAAACGATTTACAAATCATGAAGAACCATGGGGAGAGTTTATTGATATCAAAAGATGTGAAAAAGAAATAGATATAAAAAAACTTGCTGGCAAGCGTGTATTTATGTCATCTGTTACAGATTGTTATAATGAACTTGAAGAAAAATATAAAATAACACGAAATATATTAAATAGACTTGTTGAATGTGATTGCGAATTAAATATATCGACAAAATCTAGTTTAATATTAAGGGATCTTGATTTACTAAAACGAATGAATAATTTATGTGTTAGTTTATCAATAAATACTTTAGATGAAAAATTCAAAAATGATATGGATAATGCTAGTTCAATTAGTAGCAGATTAAATACTTTAAAAGAATTACATGAAAATGGCATAAAAACAGTTTTATTTATGTCGCCCATATTTCCCTATATTACAGATTGCATTGGTATAATTGAAAAAAGCAAAGATTATGTAGATGAATATTGGTTTGAAAATTTAAATTTACGAGGCCCATATAAAAAAGATATCTTAGATTACATAAAAAGTAACTATGACCTATATTATAAAGACTATATTAATATTTATGTGAATAATGATATGACTTACTGGAATGAACTAGGAAACAAATTAAATGATTATTGCTGTAAACATAATATTAAATATAAAAATTATTTTTATCATGATGAATTAGTTAAAAAGAAAAAGGAGAGTATAAATTAAACTATACATTGTTAGACATGGTCAAGTAAATGATAATGTAAAAAAAGTCTACAATCATCCTGAAGGAGCATGAATTTACTGATTTTATAAATGATACTTCAGCAAAAGAAGTATATCTAGAAAATTATGATCATTTTGATGGCTATCATAGAATTTATAAAATTCCTGAATTAAACGAAATTATAAATGAACTTTTATAAAATAGTTTGTAAAAATAATTTATTTATAGTAACATATTAATTAGAAAGAGCAAGTAATGGAGGAACCTATGAAAAAGAGTTTTATTTTAAAATTAATTGCTATTATTTTATTAATCACTCTTGTAATATCTATTATTTTATTTAATAGTGATGAACATGTGGATGAAGTAAAAAAAGCCCTTGATAATACTAAAATTGTTAAAATATATAACTATCAAACAAAAGAATTATTAGATACTTATGATGTAAAAGAATCTAAAGATATTATTAAAGAATTAAAATATGATAAGTGGGAAAAAAGCGATAAGCTGAATGGCGATGAAAAAGTCTATCTACTAAAACTTTATTCTGATGAAGACTCAGAAGATATTGCCGAAGTAACTTTGTTTGAAAGTCATGAATATGTAAGCGTTTTAGTATACGATAAAATTGATAATGAAATTTATAAGGTTAACCATGATTTAAAAGACTTTTTAAAAAGGATAAATGCAAATAAATAATTGTTTGCATTTTTTTATTCTTTACTATAAAATATTATTAAAGGTGTGTGTTGTATAATGGAAAAAAAAGAAAAAAAGACAAGTAAAGTTAGTAAAACAAAAGATATCCCAAGTAAAAGTGAACAAAAAGGAACCCCTAAAAAAAGTAACTCTGAAGTTCTTGAAAAAAAACCAACAAAAAAACAAGATAGTATTGTTAAACTTGAAAAAACTAATCAAGAAGAAAAAGAAATAATAAAAGAAACAAATATTGAAGAAAAAGCAACGCAAGAGAAAAAAAGCATAACTATTGGTTATGTAATTAAAATAATTTTTTTAGTTATTACTTCGCCAATATGGCTACCATGGCGTCTTCTTTTTGTAAGAAGAAAAGGAAGAAAGTTTAATGAAGTAAATACAGTAACGAAAGTGTTTAGAATTTTAAGATCGCCAATTACTAAGCCGTTAAAGTTTGCCTTATTTATTTTTATTCTAGTTGTTGAAATATCTTTAATAAATAAAGTAAGGTATTCACCAATAACTTATACTATAACTCGTTCATCAGTTCACAACTACTATTTAAAAGAACCAAATAATAATAAATTGTTATCATTAACGAATGATGTTTACGCTATTGAACTTAATAAACATCATGATGAATTTAAGCAAGCGTTTGATTATATTGACGAATGGTCATTATCAGAAAAAAACAAAATGTATGTAATACTAGATTCAAAAGCTGTTAAGTATGTATTTAAATATGCTGCAGATGAAGACATAACTTACCTACTTACAAGATTTAACACTGAAGAAAATTTACGTAATGATATTAAAAACTTAGTAAGTAATATTAACAAGTTAATTTCGAGAGGTTTAAATGAAACAAAAGAACTAATTGGTGAAGAAAGCGCAGAAGTAAAAGTTTTCTTTTCTCCATTTACAAGTTTAGGAAAAACACTTGATTACACAGTATTTTTAAATGCTGTTGGAAATCTTATTGAAGTTGTTGAATCACAGTCAAACCCAAGTACAATGAAACCAAATAAAAAAGAAGATTTGGATTATATGATTGATACAATCATCAAATATTCAAAAGGTGCTAAGTTAAAAGAATTAGGTGAATTTGTTCAAGAAGATGATGAACCAATACCTAGTAACAAAAATATTATAATTACTGCAAATTAATAAGCCATAATTGGCTTTTTTCTTTTATGCAACTGAAAGTTGATAGAAAATAAAGATAAAAAAGCATAATATTGTAACTATGAAAGGAAGGATTATATGAAATTAGGAGATAATTTAAGGAATATGAGAAAAAAGCATAATTTATCTCAAGAAGAATTATCCGAGAAAGTGAGGGTATCTAGACAAAGTGTATCAAAATGGGAAACTGGAGATGCCTATCCTGAGATGAATAACTTGCTTGAACTATGTAAAATATTTAAATGTCAAATAAATGATTTAGTTAATGATTCAATTATTGATATAGATTCATTAGATGATGAAGTATTAGAAAAAGTAGTATTATTACAGAAAGAAAAGCTATAAACATTTATGATGAGACAATTTCTCTTATACAAGAAGAAATAAAATACAGATTAAAACACCCTTTTAAAAGTAAAAATTAAGTAACTTTACTTCATAATTTTTACTTTTTTTCAATTTCGCAATAAACTATGCTAAAATTATATTAGGAAGTGATTCTATGGAAAGAAAAGTAGCAGTTATTACAGGAGCAAGACGAGGATTAGGGGCAAGTATGGCAACTGCTCTTGCAAGAAGAGGTTATAATATCGTTGTAAATGATTTTGTAGAAGAAAGAGAACTTTTAAATGTTGTTAAAAATATTAATGACAATTATGATGTAGAAGCTTTGGGTGTTATGGCGGATGTCAAAGAAGAATCGGAAGTAAAAAGATTTCTCGAGGTCGTTAAGAAAAAATTTGGTCGAGTTGATGTCGTCATCAATAATGCTGCTTTGGTTGAAGATATTGAACTTGAGTTTAAGAAAACAGAAGACTTTAATCGTATTTTAACTAACAATGTTACCTCAACTTACTTAATGAGTAAAATATTTGGTCGTTTCATGTATACAAATAAAAAAGGTAAAATAATAAACATCACATCAACTAATGGAATCAATGCTTATTTTCCAACAAGTATTGATTATGATGCTTCAAAAGCTGCTATAATTTCTTTAACACATAATTTTGCTTTAGAGTATGCTCCATATGTTTTAGTTAATGCTGTTGCACCAGGGTGGATAAATACTGAGATGAATCAAGATTTACCTATTAAAGTTATAAAAGAAGAAACCGAGAAAATATTTTTAAATAGATTTGCAGAGCCAGCGGAAGTTGCTTCACTAGTTTGTTATTTAGCTAGTGATGATTGCTCATATATAAATGGTGAAATTATAAAAATAGATGGTGGTTATAGATAACAACTTCATAGAAAAAGCAACTTTTAATAAATAAGTTGCTTTTTCTATAGAATATTATCATCAAATCCAAGTTTTTCTTTTGTAATATAAATAGGTCTTTTCTTAACTTCCAAATATGTATTGGCGATATACTCACCAATGATACCCAAAACAATTAATTGTATACCACCTAGGAGTAATACCACACACATTAAAGAGGCATATCCTGGGATATCTTTTCCAAATATTAAAGTTTCAAATAACACAACTAAAAAGTAAATAAAAGAAATCATAGAAATAAATGTTCCTAGAACCGTTGCAATCTTTAATGGTTTAGTTGAAAAACTGATAATTCCTTCTTTAGCGTAATTAAGTTGTTTTTTTAAATTAAATTTAGATTCCCCTGAATGACGTTCATTGGCAGAATATTCCATATAATAGGTATTAAAACCGACCCATGAAAATAAACCCTTAGAAAATCTATTAACTTCTTGTATGCTAATTAAAGCATCGACTACATCCGAGCGCATAAGTCTAAAATCACTTGCTCCTGATTTTACATGTTGGCCAGTAGACTTTTCCATGATTTTATAAAATGTTTTTTTTAGAAATTTTTGTGATTCTTTTTCTTTTGCGTAATCATTTACCATAGCGACTTCATCAAATTCTAAATTTTCATCTAAAAATTTAACCATATCTATAATATACTTTGGATCTTGCTGTAAGTCAGCATCTATAATACAAGTGTATTTTGCTTTAGAATTTTTTAAACCAGCAAGCATGGCAGCTTCTTTACCGAAGTTTCGAGAGAAGCTTATAACTTTAACAGTGTTTTTATTTTTTGTGTATATCTTCCTTAAAATGCTAAAGGATTTGTCGGTAGAACCATCGTCGACAAATGTCAAGTAGTATTTTATGTCCTTAAGAGAAGTTGTTAAAGAATCATACAAATCTTCTAAATTTCCTTCCTCGTTATATAAAGGAATAATTACGTTTAATTTCATCTCGCTTCACCTGAACACATTATATCATACATTTATTATTAAAAAAATGGCGAAAAATTAATTTACAAAAAATTGATTTTTCCTTGTCAGAAAAAAAAATCGTAAAATATGAAAGAAAATGCTTGCAATTCCATATAATCTAATGTATAATCATTGATAGTTTAACTGGCTGAGATGTGCAAGGTTGCTGATACACTAGGAAGAGTTGCATAAGAACTGGTGAAAATCAGGTTAATTTGTTACGGAGCTATGTTTATACAAGATATAGACGAAGGGAGGACATGTAAATGTCAAAAGTTAGAATAAGATTAAAAGCTTATGATCACCGAGTTCTTGATACTGCGGTAGCAAGAATAATCGAAACTGTAAAACGTACTGGTGGGGAAGTATCTGGACCTGTTCCATTACCTACTGAAATTCAAAAGATTACAGTTTTAAAAGCTGTTCACAAATACAAAGATTCTCGTGAACAATTCGAGATGCGTACACATAAACGTTTAATCGACATCAAAAATCCTAGTAAGGAAACTATGGATGCGTTAACTCACTTAGATATTCCAAGTGGTGTTGAAATCAATATTAAAACTATCTAATAAATAATATGGAGGAAAGATATGGAAAAGAAAGGAATCTTAGGTCTTAAAATCGGGATGACCGAAAAATTTACGAAAGATGGAAAAGTTATTCCTGTTACTGTTGTAGAAGTTGAACCAAATGTAATCACTCAAATCAAAACAAAAGAAAATGACGGTTATACAGCAATTCAAATTGCAACAGGCGGCAAGAAAGAAAAAAATGCAACAAAAGCCGAAATTGGCCATGCAAAAAAAGCAGGTGTTGCTCCTAAGCGCTTCTTAAAAGAAATTAGAGTTGAGTCTACTGAAGATTATACTCTAGGAAGTACTATAGCAGCAGACATCTTCGAAGTTGGTGAAAAAGTAGATGTAACTGGTACTTCAAAAGGGAAAGGTTTTCAAGGTGTTATTAAACGTCATGGACAATCTCGTGGACCAGAAACTCATGGATCTAGATATCATAGAAGACCAGGATCTATGGGAACAATGAGACCAATGCGTGTTTTGAAAGGTAAAAAATTAGCTGGACATATGGGTTCAGAGACAGTTACTATTCAAAACCTAGAAATAATTGAAGTATGTGTTAAGGATAATTACATATTAGTAAGTGGAAATGTTCCAGGGCCAAAAGGATCACTTGTTTTAATTAGAAACTCTGTTAAGGGTGGAAAAGTTGATCCAAAAGAAATCATCATTAATGAATCAGAAACAGTTGTGGATGAAATAGTTGAAGAAACTGTAGCAACAGAAGTAACTCCTGTTGAAGAATCAGTAGAAACTACTGCGGAAGAAACTACTGCGGAAGAAACAACTACTGAGAATGTAGAAGAACCAACTGAGACTGAAGAATCAGATACTGCTTCTGCCCTAGAAGTCGAGGAAACTACTGAGGCTTAAGACCACAGTTAGATTAGGAGATTAATTTATGACAAAAGTAAATGTTATTGATTTAAAAGGATCAAAAGTAAAAGATATAGATATTAATGATGAAATATTTAAAATAGAAGGTGATGACATTGTTTTAAAGAAAGCAATTCGTTTACAAATGAATTCTTTAAGACAAGGAACTGCTTCTACTAAAGACCGTTCTGAAGTATCTGGTGGAGGAAGAAAACCATACAGACAAAAAGGAACTGGTAATGCAAGACAAGGAACTATTCGTGCTCCTCACTATAGAGGTGGTGGAGTAGTATTCGGCCCAACACCGAGAGATTACTCGTTCAAAATAAATAAAAAAGAAAGAAGACTAGCATTAAAAACTGCTTTATCGGAAAAACTTGCTGAAAGTAAACTTATCGTTGTTGATACATTAGAACTTCCTAGCGTTAAAACAAAAGATGCTATAAAGTTACTTGAAACATTAAAGTTAGAAGGAAAAGTGCTATTTGTTTCTTCGCATGATGCTGAAAAATTATATTTGGCAACTAGAAACTTAGGCACAATAGCAGTTATTATGGTTGATGAATTAAATGTTTACGATATTGTAAATGCAGACATTCTTGTTTGCGATGAAGATACTGTTAAATATATAGAGGAGGCGCTTAAATAATGAAAGATATTATAATTGCTCCAGTAATTACTGAAAAAGCTGCAAACATTAATGCAGAAGGTAAAACATATGTTTTCAAAGTAAAAAAAGATGCAAATAAACATCAAATAAAAGAAGCTATTGAAAGCGCATTCAACGTAACTGTAACAGATATTAGAACTCTTAATACAAAAGCTAAAGACAAAAGAGTTGGAAGATATACAGGAAAGACAAAAACTTATAAGAAAGCAATCGTTACTTTAGCTGACGGTAATGCTATAGAAATATAGTAGGAGGTATTACTTATGGGGATAAAAAAATATAAGCCAACGACTAATGGTCGTAGAGGAATGTCTACTCTAACAAATGAAGAAATTACTAGAACAACACCTGAAAAAAGTCTTTTAAGAAAAGGAAACAAAACAGGCGGACGTAATAATCAAGGTAGAATGACTGTACAACACATTGGTGGTGGTGCAAAAAGAAAATATCGTTTAATCGATTTTAAAAGAAATAAATTTGGCGTAACTGGTAAAGTTGCGAGTATCGAATATGATCCAAATCGTAATGCTAATATCGCTTTAATTCATTATTTAGATGGTGAGAAAAGATATATTCTAGCTCCTAAAGATTTGAAAGTTGGAACTATTATAGAAGCAGGAGAGGTTGTAGATATTAAAGTTGGTAATGCAATGCAACTACAAAATATTCCTGTTGGTACTCTAGTTCATAACATTGAATTAAAACCTGGCAAGGGCGGCGAAATCGCACGTTCTGCTGGACAAAGTGCTCAAATCTTAGGTAGAGATGGTAAATATGTAATCGTTCGTTTACAATCAGGCGAAACAAGAAAGATTCTTGGAACTTGTATGGCAACAGTTGGTGTTGTTGGTAATGAAGATTACGAACTTGTAAATATTGGAAAAGCTGGACGTTCACGTCACATGGGAATTCGTCCTACAAACAGAGGTTCTGTTATGAACCCTAACGACCATCCACATGGTGGTGGCGAAGGTAGAACACCAATTGGACGCAAAGCTCCAATGACTCCATGGGGTAAACCAGCTCTTGGATATAAAACTCGTAAAGGAAAGAAAGCTTCTGACAAGTTAATTGTTAGTAAGAAGAAATAGGTGATTTTATGGCAAGAAGTTTAAAAAAAGGGCCTTTCGTTGATAAAAGCCTAATGAATAAAATTGTAAAATTGAATGAATCAAATAAAAAAGAAGTTGTTAAGACATGGTCACGTCGTTCAACAATCTTCCCTGATTTTGTTGGTCATACTATTGCAGTACATAATGGAAAAGATTTTATTCCAGTTTATATTACTGAAGATATGGTTGGACACAAATTAGGAGAATTCGCTTTAACTCGTAAAGCTGGCGGACATGCAGGACAAAAGTAGGAGGGATTTTAGATGGAAACATTCGCAATACATAAAAGCGCAATGGTAGCTCCACGTAAATGTCGTATGACTATGGATTTAGTTAGAGGCAAAAAAGCTACTACTGCTATTGGAATTTTAAAAAATACTAATACTAAATCATCTAGATTAATCCTAAAAGTATTAGAATCTGCAATGGCTAATGCTACTAATAACTTTGGAGCTAAAGTAGAAGATTTAGTAATATCTGAATGCTTCGTTAACCCAGGACCTGTTTACAAAAGAGTAAAAATTGGTTCTAGAACAAAGGTTGATAGAAGAGATAAAAGAACAAGTCACATAACTGTAAAAGTTAGTGATGGTAAGGAGGCTTAATTATGGGACAAAAAGTAGATCCTAGAGGATTAAGACTTGGAGTCAATAAAGATTGGCAATCAAGCTGGTATGCTGAAGGACAAGATTATGTTAATTCATTAAACAACGATATTAAAATTCGTGAATATTTAACAAAAGAACTTAAAGATGCAGCTGTAGCTGAAATTCTAATTGACAGAAAGAAAAATAGAATAGATGTTAAGATATCTACTGCCAAACCTGGTGTTATCATCGGTAGAGGTGGAGAAGACATCGAAAAATTAAGAGCAAACATTAAACGTGTATGTGGAGAAGAAGTTTTCATTACAATTAATGAAGTAAAAAATCCAGCATTAAATGCTGAATTGGTTGCTCAATCAATTGCTAAACAAATTGAAAATAGAGGAAACTTCAGAACAATCCAAAAGAAAGCTATTAACGATACATTGAAAGCTGGAGCTCTTGGTATTAAAACTGCAGTATCTGGTCGTTTAGGCGGAGCTGAAATGGCAAGAACTGAAGGATATACTAAAGGAACTGTTCCACTACAAACTATTAGAGCCGATGTTGATTATGCTGTAGCTGAAGCTAGTACAACATATGGTAAAATTGGTGTTAAAGTTTGGATTTATAAAGGTGAGATTTTAAAGAAAAAAGCAGCCGATAAAAAAGGAGGTAATGACGATGTTAATGCCAAAAAGAACTAAATATCGTAAACCTCATAGAATTTCATACGAAGGACATGCAAGAGGAAACAAAACTGTTCAATTCGGTGAATATGGATTACAAGCTAAAGAAGGTGGATACATAACTGCAAGACAAATTGAAGCAGCACGTATCGCTATGACACGTTACATGAAACGTGGCGGACAAGTTTGGATTAATATTTTTCCACACTTAGCTAGAACAATGAAACCTTTAGAAACTCGTCAAGGTACAGGAAAAGGTAACGTTAAAGAATGGGCAGCAGTTGTTAAAGAAGGCAAAGTAATGTTTGAAGTTGCTGGAGTATCGGAAGAGATTGCTCGTGAAGCTTTAAGACTTGCTTCTCATAAATTAAGTGTAAAATGCAAATTTGTTAAAAAAGAAGAAAGCGGTGAAGTGGATGAAGACTAGTGAAATTAGAAAAATGTCTAGAGAAGACATTGTTAAGAAAATAGCCGAACTACAAGACGAATTATTTGATTTAAGAATGCAAAAAGCAACTGCAGCTTTAGAACATCCACATAAAATCAAAGAAATAAAAAAGACAATCGCTAGAATGAAAACTATTTTAACAGAAATGGAAAGTGAAGGAGGAAATAAATAATGAGTGAAACTAAAAGATCTGAATTAATTGGTAAAGTTGTAAGTGCAACTAATGATAAAACTATTACAGTTTTAGTTGAAACTTATAGAAAACATCCTCTTTATAATAAGAGAGTTAAGAGCTCAAAGAAATATGCTGCTCACGACGAAAAAAATATTGCAAAAGTAGGAGACACAGTAAGACTATTATCTACTCGTCCATTATCTAAGACAAAGAGATATGAACTTGTTGAAGTATTAGTTGAATCTGTTGAAGCATAGGAGGGTTATTATGATACAACAAGAAACTAGATTAAAAGTTGCTGATAACTCTGGCGCTCGTGAATTATTAGTAATTAATGTATTAGGTGGAAGCGGAAGAAAATATGCAAATGTTGGTGATGTTGTAATCGCTACAGTAAAAAAAGCTATACCTAATTCAAATGTAAAAAAGGGTAAAGTAGTTAAAGCCGTAATAGTAAGAACTGTACAAGGCGTAAGAAGAGCTGATGGATCATATATCAAATTTAATGAAAATGCAGCTGTATTAATTAAAGATGATAAGAGCCCAGTAGGAACTCGTGTTCTTGGACCAGT
Organism: uncultured Bacilli bacterium; assembly: GCA_910587065.1. Lineage (GTDB taxonomy): Bacteria > Bacillota_I > Bacilli_A > RF39 > UBA660 > CAG-582. The sequence goes on along the minus strand of CAJUMA010000008.1, from coordinate 8,849 downwards.
TGCTAGAGAACTTCGTGAAAAAGATTTTATGAAGATTGTATCTTTAGCACCAGAAGTATTATAGGAGGATAACATGAAAGTAAAAGTTGGAGATAAAGTTAAAATTCTTGCTGGAAAAGATAAAGGCAAAGAAGGTACAGTTACATCAACATTAAGAAAAAAAGATAAAGTTGTTGTAAGTGGTATTAATATTGTAAAAAAACACATGAAGCCCAATGCAATGAATGAAACTGGTGGAATTGTTTCAGTTGAAGCACCAATCCATGTTTCAAATGTTTCTGTTATCAAAAGTGAATCGGCTAAAACCACAAAGAAAGAAACAAAACCAAAAAAAGAAGCAGGTGATAAATAATGGGTAGTTTAAAAGAAAAATATGAGAGTGAAATTAAAGGAAATTTAATGACTAAATTCAATTATTCTTCAGTTATGGAAGTTCCAAAACTAGAAAAAATAGTTGTTAATATTGGTGTTGGTGAAGCTTCTCATGATTCTAAATTCATTGAAGCAGCTGCTGCTGACCTTGAAACTATCACAGGTCAAAAGCCTATTATAACAAAGGCTAAAAAATCAATTGCTGGTTTCAAATTAAGAGAAGGACAAAGCATTGGTACTAAGGTTACTCTAAGAGGAGAAAATATGTATAATTTCATGGAAAAATTAATCCGTGTTGCATTACCTCGTGTTCGTGACTTTAGAGGAATTAGTTCTAAAGCCTTTGATGGTTTTGGAAACTATACATTAGGAATTAAGGAACAACTTATATTCCCAGAAATAGATTATGATAATGTATTAAAAATAAGAGGAATGGACATTGTTTTTGTTACAACAGCAAAAACTAATGAAGAAGCATTAGAATTACTAAAAGGCTTCGGAATGCCATTTAGAAAGTAGGTATTAGATATGGCAAAGACAAGTATTAAAGTTAAGGCTAATCGCCCACAAAAATTTAAAGTTAGAGAATATACTAGATGCCAAAGATGTGGTAGACCTCATGGTGTACTTCGTAAATTTGGTTTATGCCGTATTTGTTTCAGAGAACTTGCAAATCAAGGCAAAATACCTGGCGTTAAAAAATCAAGTTGGTAGAAAGGAAGTAGAGTTATGGTAGAAGATAGAATTGCTGATATGCTTACAAGAATTCGTAATGCAAATCAAATGAAATATGATACTGTTGAAGTATTAGGATCTAAGATGACAGTAGAAATTGCTAGAATCTTAAAAGAAGAAGGATACATAAGTGATTATGTATTAGAAGAAGCAAAAAACGGTAATAAAATTACGATTAACCTAAAATATACTGAAGGTAAAAAGACTAGAGTTATTACTGGACTTAAAAGAATTTCTAAATCAGGTCTAAGAGTATATGCAAAACATGATGAGCTTCCTAGAGTACTAAATGGTTTAGGAATCGCTATTATCTCAACTTCTGAAGGAATTATGACTGATAGAGATGCTAGAAATAAAAAACTAGGAGGAGAAGTACTTGCTTACATTTGGTAGGAAAGGAAATATTGGTTATGAGTAGAATTGGAAATAGAGTATTAACAATTCCTGCTGGTGTTACTGTAGATATAGACAATAAAAATATTACAGTAAAAGGACCTAAAGGAGAACTTAAATATACATTTGATGAATCTATTACAGTAAAAGTTGACGATGGAAAAGTAATCGTAACTAGAGCTAATGAAACAAAACAAGTAAAATCATTACATGGTACAACAAATGCCCTAATAGCAAATATGCTTATTGGAGTATCTGAGGGGTATCAAAAAGTATTGGAAGCTGTTGGTGTTGGATACAAGTTTGCTGTATCAGGCAAGAAAATAACAGTACATGCTGGTTATTCACATACAATTGATGTAGAAGTACCTGCTGATTTATCAGTAGAATTAGTATCAGCTACAGAATTAAATATTAATGGAATTGACAAGCAGCATGTTTCCGAATTTGCGGCTAATATTCGTAAAATAAGACAACCTGAGCCATATAAAGGTAAAGGTATACGTTATAAAGGCGAATATGTAAGACGTAAAGAAGGAAAGAAAGCGGCTAAATAGGTAGGAGGAAATTAGGATGACAAAAAAAGAATCAAATAATGTTGCAAGACTAAGAAGACATGCAAGAGTTCGTAATAAAATTTCTGGAACTAGTGAATGTCCTAGATTAAATGTATTTAGATCTAATTCTCATATTTTCGCACAAATCATAGATGACGAAAAGGGAACTACCTTAGTTAGCTCATCAAGCGTTGAACTAAAAATTAAAAATGGTGGAAATGCAGAAGGAGCTAAACTTGTAGGTGCTGATATAGCCAAAAAAGCGAGTAAGGCAGGAATCAAAACTGTTGTATTTGATAGAGGTGGATACCAATATCATGGACGTGTTGCTGCTTTAGCAGAAGCTGCACGCGAAAATGGATTGGAATTTTAGGAGGTAAGTTATGGCAAGACAAGATATGGACCCTAAGAAAAAACTTTTATTAGAAAAAGTTATTGATATCAAAAGAGTAACAAAAGTTACTAAAGGTGGACGTAATTTTAGATTCTCTGCTGCTATGGCAGTTGGTGATGGAAAAGGTTTAGTAGGAATAGGTAATGGAAAAGCAAATGAAGTTACTGAAGCTATAAAAAAAGGATTACAATCTGCTAATAAGAATCTTGTAAGAGTTTCTTTAGTAGATAATAGAACTATTCCACATGAAGCTACTGGTGTTTGTGGTAGAGCAAAAGTATTATTAAAACCAGCTCCAAAAGGTACAGGTGTTGTTGCAGGTGGTGCTGCTCGTGCAGTACTTGAACTTGCAGGTGTAAAAGACATCGTCGCTAAGAGTTTAGGTTCAAATACTAAAGTAAACGTTGCAAAAGCTACATTAGAAGCTTTAAAATCAGTACGTACAGCTGAACAAATTGCAGAATTACGTGGAAAGAAAGTTGAGGAGTTATAATATGAAGTTAAATAATTTAGAAAAATCTCCTGAAACTAAAACAAGAAAAAGAGTAGGACGTGGTCCTGGTTCAGGAATGGGTAAAACTTCTACTCGTGGAGAAAACGGTCAAAAATCAAGAAGTGGTGCTAGCATCTCAGCTTGGTTTGAAGGTGGACAAACTCCATTATACAGAAGAGTCCCAAAAAGAGGATTTAACAACAAGAGATTTGCTACTGTTTATGCGACTATTAATTTATCTGATTTAAATAGATTTAATGATGGTGATACAGTAACTCCTGAAGTTTTATTTGAAAGAGGAATTGTAAAAAAACAATTGGCTGGTATTAAAGTCCTTGCTAATGGAACATTAGAGAAGAAGGTTAATGTAAAAGCTCACAGATTCTCTTCGAAAGCTGTTACTAAGATTGAAGAAAAAGGCGGAACAGCAGAGGTGATTTAATATGTTTACAAGTCTTAAAGGATTGTTTAATTCTAATAATAAAGATTTGCGAAAAAGAATATACTTCACCTTACTTGTATTAGCTGTATTCGGATTAGGAACAAACATAATTGTTCCAGGAGCCAAAACAATAACACAAAACTTAAGTTTTTTAGATTTATTAAACTTAATGAGCGGTGGTAGTTTAAAAACTTTTTCAATATTTGCGTTAGGAGTTATGCCTTATATTACGGCATCAATTCTTACACAACTATTACAAATGGATATTCTTCCATATTTTAAAGAACTAAAGGATCAAGGAGCCACTGGTAGACAAAAGATAAATAGAATTAATAGATATTTAGGTATCCTGTTTGCTTTTGTTCAAGGCTATATATATTCTGTTGCTTTTATGGGTGGAACGACCACAGAAATTGTAAAAACAACAATTATATTAACTGCTGGTACATCTTTACTACTATGGCTAGCTGATCAAGTGACTAATAAGGGTTTAGGTAATGGTGTTTCATTATTCATAATGGCAGGTATAGTTAATACTTTACCATCAACATTTATTACCGCATTTAAAGATTTAGTTATTGCTGATACATTTACACAAGTAATCGGAATTTTACTATTCATTGCCTTTATTGTAGCTTATTTAGTAATCTTAATTGGCGTAGTTTACATGCAAATTAGTGAAAGAAGAATTCCAATACAACATACTACAAGAACTGATAGTTCTGCATCAAAAGAACAATCTTATATACCATTAAAATTAAATTCAGCAAGTGTAATGCCAGTAATATTTGCAAGTGCAATTACAAGTATTCCAACATTAGTTGGACAATTACTAAAGAATACGTCAATTACTGATTTTGCTGAAAAATATATAGTATATACAACTCCAACGGGTTATTTACTATATATAGCACTTATTTTCTTATTTGGATATGTTTATACTTTAATGGAACTTAATCCAAACGAAATGAGTGAAAATTTAGATAAGAATAGAAGTTATATTCCAGGGATTACTCCAGGTGATAAAACAGCTGCCTATCTTAAAGGAACAATTTCAAGATTAACAGTTGTAGGAAGTATATTCCTAATCGTTATAGCATCAATTCCTATCATATTTAGTAAGATTTCAAGTTTATCAAGTGCTATCACATTAGGTGGTACTGGACTTTTAATCGTAGTTGGTGTTGCTCTTGAAACTTATAAACAACTTGAAAGTAGTGTCGTATCTCGTAGTTATCAAGGAATGAGAAAGAGAAGACACAGAAGATGAAGAATATAATCTTTATTGCTCCGCCTGCAGCAGGTAAGGGCACACAAAGTGAAATACTAATGAAGAATCATGGTTATATACACATATCGACGGGTGATCTTTTAAGAAAAGAAGTTGAAAGTAAAAGCGAATTAGGACTTAGACTTACAGAAATTATGTCTAGTGGCGAACTTGTAAGTGATGAAATTGTAACGGAGTTACTAAGAAAAAGACTAATTGAAAAAGATACTGAAACAGGTTTTATCTTAGATGGTTATCCAAGAAATATAGCTCAAGCAAAAATACTTGATGATTTACTTATAACATTAGGTAAAAAAATTGGTGCAGCAATATATTTAGATATGGATGTAGATACAGCCATGCATAGAGCATTAGGGAGACTTAGTTGTCCTGAGTGTGGACGCGGATATAATAAATATGAAGAAGCAACGAAACCTAAAAATGAAGGATTTTGTGATGATTGTAATATCGCTTTAACAAGTAGAAGCGATGATACTGAAGAAACCTTCAAAATTAGATTTAATGCTTACATTGAAAATACTGAGCCTTTACTAGATTATTATAAAGAACTTGGTATACTAAATGTAATTGATAACAGTGGAACTCCAAGTGAGACAAGTGCTTTAATTGAAAGTGTGATTAAATGATTAACATTTATAGTGATGAAGAGATTCAAATTATAAAAGAATCAGGACATATAACTTATATGTGCCATCAGCACTTAAAAAGCATGTTAAATCCAGGTGTTACTACAAAAGAAATAGATGATGAAGCAGGTAAGTTCATTCGTGAACACGGTGGTATCCCAAGTTGCTTAGGTTATGAGGGATATCCTGCTAATATCTGTATTTCGATAAATGATGAAGTAGTACATGGAATAGCAAGTGAAGATGTTTTCTTAAAAGAAGGAGACATTATCACCCTTGATATATGTACATTGTATAAAGGTTATCATTCTGATTCAGCTTGGTCTTATCCAGTTGGTCACATTAATAAAGAAAAAGAACATTTAATGTACCATACTGAAAAAGCCCTTTATACTGGACTCAAAGAGTTAAAAGCTGGAGCAAAATTAGGAAATGCATCAGCTCGAATTCAGCAATATGCTGAAAAACACGGTTTAGGTGTTGTAAGAGAACTTGTTGGACACGGAGTTGGTCATGAATTACATGAAGAGCCAGACGTTCCGAATTATGGAAAATATAATACGGGAATAGAACTTAAAGCAGGCATGGTTATCGCGGTAGAACCGATGTTAACTGCAGGCAAAAGATATGTGGCACTTCTTGATGATGATTGGACAATTGTAACTGAAGATGGTCGTCCAGCAGCTCATTTTGAACATACAGTCGCAATTCGTGAAGATGGCTGTGAAATACTTACAGGAGAGTGAAAGAATTGGCTAAAGAGCAAAAAATCGAAGTAGATGGAACAGTAATAGAAGTTACTCACGAAATCTACAAAGTAGAATTAGATAATAAAGTTATTGTAACTGCCCATGTTTCTGGTAAAATACGTATACATACAATACGCATCTTACCGGGCGATAGAGTTACAGTCGAGATGTCACCAACTGATTTAACACATGGGATTATAAAATTTAGAAAATAAGGAGGAATACTTATATGAAAAGAAGAGCATCAGTAAAAAAGATATGCCCTAAATGTAGAGTAATAAGAAGAAAAGGAAAAGTATGGATTATTTGTGAAAATCCAAAGCACAAACAAAAACAAGGATAGGAGATTATTATGGCACGTATTAAGAATATTGAATTACCAAAAGATAAAGCTTTATTTATCGGATTAACTGCAATTTATGGAATTGGTCAAAGCACAGCAAAAAAGATTTGCAAGGCTGTTAACATTGATCCAGAAATGAAAGTAAGAGATGTAACTCCAGAACAAGAAAATATCCTTCGTGGTGAAGTTGATAAGTATCTTGTTGAAGGTGAATTACGTCGTGAAGTTCAAATGAACATTAAAAATAAAATGGAAATAGGTTCATATCAAGGAATCAGACATAAAAAAGGATTACCTGTTCATGGACAAAGTACTAGAAGTAATGCTAAAACTCGTAAGTGTAAAGGTAAAGTAGTTGCAAATAAAAAGAAAGCTACTAAGTAGTTGAAACGGAGGTTAAGAATAATGGCTTATAATAGAAGAAAAAGAAAAGTTAAAAAGAATATACCAAAAGCACAAGTACACATTTCTTGCTCATACAACAATACATTAGTTACAATCACTGATGAAGTAGGAAATACAATAAGTTGGGCTTCAAGCGGAACTATAGGTTATAAGGGTAGTAAAAAGAAAACTCCATACGCTGCTGGACTTGCTGCTGAAAGTGCTGCAAAGGCTGCAAAAGAAGGTGCTGGAGTAACAACTGTTGATGTATTTGTTAAGGGTGTAGGAAATGGTAGAGAAAATGCTATCCGTGCAATCCAAACTGCTGGATTAGAAATTGCATCAATTACTGATGAAACACCAGTACCACATAATGGTTGTAGACCACCTAAACGTCCAAGAAATTAGTTGTAATTAGAGAGCGAGGATTGAAATATGAATTTTGAAAAACCAGAATATAAAATTACTGAATATGTTGAAAGTAAACATTATGGTAAATTTGAACTAGAACCTTTAGAAAGAGGTTTTGGAACAACTATAGGTAATGCATTAAGAAGAGTAATGTTATCTAGTATGCCAGGTAGTGCAGTAACTAGTATAAAAATTGATGGAGTTTTACATGAATTCCAAAAAATTGAAGGCGTAAAAGAAGACGTTATGAATATCGTTCTTAACATTAAAAATTTAGTTGTTAAGAATCATTCAACAGAAAAGAAAATAATGAGATTAAGCGCATCTAGTGAAGGTCCTGTAACTGCAGGAATGATTGAACGTGATGCTGATATCGAAATAGTAAATCCTGATTTAGTTATTTGTAATTTAGTTAAAGGTGGAAAAATCAACATTGAAATGACTGTTGATAATGGTCGTGGTTATGTTGATGCAAAAGAAAATAAGAAATTACTTGGAGAAACAGTTGGTTTAATTCCAATAGATTCTAACTATTCTCCAGTTGAAAAAGTTTATTTTGAAACTGAAAGTGCTCGTGTTGGTCACAATGAAAATTATGATAAATTAATTATGTACGTATATACTAATGGCTCTATCACTCCAGAAGAATGTATGGCACTTGCAAGTCGTATATTAATTGAGCATTTAAATATCATTGCTGATTTGAATCAAATTGCTGATATTACAGGTATCATCGCTGAAAAGAAAGTTGATACTATAACTAAGACATTAGAAACTCCTATCGAAGAAATCGAGTTCTCTGTAAGAGCATACAATTGCTTAAAAAGAGCTGGTATTCACACAATGCAAGATTTAATAGATAAGAGAGAAACTGAAGTAACTAAGATTAGAAACTTAGGAAAGAAATCATTAAAAGAAGTAATTGAAAAAGTAAACGAAATGGGACTAAAGTTCCGCGATTAATACAGTAAGGAGGTTATTATAATGTATAGAAAATTAGGAAGAGAATCTAGAATTAGAAGAAGTATATTAGCCGGAATTACTAAAGATGTAATCATGAATGAAGCTGTTGTTACAACTGAAGCAAGAGCTAAGGAAGTAAGAAAGTTTGTTGATAAAATGATAACTTACGGAAAAGATGGATCTTTAGTTGCTAGAAGAAAAGCACTTGCTTTTTTACATAACGACAAAGCAGTTGTTAATAAAATATTTAATGAACTTGCTCCACGTTATGCTGAAAGAAACGGTGGATACACTAGAATAATTAAATTAACAGAAAGAAAAGGCGATGATGCCTTAACTGTAAGACTTGAATTAGTTGACTAATCAAGTCTTTTATTTTGTAAAAAATTACAAAAAAAACACTTGACAAGACGATTAGGGCTTGCTAAAAAAAAAAAAAAAAATGCTATAATCAAAGTAGATAAGTCCGCTTAAAAAAGGACAATGATTGTAGGTGTTTTAGTATGAAGAAAGTATTAAGTATGATCGTTAGTTTAATGTTAATAGTAAGTCCAGTATATGCCCTAGATTCAGGAGGAGTAATATATGATAATAGTACAAGTGGATCAAGTGCAACAAATGTTGAGAGTGCACTAAATGACTTATATTCAAAACTAAACGAAAAACAAACAGAAATAAATAATATAAAGAATATCG